>JAWXBD010000139.1:0-22184 GCA_034439815.1 Phycisphaerae bacterium
GTTGCTCCACCAGCCCACGATCGGTGCGGGGTGTTCGGGATCGAGGTTGTTGGTCGCTGTGATGTGCGGTTGCTCGCGCGGCTCTTCGCGCGGAGCAGCCGTCGGCGGTTCGCTCGTTTGTGCTGCGAGCGGTTGCATGATCAGGAGGAGCGCGCTCGCTCCGAGCATCCAGACAGCTGGGCGGACCATCGCTTTCATCGGTCGAGGAATCGTCAGCATCAGCAAGCCTCCGTAACAGTTGATCGCGCCAGTGCAAAAGCCAATGCAAAAGCCAGTGCAAAAGCCAGTGCAAAAGCCAGTGCAAAAGCCAGTGCAAAAGCCAATAGAAAGGTGGCGATCATGCTACGGTCGATCGCGAAGATGGACGAGCGAAAAATCGACTTCAGTGCGGGTCGGTGGCGGGGTCGCGGTCGGGCGGCGGCGCCTCATGCGCCTCAAGCGCGGCACCCGATGCGGCCGCCTTGGCAAAGAGCTGAGCCGGCAGTTCCGCGTCGCCTGTTGCGAGGACGCCGTCGGTGCGCATCGCTTCAAGAACCGCACCGGCTTCCTCGTAGCACTCGGCAGCCTTTCTGAGCAGCTCCCGACGCGTCGCGACCGGCGTCGACGCCAGCTCCGCTTCAGCAACGGCGGAGTCGGCGATCTTGATGGACAGTTCGCCGAGCTTGTTCAGGGTGTAGGAGACGTCGCCGGCGGCCACGGTGTCGCTGGGGTCGGCGGCGGCCAGTCGCTCGGCGATCGCGAGTGACTCCTCGAGCGTGCTCCGCGCCGAGTCGAAGCGGCCACGCTGCATTTCGATCGCGGCGAAGTGGTTCAGGCTCACCGAAAGCAGGCGCAGTGCCAGCGCGTTCGTCGGAGCGATGCTCAGTGCACGGCGCACGAATCCGACGGCGTTCGTGGATGCGACAGAGGCTTCCTCCGCCCTCGACAGCGAGAGCAGCAGATACGCGGTCGTGCCGTGACTCACGGCGAGATTGCTGAGATCAGTCGGCGTGGCGTCGTCGGTGACGATCTGCTCCATGAACCGCTGCCCTTCGCGGCCGGCGATCAGGGCGTCCTCCGGCTTGCCGATCATCGCGAGCGCGTCTGACAGACGGTCACGCTGGGCCGCCGACTCGCGGAACATCGAATGATCGTCCGGAGCGCGGCTCCGCGCTGCCGCAAGGAGTGTCTCCGCCCGATCGAGCGTGCCGATCGACGCGATGGCGTCCATGCTCCTCCCGAGGTTCGGCATCGTCGGATTGCCCTGGATGTCGCCGACGCGCTCGTACGCGGCCGCGGGCTCTCCGCGAAACGCGCGGTTGTCGCCCGCGTCTGCTTCCGTACCACGCACTGTCGCGCTGGGCGCGGATCGGACCGCCGGCCACGACGGCGCGGATGTCGGTGGCGAGATCGGCAGCGGACTGGTAGCGCCGCTCCGGAGCTTTCGCGAGACAGGTGAGAAGCACCGCGTCGAGATCGCGCGGAAGGCCGTTCATCGCATGCGTCGGACGCTGCGGATCGACGTGCGCGATGTTGTGCAGCGTCGATGACAAAGGTCCGTCGATGTCGTACGGAAAGCGGCGCGTGATCGTCTGATAAAGGACGACGCCGAGGCTGGAGAACACTGCCGAGGAACTGCCCGCGCATGCTGACGTGCGGTTCGTGCAGCGACGGCTCCAGGGCCCGCGCCAGTCCGAAGTCAACGATCCGCGCTCGTCCTTCCTCGTCGATCAAAATGTTGCTCGGTTTCAGATCGCGATGAATCACGCCGCGCCGGTGCGCGGCGTGCACGGCTTCAGCAATGTCGGCGCCGAGGAGGAGATTGGTGCGCAGCGCTGTCGGCGCATTCCGGCGCGCCTCGTCGGCGACATGACGGTCGAACGGCACGCCGTTGACGAGCTCCATGACGAGATACAGCAGTCCGTCGTCGCTGATCCCGCTGTCATCGCATCACTCTTCGTCGGCGACCTGTTGCGCGACAAGCTCGCTCAGCCTGCGGAGAATGCGCGACTTTGCCTGGTACACCTGATCGACGGTGATGCCGAGTGTCGTCGCGGTGTCGGCAGCGCTGCGACCTTCGACGTCGTAGCGCTGATACGCCGCACGATCGTGCACGGAGAACTCCGCGTCGATCGAGTGCATCGCAATGCGCATGTGATACTGGCGCCACTCGGCCTCCCAGAGGTCCTTCCACAGGTCCTCGGCTGCAGGGTCAACCGCTTCGGCAGCGGCGGAATCGTCCGCGCTCCGGGTCGTATCGAAACGAAGGCATGACGCTGAGAAGCGCTGCGAGCACGTCCGGCAGCACATCGTCCGCGTCATTCTCGGAACATCCGGCTCGGCGCGCGAAACCGCGGATGAGATCGCCGTATCGATCACAGAATTCGCGCCACGCGTGGCGGTCCTCTCCCTCTGCGAGCCGTTCAAGGAGCGTGACATGCGTGGTCCGGGTAAACACGAAATCGACTATTGCCCGGCGAATTGCGAAATCCTTTCCGTTACTGTCAGAGCGAAGAACTCGCCTGCATATCTCAGATGAAGCTCGCAGCTTCACCGTCGGACTTCGCGGGTACATCGGAACGAGGGTTCTTTCTCGGACACGCTATTGCACGTGCGCGGAGTGGCTTCCGGAGTTCGGAGGCACCGCCAGCTTGGTCTTTTCAGAGGGAATTTCGTCATGCGCTATTCGGTTCTCACGTCGTTCATCGCTGTCACCGGGGTCAGCTGGGCGCCGCCGACACCGCACAGGCCGGTGTCATCTCCAACTGGATCGGCCGCGGCACCGGCGACTGGAACAACCCGGCCAACTGGTCAGCCGGCGTCCCCGGATTCGCTGGTGTGAACAACGCCGTCGTGACCGCAGGCCGCGGGTCGGTGGTCGTCACGTTCAGCGGCAGCGGTGTACTGTCGCTGTCGAACGCTGCGCAGAACCGCGTCCTCAGCGTCGGCGCGGTCCGCACGCTGGTGCACGGCGCGGATCACACGATCCGCGGTGCGGGCCAGCTCGGGTTCGACAACACGCTGATCATCAACGAAGGCTTGATCGAGGCAACGCTTCCCTTGGGCATCCACCTGGATGGATGGAACGGCGCCAATAACGTCAACAACGGAGAGATGCGCGCCCGCGACAGCTCGACGCTCACGCTGTTCAACACGCCGATCGACAACACGAACGGCGTGATCCGCGCGGAAGACGGCAGTGTCGTCTTGTTCCGCCACGGAACGATCACCGGAGGTCTGCTTGAAACGACAGGCTCCGGCGTGCTGCGCGTCGGCTCGACCGAAGCGCCCGAACTGCAGAATCTGCACAAGACCGGCCTGTTCGAACAGACGAACGACAGCGACTGCCGCACGTTCGGCACGATCGTGAACGACGGCGTCTGGGCGTTGTCGTCCGCGGGAGGCAATACGGATCTGCAGTTCAACAGCGCGACGGTAACGTTCGAGGGCAGCGGTGCGGTCGAGATGTCGGACGCGATTCAAAACCGTCTCATGAGTGTCGGTGCAGTCCGTACATTCGTGAACGGCGCGTCGCACACCATTCGCGGCGCAGGTCAGGTCGGCTTCGACAACACGCTCATCATCAACGAAGGCGTCATCGAGGCGACGCTTCCATTGGGCATTCATTTCGATGGATGGGCCGGTGGCCCCAGCATCAACAACAACATCCTTCGCGCCCGCAACGGCTCGACACTCACACTCTTCAGCACGGTGATCGACGATACGAACGGCGTGATCCGCGCCGAAGCTGGCAGCAGTGTGGCGCTGCGTCACGGAACCATCATTGGCGGTCTCCTCGAGACCACCGGTGACGGGGCCTTTGTCGTCTCGACTACGGAAGCGCCGGCGCTTGACGACGTCCTGAGCACAGGCCTCATCCGGCAAGGCAACGATGGCGACATCGTGCTGCAGGGAACGGTCACGAACGACGGCATGTGGACGCTCGAGTCCAGCGGGTCGAACACCGACCTGCAGCTCAACACGGCGACCGTCACGCTCGCCGGCCAAGGCGAGATGGTGCTGTCCGATGCGGCGCAGAACCGCATCACGAGCATCGGCGCGGTCCGCACGTTTGTGAATGGACAGTTCCACACGATCCGCGGCGCCGGGCAGATCGGCACCGACAACACGGTCGTTCTGAATGAGGGAGCGATCATTGCCGATCAGCCGGTCGAAGTGTTCTTCGATGGCTGGGGCGGCGCTCCGAGCCGGAACGAAGGCACGATGCACATCAGTGGCGCGGGCGGCATGACGCTCTCGCACGGCGCGTTCACCAACACCGGCACGGTCAAGGTGGACGCAACCAGCGCGCTGCGTCGTCACGGCCCGTACACCCAGACCGATGGCGAAACCCGTGTGCACGGCTCGTTCAACCTGCTCTCCAGCGGAAGCGCCAACGTGAGCGGAGGTTTGCTCAGCGGTGACGGCATCGTCAACGGACCGCTGAACGTGTCCGGCGGCTCAGCGTCGCCGTCGAATGCGGACGGCAGTGCCATCGGTTCGCTCGAACTGAACGGCAACTACGTCCAGTCAGTGGATGGCGGATTCGTGGTTGACCTCGGACTTGACGGGAACGATCTGATGACGGTGAACGGCAACGTGAATCTTGGCGGCGCGCTGCAAGTTCGGCTCGACGGTCCGTTCACGCCCGTGACCGGTCAGGAGTTCGTCATTCTCACGGCGACGGGCACGATCAACGGATTCTGGCAGTGTGTTGAATTCCCCGCCGCCGCCGTGGGCTTCTTCCACGTCGTGTACTCCGCGCAGGAGGTCAAGCTGGTGGTCGACGTGGTTCCGCCGCAGGAAGCAGACTTGAACAACGACGGTGTCGTGGACGCCGCCGATCTCGCCCTTCTCCTCGGCGCGTGGGGTGACAAGCCGTGTGACAACGCCATCTGCTGCCCGGCCGATCTCGACGGCGACGGCAAGGTGACGGCGTCCGACCTTGCGATTCTGCTGGGATCATGGAGCTGACACGGAGCTGACAGGGGGCCGCAGGCGCTGACGCGCTGACTGCGTGCGACGACGACGGGAGAACCAACCGCCCGGTGCCTGCAGAGGCATCGGGCGGTGTTCTTTGCGCAAACCAGCATCGACCCACACGATTGCTTGACGAGATCAACACACAGCCGTCGTAGCGTTCCGTCTTCACAAAGCGGACATCAGTTCTAAGCGAAACACGACACGGAGACCTCGTACAAGCTGAATCAAACCCACATCCGTGTCTCGTAGCGTGTGTGCCGGGTCCAGTGCATGAGGTTGGGCGATAGGAAATCGCCGCCCACCGATGCAGGACTCAATCATCGCCCCGGAGGGGAGTCCGTCCATCGTAGATGGACTTCGCTGTCGGTGCGCACGTGTGGATCATTGTGTTCAGAGGCTTCGAGAAAGGAATTCCGATGAGTGCGAAAAACGTTACTTCGAGTTCGTTGATGGGGACAGCATTGGTGGGTGCAGTGTGCTGCGCCGCAGGACAGCTTCAGGCGGCAGAGGTTCTGGTCACGAGCAATATCGCCGTTTCGACCACTTGGACTTCGAACAATACTTACAACCTTCAGACGCAGATCTATGTGCTGCCGGGCGCGACGCTGACGATTCAGCCGGGCACCATCATCGCCAGCACGACCAACATCGGCGGCAGCCTCGCGATCACGCGCGGCGCGAAGATCATCGCGAAGGGCACGCAGCTCGATCCGATCATCTTCACGTCGAAGGCGGATGTCGCGACGTGGGTTGCGGGAAATCCGCAGACCGGCACGTGGCGTGAAGCCGCGAACGAGTGGGGCAACCTGACGCTCATGGGCAAGGCGTTCATCTCCGACTCCCAGATCGCCGGCAACACCAAGACGCCGAACGCGAACAACACCAGTCCGATGGAAGGCCTCGTGCCGGAGTTCGTCGGCGATCCGAACACGCTCTACGGCGGCGGCAATGACAACGACGACAGCGGTTCGCTCGAGTACGTCTCGATCCGCTACACCGGCAAGGTGATCGGTCTCGGCAACGAGCTGAACGGTCTTTCGCTCGGCGGAATCGGCCGTGAGACCGACATCAATCACATCGACATCATGAACAATGTCGATGACGGCATTGAGATCTGGGGCGGTACGGTCAACATCAAGTACTTCAATGTCTGGAACATCGGCGACGACAGCTTCGATATCGATCAGGGATGGCGCGGCAAGGCGCAGTTTGGTCTGATTGTCCAGGGACACAGCCTGAATGCCGCACAGGGTTCGGGTGTCGGCGACAACATCTTCGAAACCGATGGTGCCGAAGGCTCGGACGCGCAGCCGGTTTCGACGGCTGTGATCCACAACGTCACCGCGATCGGTCAGCCCGCCCCCGGCGCCGGCGATCACGGCACGGCGTGGCGCGATAATGCGCGTATCCAGTATCGCAACTCGATCTTCATGGATCTCGGCGATCGTCTCGTGTCGTTCGACAACGTCGACGGTGACGGTGGCGAAGGTTACGGTTTCAACGGCACACTGTCGTGGCCAGCCACATGGACCACGGCGTTCTCGGTGTTCTCGCCGATCAACGCTCCTGGCAACCCCGCGGCGTTCTACACCGCGCAGACGGCCGGCAAGCTCGCGCAGATCGTCGACAGCGTGATCTTCCGCAACCTCTCCGCCAACGCCTACACCGAAGCGAATGTCGTCGGTGTGTTCCTTCCGGCGAACAACAACGTGTTCGTCCCCGGCTTCGACGCCGCGGACGCACCGATCCAGTCCATCACCCGCGGTCCGGCCGTGGTCAAGGGTGGACTCACGATGCTGCCGGTGATCTCGCTCGATCCTCGTCCCGCCAACGAGGCGCTCACCAGCGTCACCATGGCGCCGAACGATGGCTTCCTCACGCGGGTTCAGTATCGCGGCGCGTTTGCGGCCAACGAGAACTGGCTCTGCGGCTGGACTGCTGCTGATGCGTTCGGCTTCAACGTCGCTCCTCCCGGCGGCTGCGAGGTCGTCGAGCCGTGCCTCGGCGACTTCAATAGCGACGGTGTCGTCGGCGCCGCCGACCTCGCGTTCCTGCTTGGTGCGTGGGAGACCCCCGATGGTGATCTGAACGGCAACAACTTCACTGGCCCTGGCGATCTCGCGATCCTCCTCGGCGCATGGGGCGACTGCTGATTCAGTCTGTACTGACGTGATGCAACGTCTGCTGGCAGAGCCATGTGCTCTGCCAGCAGACGCGGCGCAAGCCTTCGAACTATGAAGCTTATGAGAACGCTCACCCACATGCTCCGCGCCCGATCAGTCGCACCGCTCGTCGCGCTCAGCATCCTCATCATGGGCGGCAGCGTGCACACGACAGCCACCACGTGTGCGGCACAGGTGACGCCGACGATGGCGTCGATCATGCTGTGCAATCAGTGGACGGATGCCGCGCTGACACCAAGTCAGCACGAGCTCATGGAACGGGCACTCGCTGCCGCTTCGGCGATGCCGGTGGATCCGCACATCAAGGATCGGTCCCGCGCGCAAGAAGCAGTGGTTGCGACGTACCTGCGGCTGAAGCAGCCACAACGCGCCTTGGCGGCGATCCAGACAATCGACAACTGGCGGCGCGGCGCGGCGTACGCCGACTTCGCGGGCTATTTGGCGGAGCATCATCCGCGAGTCGACATCACGCACTATCTCGATCAGGCGTCGGCAATCGCAGACTCCGTCGAGGACTGGCGCCGAGATCTGATCCGGGTCAAGATTGGCAAGGTCTACGCCTGGCATGGACAGAGTGACAAGGCCGCTGCTTCCGAGGCCGGCGTCGTCGATGCCGAGGCCGGCAAGCTGCATGCCGTCGCGGCGAGGCGCATGGACGTGGATCAGTTCGATGCACTGATGACAGCGCTCGCGGCAATTGTCGCGACGAAGAACTTTGATCAGATCCGCAATGTCGCTGACGCATATGTCGAGCTGTTCGCGGGGAGCTACGCCGACGACTCGCGCCGCACGACGGTCGAACGCGCGTTCCGCGCTGCGTGGCCAACGATGCCCGCGGCCCTGCGCGTTTACTGGACCGTGCAGCTCGTCGACGCGGCGCTCGCGCACGATGATCTTGCGAAGGCAGTTGAGCTGTTGCACGAAGCAGAGTTGATTCTTGGCGAAGGTCGATGGCCGGCGGAATCCGCTGTGCCGACGCTGGGGGTGCTCGCGGAACGCTGGGCGCAGGCTGGCGAACGGGAGCACGCCAACACTCTGATCGCTGCGGCGCGCGCCCGTTTCGAGGCGGAGGAAGCGACGATCATCAACATCGACCGTGCGTCGGCGCTGCGGCCTGTCGCCGAAGCATTGCACACCATGGGCGACACCGAGGCGTGCCTGGCCCTGTACGCGTCGGTCCTCGAAGTCGGCGTCGTCAATCCAAACTCACGTCCGCGCGCCGAAGATTTGGTCGCCACATGCTGCTCCATGGCGCTGCATGGAGTCACGCCTGACGAGCCCATTGCGAACCGGATTCGCCAGATTCAACAGGGACTGGCCTCGCCATGGTGATGCGGAACACGAACTGCTGGCTCGCGTCCGGCATCGCGTTCGTGGTGAGTGCCGGCGCGTCGGCGCAGCAGGCCGGATCCATTCGCGGTGTGGTCTACGACAAGGACTACGACGCTCCGCTGGCGCTGGCGCAGGTGCTGGTTGTCGAGACGGGACAGCGCGTGACGACGACCGATCAGGGAACGTTCGTCATCACCGATGTGCGCCCGGGTACCTACACGCTGGCGTTCACGAAAGCGGGATACGAGCGTCAGGTGAAGACCGAGGTTGTCGTCAACGCCGGTGGACTCACCGACGTCAATAGCTCGCTCGCCGGCGAGTTCACGGAGATGGAAGAGTTTGTCGTGCAGGATGTGCAGATCGGGGGCGGGGAAGCAGCGCTGCTCAAACTGCGCTTCGAAAGCCCGTCACTGCTCGACTCGATCAGCGCCGACTTGATGAGCAAGGCCGGCGCGAGTGACGCTGGGGCGGCGCTCAATCTGGTGGCCGGCGCCACGGTGCAGGATGGCAAGTATGCCGTCATCCGCGGCCTTCCCGATCGCTACGTGAGTTCGCAGCTCAACGGCGCCCGCCTGCCGACTGCTGACGAAGACAAGCGAGCGGTTGAACTCGATCAGTTTCCTGCGGCGGTCATCGACAGCATCCAGGTGAGCAAAACGTTTACGCCGGACCAGCAGGGCGACGCGTCGGGCGGTGCCGTGAACGTCGTGCTGAAGGAGATCCCGAAAGAGACCTCGTTCCAGTTCAAGGCGCAGGTTGGCTACAACTCGCAGGTGCGGCGCCGCAAGGATTTCCTCACGTACGACGGCAGCGGGTTTGACTTCTTCGGGGGAGACGACGGTCGGCGCGACCAGCAGCTCGACAAGCTCGGCGAGAACTGGGACGGCGCCGCGGGCGTTGGCCTCGGTGATGCGCCAACGGATTCAAAGTGGGCATTGTCCGGGGGAGGCTCGTACGACCTCACCGACGACGTAAGGATCGGCGGCTTCGCGAGCATCTTCTACGAGCGCGACAGCGCCTACTTCGACAACGGTGTCAACGATTCGTATTGGGTGACGACACCCGGCAATGGTCTGACGCCCGAAACGCTGCAGGGGACGCCAACGGATGGCGACTTCAAGACACGACTCCTCGACGTCACACAGGGATCGGAGTCGGTGCAGTGGGGCGGCCTCGGGACACTGGGAATCGAAAGTGAGAACCACAAGCTTGGTGTGACGTTTCTCGCCACCACGAGCGCTGAAGACAAGGCGACGCTCGCTGAGAATACGCGCGGCAAGGCGTACTACTTTCCCGGCTACGACCCGAACGATCCCACGGCCGAGGGCAACACGCCGGAGAATCTCAAGGCCTCTCCGTACACGCGTCTTGAAACGCTCGAGTACACGGAGCGCAAGACGCAATCGCTGATTCTGAATGGCAAGCACTCGCTCGCCTTCGATGCGCTCGGCTTCGATGACGAAGGAATCATTCGCGCTCCGATCTTTGACTGGACCGTCTCGAAAAGCTCAGCGAATCTGGATCAGCCGGACAAGCGGCAGTTCGCCTCGCTCTGGCTGCCGGAATCGTTCAACCCGGGGTTTCCGCCGTTCCTTCCGCCGTTCACCTCACCGGCGGAATACTTTCCATTCAAGCCGGATGCGAACTTCACGCTCGGCAATTTTCAGCGCATCTGGAAGACGATCGACGAAGAGAGCGAGCAGTACGCGCTCAACCTCAAGATTCCGTTCGCGCAGTGGACAGACGACATCGGATACGTGAAGTTCGGCTACTTCCGTGACGACGTCGATCGATCATTCAATCAGGACACCTTCAGCAACTTCAACGACAACAGCTCGTCGCCCGGGGAATGGGAGACGCCGTGGAGCGAGGTGTTCCCGTCGGAACCGCATCCCATCACCGACGGGCCGCCGTTTGTCGATGTCGACTACGAAGGCAAGCAGCGCATTACGGCGTGGTACGCGATGGGGGATCTGCCGCTGATCAACGGGCTCAATCTCATCGGCGGCGCACGCTTTGAGTCCACCTCGATCGGCGTCGAGAACTTCGCGGAAGCCGACTCGATGTGGTTCCCGCCGGGCGCCGTGACGGGCGTCGCCTTGAGCCCGGGCGCAGCGGATGTCGACTTTGCACAGGACGATGTGCTTCCGTCGATCGGCCTCGTCTACAAGCCGATTGAGCAGGTCACGCTTCGGACGTCGTACAGCCAGACAGTGGCGCGGCAGACGTTTAAGGAACTGACGCCGATCATCCAGCAGGAGTTTCTCGGAGGACCGATCTTCATCGGCAATCCGAATCTCCAGATGAGCTCGCTGCAGAACTATGACTTCCGCGTGGACTACACGCCGTTCGAGGGCGGACTGATTTCCGCATCGTTGTTTCACAAGGATGTTGATGGTCCGATCGAGTATGTGCAGCGCGTGGCGGAGTTCAACTTCACGTCGCCGACCAACTACCCGAAAGGCAAGCTGACGGGCCTCGAGTTCGAAGTGCGGCAGAACATGGGCGACGTGTGGGAAGCGCTCGAAGGACTGACCCTCGGCGGCAACGCCACGTTCATCGAGTCAGAGGTGACGCTTCCTGACGACGAGGCAGCCGACTTCAACAATGCGAACATCGCCGCGCCGATGGCAACGCGCGAGATGACCGGCACGCCGGAGTACCTCTACAACCTGTACGCCACACTGGACGTCAAAGAAACCGGCACGCAGCTCGGTCTCTTCTACACCGTGATCGGCGACGCGCTCATCGCCGGCGCAGGAACGTCCGACTCCAACTTCGTTCCGAGCATCTTCTCCACCACCTACGGCACACTGAATTTCACTATCACGCAGTCGATCGGCGAGCACTTCAAGATCTTCTTCCAAGCGAAGAACCTCACGAATCCGGACATCGAGACGGTGTACCGCTCTCCCTATACCGGAGGGGACGTGCTCAACACGCGATACAGCCAGGGCATCGACTTCGCGGTGGGAGCGTCGCTTCAGTTCACATTCTGAGCGGCGCAGTGCATCTCTTCAGAACGATTCTCATGAACACGCACAGGCAATCACAACAGCATCCATCAACGAGGCGACGCAGAAGCATCGTGTTCGGACCTCTCGCCGCAGCGGGTCTCGCCGCAATCACCCTCGCGGCTGCATCGGGACAGTCATCGACCGAAGATGCGACGGCATCACCGGCGACGCTCGATCAGACCAGGCTCACCATGGGCAAGTGGATCGAGACTCAGCAGATCATCTCCAAGGAGCGCAGCGAATGGCAGCAGGGTAAAGAGCTGCTGCTGAGCCGTCTCGAGCTCGTGAAGTCCGAGGCGGTGGTGCTTGAGGAAAAGACGAAGGCGGCGCAGGAGAGCGTGATCGAGTCAGCAAAGAAGCGCGATGCGCTGCAGGCAGAGAATGATCATTTGAAAGACACCGGCACGCAGCTTGCGACCGCTGTCTCGGCCATGGAAGCAGAGGTGCGGCGGCTCTTCGTCATGCTTCCGAAGCCGCTGCAGGAAAAGATTCAGCCGCTGTATCAGCGGGTGCCGACGGACTCGGCCGCGACGACGGTATCGGCTGCCGAGCGATTTCAAAACGTGCTCGGCATTCTCAACGAGGTCAACAAGGCGCACACCGAGATCAGCGTGAGCTTTGAAGTGCACACGCTTGCGTCCGGCAAGCCCGCTGAAGTCAGGGTGATGTATCTGGGCCTCGCGCAGGCGTACTACGTGAGCGCAACCGGTGAAGGCGGCATCGGACGTCCGGGCAGCGAAGGCTGGACATGGGAACCGTCGAAGGCCGTCGCGGGCGACGTGCTGAGGTCGCTCGAGATTCTGCAAGGCAAGCACTCCCCGGCATTCGTGCCGCTTCCGGTGAATATCCAATGAAACTCCTCTCCGGTGTCATCATTATCGTGTGCAGTCTGTGTGTTTCGGCGCGCGGTGCGGCGCAAAGCTCTTCCGCCCCCGACGCCACTGCGCCTTCGAACACGGAGTCGATGTCGCATCTCTCGCGCTCCGCCGCCGACGAACTGGCCAGGAGCATTCAAACGTTGAACGAGCTCCGCGAGGAGATCGCCCGCGAGAAGCTTCCGCTTGCCGGCGAACTCACGGCAGCAGAAGAGCGCGTCGTCGAGCTCCGCAAGGAGTTCGAGCGCGTGACGCGCCTGATCGACGCAGGAAATCTCGAACTGCCGACGATCAAGGCCGAGTCCAAGGCGCGACAGGATGAGCTCACGTACGTCGGCAATCTGCTCGATGAGTACGCGAAGACGTTTGCTTCGAAAGTGCACATCAGCGAGCTGCAGTACTGCGGCGAAGCGATCAAGTCCGCGACTGACGCAGCCGCGAACACCACGCTCTCGCCATCGGAGCGGTTCACGCGGCAGATTGACTTCGTCAACGTCTCAGTCGAGCGGCTCTTCGACGTCGTGGGCGGCATGCGCTTCCCGGGCGTTGCAGTCGACGGCGAGGGTTCGGTTGCGAACGGTCAGTTCGCTATCATCGGCCCGATCGCGCTCTTTGCGACGTCGTCGGGCGGAACCGCCGGCCTCGTCATCCCGCAGACGGGATCGGTCAATCCGCTCATCCGTCCGCTGGAAGGACCGATGCAGGCGGGCATCGCGTCAATCGTCGGTACCGGCCAGGGCATGCTGCCGCTCGACCCCTCGCTCGGCGGCGCGCTCAAGGCGCTGATCCAGAAGACCAACCTGATGCACATCTTCGAGAAGGGCGGTCCGATCATGTGGCCGCTGCTCTTCGCATCGGTGCTGGCACTGGGAACGGTGCTGGAACGCCTGCTGTTTCTGATGATCGAACGGTGGCGCCGCGACCCCAAGGCGATGGAACGATTCTTCACCGCCGTCAGCCATGGACATCTGGACGAAGCGGTGCGTATCTCGAAAGGATCAAAGTTCTACGTCCTCCGCGCGCTCGGCTACGCGTTGGCGCATCGCGAGGGCTCGCTTGAGAACGCACTGCTGTACGCCCAAGGGCAGGAACTCAAGCGGTTTCGTCGCGGTGTACCGATCCTCGACACGGTCATCACGCTCGCGCCGCTGCTCGGTCTCCTGGGCACCGTCGTTGGCATGATGGGTTCGTTCTCGCTGATCGGCGGTGATCTCGATTCTCCCGGTGCCATCACCGGCGGCATTGCAGAAGCATTGATCGCGACGGCGTTCGGGCTCGGCATCGCGATCACCGCACTCTTGCCGTTCAACTTCATGAACGCCCGGCTCGAGGACGCACGGCACGAGATCGAGTCGGCCTCCACGCAGCTTGAGCTGCTCGTCCGGCCGCGCCTCGATGTCGCACACGCCAGCGTCATCGCGGACACGAAGCCGATGTCGACGCGTCACTTCGAGCTTCTGCCCTCGTAAAGGATCAATTCCCATGCATAGCTCAGCACCCGCTGGCGGACCCAAGCGTGCCCGCATCGAGATCGTTCCTCTCATTGACATCATGTTCTTTCTCCTTGCGACATTTATCATGGTGTCGCTTTCGATGACGAAGAATCAGGGCGTCCGCGTCTCGCTGCCGACTGCGTCGAGTTCGGCATCGCTCGGCGACAAGAAGGAGATGGACAAGGCCGTCACGCTCAGCGTCAGTGACAAGGGCGAGGTGTTCTACAACAAGGAAAAGATCTCGATCGCGCAGCTTCCAATGAAGCTGCAGACGCTGAAGACGACGTCGACCGATCCGAAGGTCATCATCAACAGCGATGCCGGGGCCGACTTCAAGCACGTTATCGCGGTACTTGACGAAGTGCGTCGGATCGGGATCGCCAAGGTTGGCATCAACACGGAGCGGAAGTAGCGATGGCACGCATCCTCATTGGTGTCATCAGCGCGCTCATGCTGCATACGGGGTTCGTCCTGTTCGGTGGATACTTCTTTCCCGGCGCCCGGCATGACGGGCAGACCGTGCAGGAGGTGGATCTGTTGGGCGACGAACCTCTCGCGCCGTTGCCGGAGGAGGAACCGAAGGAGCCCGAAGACGAGGAAGAGATCGAGGACGTGGCACGCGAGGAGCCGCCGGATGCTGCTGAACTCCTCAAGAACCTCGATGTCGCCCCGCAGATTGATGCTCCTGAACTGGAAGCGGCGAGCTTGAGCGCTTTGGCGGCCGCGCTGGATGGTCAGGGCGGGACTGGCGGCGATTTCGCGGAGACGCTCAGCTTTGCGTCGGGCGGCCGTATCGGCGGCATGGGCGGGAAGGACGACGGACTGCGCGAGAAGCTCGAAGGCGCGTTCAGTCTCAGCGAGATCGATCAGAAGCCGCGGGCGATCTTTCAGGCGACGGCCACCTATCCGGCGGCGCTGCGCTCGAAGAAGCTCGAAGGTGTGGTCACCGTGATCTTCGTCGTCGATGCCGTCGGCAAAGTCCAGGATCCGCGCGTTGAAAAGGCTTCGTTGCCGGCGTTCGAGAAGCCCGCGCTTGACGCGGTGAAGAAGTGGAAGTTTGAACCGGCTGTGAAAGCGGGAGAGCGCGTCTCATGCAAGATGCGCGTGGGCATCCGCTTTCAACCGTAGACCGCAGAAAGATCAATCATGACGATCAACAGTTTCACGTTCGTACGTCTGTCGCTCGCGACCGCTATCGCGCTCATCGTGAGCAGGCCGGCAGCGGCCCAAGGTAGTGCCAGCGCTCGTGCTAGCACTCGTGACAGTATTGGGGCGATCTGGAACGACCCGACGTTTCAGCGGCAGTTCATTGGCGCATACGGCACCAACGCGGAGATCGAGCCGCGTGTCACGCCTGACGAAGTGAAGATCCTGGAGAAGCTTCGTCCGCTCATGGAAAAGGAGCTTCCGAAGGCGGAACTTCAGCTTGCGAAGGCGATGAAGCCCGACTCCTCGGCGGTCCTCGACTTCACCCTCGGCGGCATTCGCTTTCAGCAGGACAAGATGGCGGAAGCGCTTGTGAACTACACGCAGGCCGTGGCGAAGTTCCCGAGCTTCCGCCGCGCCTGGCGGAACATCGGCCTCATTCATGCGCGCAACGGAACGTACGACGAAGCGATCCGCGCGTTCACGCGCATGATCGAACTCGGCGGCGGTGACTCGTATTCGTACGGACTGCTCGGATTCGCCTACGCAGCAACGCAGGATTTTCAGGCGGCAGAAACCGCATTCCGCAACGCCCTGCTGCTGCAGCCGGACAGCAGTGAATGGCGTCTCGGTCTGACGCAATGCGTTTTCAAGCAGAACAAGTTTGAGGACGCTGCCTCGCTGCTCGACGGACTCATTGAGCGGTATCCGAACAAGGGCGAGTTCTGGCTGTTGCAGGCGCACACCTATCTCGGCATGAAGCAGCCGTTGAAGGCGGCGGAGAATCTCGAGGCGCTCGACCTGCTCGGCAAGTCCACCGTCGACAGCCTGCACACGCTTGGTGACATCTACGTCGGCGAGAACCTGATGACGCTCGCGGCGCGGGCGTACCGTCGCGGATTCGATTTCGACACCGCGCAGCCGATTGCGCGGCCGTTGCACGCGGCGGAGGTGCTCGCGGCGCGCGGGGCGCTGCCGCAGGCGCGCGAGCTCGCGGCGCATCTGCGCACGACGCGCGGCGGGGAGCTCGGTGAGGGGGATCGGCGGAAGCTGCTCAAGCTGGAGGCGCGGCTCAGCATGGCCGAGGGCGGAGGCACCGCTGAAACAGCGGCAATTCTCGAGGAGATCATCAAGATCGATCCGCTGGACGGCGAAGCACTCATGCTGCTGGGACAGCACTTCGCCAAGACCGGCGAACCGGAGCGCGCGATTTTCTATTACGAGCGTGCCGAGAGTATCGACGCGTTCGAAGTCAATGCGAAGATTCGTCACGCCCAGCTCCTCGTCAGCCTCGGTCGCTACAACGATGCCGTACCGCTGCTGCGTCGAGCCCATGAAGTGAAGCCCAATGACGACGTCGCGCGCTACCTGCAGCAGGTCGAGCGCATCGGCAGATCGAAAGGGTGATGCCATGGAACTGCGCGATCACGGCGCCTTGTTGATTGCCATCGCTCTCGGCCTCCTGGTGATGATGGCTTCGTCGGCGCACGGCGGCGACTGGGCGTCGCTCCGCGCGGAGGCGAAGCAGCTTTTCGAGAGCGGCGATCACGCCCGGGCGCTGGCGAGCGCGACGCAGGCGCTCGAACGTGCCGATATGGAGTTCGGTCACGATGACATGAACATCGCGCTGTGCCTCAACGACACGGCGATGATTCTCGAGGCCGTATCCGGGTACGCGCAGGCGCTGCCGATGCTGGAGCGGTCACTCGTGATACGTGAAGCGGCGCTGGGTCCGCAGCACATCAGTCTCGCGGTCGCGCTGAACAACCTTGCCGGATGCTGCAAGGCGCTTGCCCAAGTTTCGCGGGCCGAGTCGCTGTACCTCCGGGCGCTGGCCATTCGGGAGAGCAACCTCGGCAGCGCCCATCCGAGTGTTGCGGCGAGTTTGAACAATCTCGCCGCGCTGTACACGGCGAGCGGGCGCTACACGGAGGCGGAGTCCCTCTATGAGCGCGCGGTGGCGGTGCTCGAAGCTGCGCGCGGACCGGAGCACCTCGACGTCGCGACGAGCGTCAGCAGTCTCGCGTCGCTCTATGCGGTGCAGGCGCAGTTTGACCGCGCCGAGCCGCTTTACCGGCGGGCGCTCGCCATTCGCGAGCGGACCTTGGGTCTGTTTCACCCGTCCGTTGCCGCGAGCGCCATGAACCTCGCCGCACTGCGGAGAAATGCAGGGCAATACGCGGAGGCGGAACCGCTCGCGGCTCGCGCGCTCACGATCATGGAAGCATCAGCGGGCCCTGAGCACCCGGCGGTCGTTGCGCCGCTGCGGGAGTGCGGGGCGCTTGCTGAGCGGCAGAATCGACCGGCCGCCGCGCAGCGGCTGTTCGAGCGGGCGCTCGTGATTCTGGAACGCACGCATGGATCGCATGATCCTGCGATCGTGCCCGCGCTGAACGATCTCGCGCTGCTGCACGCGTCGCAGCGGCACTTCGTCATCGCCGAAGTCGGGTTCCGGCGATCGATCGCGATCCTCGAGACTGCGCGCGGCGCCGAGTCCGCCGAGCTCGTGGTCCCGCTCAAGAATCTCGCGACCGTCTGCCGCGCTGGGGGACGGGACGCGGAAGCCGACGCGCTCGAGCTCCGTGCGGCTCGGATTCAGACCGGCAGGCGGTGAGCGGAGCGCGGGGAGGCGGTGAACCGGGCGCAAGGAGCACAGTCCTGAGTTAGCGTGCGCATATGGGCGCCCCCGAAGAGTTTGCCAGATGGATGAGCACGAACGTAGCAAACGACAATAAGCACGGGCGGAAGGTCTACCGATATCATCCGCGCTCTGATTACCACTCGAGGAAGCTCTGTGAGCTCGTCTTGGCAGACCTCCTTCGTGCGTGCCCAGCGATGGCATCGCACGCCGGCGCAGGAACGATCGTCGGCGGCGTGAACGCCGCGCATACGTTTGCCAGCGGTAAGACAAAAAGTCTGGATCTTGCGATCGGCACGCCTGCAGACGCGATCATCGTGCCGCTCGCCTCGTCGTCGATCGTCATGGGGAAGATCTCGCAACTGCGTGTCGCGATGGAGGCAAAGCAATGCATGACCGAACACTCGAAGACAAAACCTCGGATCTATGACGAGCTGTCGTCATCGCATGAGATCGTGCATAAAGGTGAGCCGAAAGCGATCGCCTGCGGAATCGTTGTCGTGAACATCGCGGAAAAATACGCATCTCCGACGCGCCGGTTGCCTGCTGGACCTGTTCTATTCACCTCGCACAAACAACCTGAGGCAGCGGGAGCCATCGTCCAGCACCTGCGGGGTCTGCACCGACGGACAGCAGATGGTCAGACCGGATTTGATGCGTTCGTGACTATCGTGATCGATTGCGACAACACCGCGGGCTGTTTATTGCACACAGGGAATCCCGCGCCGCAGCCCGGAGATCTGGATCACTACGACGCCTTCATCCATGAGATCAGCCGTGCTTACGTCGACCGCTTTTCCGGCTGACGCTGAGTGACGCCCGCGCGCCGAACATCGGCTGCTGGTCGATCTCGTTCTTCAGTCGAGACTCCGCGAGCGCGAAGTAAGCTGGGTCGAGCTCGTTGGCAATGCTGTTACGGTGACATTGAAGCGACGCGAGGCTTGTCGAGCCGGTGCCCGCAAATGGATCGAGCACCGTGTCTCCTGTGAACGAGAACATTCGCACCAGGCGGTACGCGAACTCAACCGGGAACGGCGCTGGATGCGTTTTCGTGGAGGCGCCGGTGAGATCGGTCCAGATCGGCCGGAACCATGCGGACTGCTCGTCTTTGGTGAGCCGCGACGATGCTCGCTGCTCTTCCGACGGACTTCGATACTTGCCGTGTTTGCGCAGCATGAGCACGTACTCCACATCATTCTTGACAATGCCGTTCGGTTCATACGGCTTGCCGAGGAACCCGCCGCCGTTCCCCTCGGCTTCGAAGCGCGCGTTCGCGATCTTGTTCCAGAGGATGGGCGTGAGGTAATCAAAGCCAACGCGTCGGGCTCGTACCGCGATGTCCGCGTGCAGCGGAAAGACATGGTGCCGGCCGCCATTCTCGCGGCGGGCAACGCACACATCGCCGACGTTCACGATCAGTCGGCCGCCCGGCACGAGCACGCGGAAGCAGTGCTGCCAGACGCGATCGAGCTCGTCGTGGAATCGTTCATAGTCGTTCAGATCTCCCAGCTGGCCGGGGCAGTCGTTGTACTTCTTGAGATTGAAGTAGGGAGGCGACGTGACGACAAGGTGCACAGCGCCGTCCGCGATCCAGTCCAGTTCGCGCGCGTCTCCGAGGTTCAGTGCATGCGTCGAACCCGGACCTTCGTACGCCTTCGGCGTAGGAATCGTAGTCGCTTCGGAGCGTGTTCTTCGCGGCTTCTGCGCTGTGATCGATTCGGGCACTGGTTCTCCGAGCGGTATTGACAAGCGGCGGGCGTGGTCGTCTGATCGAGAAGCAACTCGATTCGGAGTTCGTCACTGAAGAGTAGTTTGGTGATCACCCGTCGTCAACGAAATGTGCGTTCGGCGCAAGATCACTTCATGATCGGCAGCCGGATCTTCTTCTCCATCTCGTGCGAGGGCTGCGCGATCAGGTCGTAACCGTCGGCGTCGACGATTGTGCAGCGGACGAGTTCGCCCGGTGAGAGATCCTCCGTCGCGTGTACGTACGTCACGCTGTCGACCTGGGGGGCTTGGAAGTACGCGCGGCCCGTGTACAGCTGACCGCTCTTGGTGACGCCGGTCGTCGCGCGCCCCTTCGTCTTGCCGGGCGCCTTCGCGTCGATGAGCACATCGAACTGGCACTTCTGCTCGGCCACGAACTTCGCCTGCTCGAACGCGACCTCCTGCTGTGCGAGCATGAGTTCCGCCTCGCGCTCGATCTTCACTTCATCGGGAACGTGCAGCGCCGGATCTTCATCCATCGTTCCGGCGGGTGTGTTTTCCTCGCGGCTGTACTTGAAGACGCCCATCATGTCGAAACCGAAGTCGCGGACGACATCGAGCAGTTCGTCGTGATCGTCCTGCGTTTCGCCAGGGAATCCGGTGATGAACGTCGTTCGGATCGCGATGCCGGGGATCCGCTCACGCAGCTTCTCCAGCAGCTCGAGCTGCGCATCCTTCGTGATATGCCGGCGCATGCTGCTCAGCATGCGGGTACTCATGTGCTGCAGCGGAATGTCGATGTACTTGACGATGTGATCGAGGCGCGCGATCGCGTCGATCATCGCGTCGTCGAACTTGGACGGGTACGCATACATCAGCCGCATCCATCCGCCACCGGCGTCGCGCGCGACCTCGTTGAGCGCTTCGAGCATGCCGACGAGGCCGGGCCCATAGCCAATGTCCATGCCGAAACTTGTCGTGTCCTGGCCGATGAGATTCAGTTCGAACGCGCCGTCGGCCATGAGAGCCCGCGCTTCATTGACAATCGTTTCGACCGGCTTCGACCGCATCTTGCCGCGGATGGCGGGAATCGTGCAGAACGCGCAGCGCTGGTTGCAGCCCTCGCTCACGCGCAGGTACGCCCAGTGGCGCGGTGTGAGTCGAAAGCGGCCGCTGTCGTCCTCGAAGTAGCCGACCCCTTTGCCATCGAGTCCGTTCACCGTCAGGCCGACCGTGTTCCGGCCGCGCTCGTTCGCAGCCTGCAGCGCGTTGCCGGCGATCCAGTAGCGCGGCCCCTCGCCCGCAGCGGGCAGTGCGGCGCGGTCGGCGCCGCGCACGGCGTCCAGAATGTGATCGCGGTCAAAGACACCAATCATCGCATCGATGCCCGGTGCCCACTCCAAGAGCTTCGCGCGGTGTCGCTGCACGAGACAACCGGCGACCACCACCCGCTTCAGTTCTCCGCGGTTCTTCCGTTCGATCGCCTGACGAATGACGTCGAGTGACTCGTCTTTGCTCGCTTCAAGAAAGCCGCAGGTGTTGATGACGATCGTGTCGGCACCTTCGTCTTCGTTCACGAGCGTCACACCGCTCCGGTGCAGCACGCCGAGCATTTTCTCGCTGTCGACGAGGTTCTTGGGACAGCCGAGACTCACGAACGTGACGCGCGCGGCATCCACTGATGAGCCATGGACCAGAGGTTCAGACGGTGACGTATTCATGTGGATCAGAAGTCCTACGGCGTGAACGCTCTGCCGATCGCGTCCATCTGCGCGAGGAAGAACCACGAGAGAGCAATGCTGACGATGGCGCCGAGGATGTTGAGCCAGATGCCCACGATCGCGAGCGAGCGACCGGGGCTGCGTGGTTTCTGCAGCGCGAATGCTCCGACGATCACGCCGGGAATGGCGCTGCAGATGCCGCAACAGACGAGCGTTGCCACGGCGAGACCAAGGGACCACAGCGCGAGCGGCATTGCTTCGTCGTGACCGCCCACACCGGCAACACCGATCGGTGGTTGACTCGAGATGTCGGGAGGCGGCGGGGCGACGCCGAGGACGTAGGCGAGCGGAAGCCATTCCGCGTCGCGTTCACCGCGGATCTGATCAGTGAGCGCAATGTTGCCGGCCTGGTAGTACGCGTTGACCTCCGCGCCGGTGTACGGCCCGAAGACCTGCTGCCCGCGCGCGATCCAGTACTTGTTTGTGTCGTCGAGAGGCATGTTGATGAGAAGACGCGGCGAGTGAACGGGACGAGGGTCAAAGCATCGAGAGGACGACCGGCACGTTCCACGCGATCCCGAGCAGGCTGAGCACGATGGCGACCACCGCCCGGCCGCGTCCGGGGCGGCCTTGAGGAGTCCAGCGCCATGCGAGAATGCCAAGCACAATACCCACCGGAGCAAAGAGAGCGCAGCCAAGTCCTAGAAGTCCGGCATACGGGGCGAAGATCGCGACCGGGTGGCGGCCGATTGGAATCACAAACTCGAGCGCGCCGTAGCGCGGCGCCGGAGCAGGCGGCGGGGGATGGGCCGGTGCTGCGGTCGGCGGCGTTGTAGGGGGCACACCCGCTTCCGACTCAAGTTCCCCAAGACACTCGCGCCACGGTCGCCACGCAGCTGGCGGAGCCGGGGGACCAGACTCCCTTCGCACGAGATCCTCCTGATCGAGGCGGCCGGCACTGATGTGCTGGCGAAGCTCCGTCGCGGAGTAGGGGCCGAAGACCTCGCGTGCGTTCCGCTGGACGAGCCAGCCGTTGGGTGCCCGAGTCTCGGTGGTGGTCAGCGGTGGCGGGGGGGCGGCGTGCATGGGATGGGAGTTCGACTGGCGGTA
>JAWXBD010000140.1:0-31904 GCA_034439815.1 Phycisphaerae bacterium
GTTCAACGCCCCCGCACGTCACACGCCCGGCCGCCCGGCCTCCCGCTGCGCCTCCCACCAGGGCTGCACAGCCGGCACCTCGCCAGACCACACCGCCGTCGGTCGCGCCTCCTTCAAGACCCTCTGCGCCTCCAGCCGCCCGACCGCCGTCGAGACCTGTCGCCCCGCCCTCGGCGAAACCGCGCGACGTGGCACCGCCTCCGGCTCGCCCAACGAATCCGGGCAAACTGCCGCCGCTGCCGCCGGTGAAGGCGCCGCCGCCCTCCGCTCGGCCGGGCTCGCAACCCCCTACCAATCCGCGCGCCACCAATCCCCGAACCAATCCCGGCTCCAATCCGGGCGCCAATCCGGGCTCCAAGCCCACTGCGGCACCGCCCACCAATCGACCGAGTCCGCCGGCGCGGCCGACGTCGACTCCTCCCGCTCGCAACCGAGACATTCCTTCCGCACGACCGACGCTCCCGCCGGTTCCGCCGACGTTCGACACCGGTCCCAATCGCGGGCGCACGCCCGTGCGCGATGCGGGCAGTGGAAGCGGACGAGGAGGTCCGATCGGACGCGACGCTGTCAGCGGACCGGGCATGACGGGCGACGACGCGATCAGGCGTCGGCGCAACTTCAACCTCGTGAACGACGCGCCCGCTCGGCCGGCACCGGGCGTCACTCGCCGTGACTTGCTGGACGGCAACGCGAGCCGCCCCGGAACGAAAGTGGTCCACAACATCGTTGGTGGCGTGCGGATGACGCCCGGCACTTCCGATGCACAATCCGGGGGACAACTGGGCGGACGACAACTGGGCGGACCGCTCAGCGGCGTCAACGGCACGGGTGTCAACGGCAGCGCCACTGTCGTCAACAACAGCCGCGCGACGACGATCATCAATAACAACAGCACGGTCAACTACGTCACGAACGTCTCCGCGTCGAACTCATCTTGGGCACCGAACTCCTGGTATCCGCCGGTCTACGGCTACAACTCGTGCTGGAACTCGTGGGGATCGAGCAGTGGTTTCTCGTTCGGCCTCGGCTTCGGCAGCGGTGCATTCTCGTTTGGCCTCTATTACAGCTCGTACAACACGCCGCTGTGCGCGAGTTACTGCAATCCGTGGTGGAATGGCTATTGCGGTTACGTGAGCGTCTACCGTCCGCCGTCCTGGGGATGGTCACGTCCGTGCTGGTCACCGACCGGTGTCTGGTACTCGAATTACTTCGTGTACTCGGGCGTTCCCGCGGCGTGGTGCACGCCGGTGTACGCATACACACCGGTCGTCGCGCTGCCGTCCGTCGCCTACGTCGACAGCTACTACACGACGCCTGCGGTTGTCTATGTCGATACGCCCGTCGCGGCGCCGACCTCAACCCCGTCGCCCGCCGCCACTGCGGCGTTCACGACTGGCGAGTCCCAAGCCTGGGAACTGCTCTCGACCGGCTTCCCGCGCAGTGCCGCCGATCTGTTTGCGCAGAGCCACGACGAAAACTTGGCAAATCCGCGGCCGCTCGTCGGCTATGCGATGGCCCTCGCGACGCTCGAAGACCTTGCCGCCGCTGCGACGGTGATGCGTCAGGCGCTCGCGATCGACCCCGGTGCTCTTGCAAGTTTTCCGGTGCCTGCCGAGCTCGGGGAACGTCTGCGACTCTTGGAGCAGACCTCCGAAATCGCATCCCGACAGGCGAGCACGGCAACTGATGCGCTCTTTCTGCTCGCATCATGGCGCGCGATTCAGAACAAATACACCGAAGCGCATTTCGCGATTCTCTCTGCCCAAGGCGCGGGCGAGCAAAGTCTCGCGGCAGCTCGACTGCGAAGCTGGCTGGAAGCGCGAATGACGCCGAACGTCTGAGCGTTCGTACCGCCGCGATCAACGCACAGCGCCGCGCGACGACCACCGGGTCTTCGCGCGGCGCGTTTTCTTTTGGTGGTCAGCCTGTCCACTTCGACAGGAGATATGCAAGGTCGCCCGCGTCGACGACACCGAGGTTGTCGATGTTCGCAGGTCCCGTTTGACCCCACGCTCCAAGCAGGATGGAGAGATCGGCCGCGTTGACCTTGTCGTCGCCGTTGAGATCACCCAACAGCCCGACGGTGTAGACGACCGTGAGTTGCGGGCGCGTCGACAGTGCCGACTCGTGCGAATCGAACCGCTTCGCAGACTGGAGCGTGATCTCGTTGCCCTGCACCATCCAGCCGAAATTGGACACCGGGACATTCACCCAGCCCTGTACATCAGCGACAGCAGTAGGTGTGGTCGCCCATGTATAGAAGCCTGAGCTGCCCACGTTGGTGCTGGCGCTGACGGTCGGACTGAAGTCGCCGCCCGGCGATGACCAGAGCGTGTTGGGATAGAAGCGGTGCAACCACGTCGCGTCACCGGGTGTCGATGATGCCCCGCCGCCACCGAATGCGAAGGAGACACCTTCGCCCCAACTCTTCAGCATCCGCTTCAGCGAAATCGTGAAGGGCGTCGAGAGACCGGCGGCCGAACAATGCAGCTTCAGCGACACCGATTCGACGACGGCATGCGTGGGCAGTGCCGAAAGATCAAACTTGATCACGCCTCGGCGCAGCTTTCCTTCGCCGTTGACTCCGACGCGCCCGACGAAGAACGTGGTGCTCGCGCCGCCGGACACCTCGCCGTTCGCCGTTTCATACAACGTGTTGTCATCGATGCTCGTGACGGTCAGCGTGTCCGCACGCGTCGTGTTAGCAGCGCTGACGCACACTATGCACAGAGTCACCGCGGCGATCGATCCAGTTCTGCGCATCATGAGTTCCAAGCCCCGAGAAGAATTGCAAGATCAGCCACGCCAACCAAGCCGTCGCCGTCTAGGTCCGCCGATCCGGCTGTCCCCCATTGACCGAGCAGAATTGCAAGATCAGCACCGTCCACCGCGCCGCTGCCGTCCAGATCAGCCGCGTTGCCGCTTGATTCGATCATCACCTCGAGCTGCAACTGAAGCTGCGCGGCGCCCGCACCGGGAATGTCTTCATCACTCACGTTGATGGTCACGTCACGAGTGTAGACGCCCGAGGCGGACGAACTCGCGTCGTAGGAGAACTCGAGCATCGCGGGCGTGCCACCGATGGCGTTCTGCATTCCACCACGCAGCGAGAATCCGCCGCCGAGGTTGAGGATCGTGTCGAGGTCGAGCAGCGCCTGATTCGCATCGAAGCCGAAATTGTGGACCGGCACGCCAATGACGACGCTGGCGCTGCCGGCCGGCGCGCTCACCGATGCAACCGTTGCATCCGTGTCGGCAACGGCGCTGAACGACGCATTCGATGCGCGCACGATCTGCCCGCCCGTCGACAGGAGGAACAGGCTGTTCTGTGCGCCTTGCGAAAGTGCAGACACCGTCGCGCCTCCGCTGATGAACCCGACGTTTGCGGTGTTCACGGCAAGCGGGACCTGCGTCAACGCGGGAGCGAACGCCGCCGACGTCGTCACGACGCCCGTCAGCGCGCCGGTGCCATTGATCTGCACATCGAGAACGTCGATGCCGACGACCAGTCCCGCCGCGATGTTCTGTGCTGTCACGGCAACTGTGAACGGATGGTCTTGCATCACCTTGCCGAAACTGCTGGGCATTGCGGCGCTCAGCACGGCGGGAATCTGATAGTCAGCGATGACGGGGATGTGATCTGATGCGTCAAAGAGAACGTCTGCAAGCGCATTCGATCGCGCGAGCTGACCGGGGTAGTAAAAGTTGTTGCCGACATTGATCCCGGTGTTGTAATGCTGACCATCGTTTCCGAGCGAGCGATATGTGCCGCCAATTAAAGACAGACCGCTCCCGTCCTGAAACTCCGCGGTCGAGATCTGAAAGTCGAACCGGTCATCGAGGCCGCCGCCGACCAAGCCGTCCGCGGTGATATCGCGAGGTGACTGCGAGTGCTTGATCGCGTTGAAGGAACCGGCCCACGAACCCGTACCGAGCGGATCGAATGCCTGGCCATTGCCACGCGAAAGAAATTCGATGTACGCGGGCTCGCCATTGTCGTACAGATTGAAATCGCCGCAGTAGATGATGTGCGTTCCCGCGCCGAGACTGTCACTGTTCGCGCGAATCGTCTGCGCGCCCGCGAGGCGTTCGCTCTCGTTCGCGCCGCCGGGGCTTGCCTTCAAATGCGATCCGTAGATATAGAACTTGGCGTGTGGCGATGAGTATCCGAGCAGCTGAAACTGCCAGCGATCGGTCTTGCGGCCGCCACCGGTGTCGAGGTCGATATGTCCCGCGACGAGTTCCGTCACCATGTCGCTGCGATAGAACACCGCCTGAGCCCCCGCAGCGGAATCTTCCGCGCCGCTGGACGTGTAGGTGCCACGCGTGTAGTCGATGCCAGCCACCGCGACATCGAGTAGACCCTCGAGTTCATTGATCTTTGAGGAGGGCACTTCTTGAAACACGACAATATGCGGAGCCACCGCGAAGCCCGGCTTGTCGTCGGCAGCGATCGCGGTGAAGACCGCAATCAGCGCATTCGGATCGCCCTGGTTCCCGGCGGTGTTGTAGTTGACGATCCGCAGCTGCCCGAGCGCCGGCGCGGCCAGCGCCACTGCCACCACTCCTGCAGCGAGCGCTGTGATCCTGTTACCAGCTGTCACTGTCACTGGGAGCGTCCCTTTCGCTGATCCGAACCCTGCCATCGTGCAAATCTAGCTCTCCTTTACCATGTCAGGAAGACCAAACACACGTCTGGACTCACATCCGTGCAGAAACGGTCCGGTATAACTCTCCACTTCGTCCCTTCACTTCGTCACAGTTCGCTGCACGGCCAACGCTGGCTCGGTGCCAACTCCGGCAGAAGCCCCACTCCTAGGAATCATCGAATGCGCATTCTCGCAGCCGTGACGATCACCACGGCCATCGTGACATCAGTCACATCGACCGCGCTCGCTCAGAAGGTGGAGGTCGACACCGTCACGCTCGACAACGGCATGACGTTCCTCTTGGTACCCCGCGATGATCAGCCGAACACCATCGCGGCGGGCTGGCTCGCGAAGGTCGGCTCGGTCAACGAACGACCGGGCATCACCGGCATCAGCCACTTCTTCGAACACATGATGTTCAAGGGCACCAACACCATTGGTACCCGTGATGCGAAGCGCGACGCCGATTATCGCGCCCAGCAGAAGGGCGTGCGCGATGAGATCAACATGCTCACGTGGACGGACCAGTATGGCCGCTACTTCCGCGGCGAAATTGATGACCCCTGGAATCCAGTCAACGACACGCCGAAGCTGAAGGAGTTGCGCGCCGAGCTCAAGACGCTGATGGACCGACAGCAGGGAAAAGCCTTCGGTGACGAGATCGCCAAACTGAAGACCGAACTCGCCCAGGTCGGGCCGGACAGCGAGGGCGCCAAGGAGACGACGGAGCGGATCACCGCGAAGATCGCATCACTTGAAGCCGAGCAGAGTGCGGGCGCGTCGATCGTGAAGGACGAGTTCGATCAGGTCTACACCAAGGCTGGCGGCTCGGGCATGAATGCTTTCACGAGCCACGATCTCACGTTCTTCTTTATCAACGTCCCGTCCAACAAGTTCGAGCTGTGGGCATGGATGGAGTCGGACCGCTTGAACGACTCCGTGTTCCGCGAGTTCTATTCGGAGCGCGACGTCGTCCATGAGGAACGGCGCCTGCGCACCGAGAGCACGCCGACAGGCACGTTCCAGGAACAGTTCGATTCGATGTTCTGGATCTCGAGCGGGTACTCGTGGCCGGTGATCGGATGGTCGAGTGATCTCAACAGCTACACCATCGAGGAGTCCCAGCGCTACTGGGATCTCTACTACCGACCGAACAACCTCGTGGGAATCATCGTCGGCGACTTCAACGCGGCCGACATCAAGCCGGTGATTCGCGAATACTTCGGTCGGCTCAAGTCCGGCGCGCAGCAGCCGCCGCCGGTGATCACGCTTGAGCACAAGCAGGTCGCCGAGATGCGCATGAAGGCCGAGGTCGAGGCGCAGCCGTCCGTCGAGATCCGCTGGCACGCCGTGCCGTTTCGTCATCGCGACAGCTACGCCCTCGATGTGATGTCGTCCATTCTCAACGGCCGCACGGGGCGCCTCTACAAGACGATGGTCGAGGGCAAGCAGATCGCCTCGAACGCAGGTGCGCGCACCGACATCCGGAAGTACGCGGGGGCGTTCGAAATAAGCGCGGAGACGAAGGGTGACGCGACGCCCGATCAGCTGGAGGCCGCGATCGACGAGGAGATCAAGCGACTCCAGACAGAACTCGTGACCGATCGTGAACTGCAGAAGGTCAAGAATCAGAACGCGGCGGAGCAGTATCGGCGTCTGCAAAGCAATTTCTTTCTCATGATCCAGCTCGCCTTCCTCGAATCGATGGGCGGATGGGAAGAGATCAACGAGGAGAACGCGAAGATTCAGGCGGTCACGGCCGCTGATGTGCAGCGTGTGGCGCAGACCTACTTCAAGAATGAGAACCGCGCCGTCGCGACGTACCTTCGCAAGCAAAGCAGCGGCGCGTCGCGCGGCGGGGTCGCCGCGACCGTGGCCGATGATCCCGAGTTCGCCAGACTGCCCGCCGCTATGCAGCCCATGGTGCGACAGGCGATCGAGAAGCTGCAACTGGAGACGGATTCCGCGAAGCTGAAGGAGGCGCTGGCGCGCATGGACCAGCAGGGGGATATGACGCCGTCCCCGATGAAGCCTGCCGTCGACTACATCCGCCGGAAGATCGAAGAGCGGATTCAGCAGTTGGACGTTGCGGCCAAGTAAGCCGATGCGTCGCTCTTTTCTACGACAGCAACTGACGACTCAAGGAAACTTTTTATGCGCACCATGACGCGCTTGACGCTCACGTTTGCAGCCGCCGCCACTCTGGCCACGGCTCTGGCCACGACTCTGGCCACGACTTTGGCCGCGACTGCCGCCATCCCGCCGCGGCCGGAAGATCTGAAGTTCGCACCGCTCGCGTTCACTCCGCCGGAAGCGAAAGACTATCGACACACGCTGAAGGACGGCACGCCCGTCTACATGGCGCCGAGCAAGGAGTTCCCGCTCGTCACCATCTCGATGTCGTTCAAGGGCGGCTCGTATCTCGATCCCGCGGATTCACCCGGGCTCGCATCGATGACGGGCTCGCTGATGCGTTCCGGCGGCACGACCTCGCTGAAGCCGGCGGACCTCGACGAGGAACTCGACTTCCTCGCGACGCGCGTCGGCGTCCAGGTCCGGGACACGATGTCGTCCGCCACGCTGAACACGCTCACCAGCAATCTCGAGACGAGCATGGATCTCTTCTTCGATGTGGTGCGCAATCCCGGGTTCGATCAGGGGCGCCTCGATGTGCAGAAGGGCGAGGCGATTGAGTCGATGAAACAGCGGAACGACTCCGCTGATTCAATCATCGATCGCGAGTGGTCATCGATGCTCTACGGTTCCGACCACCACGAAGCGCGCCAACCCACGCAGGCGTCCATCGAGGCGATCACGCAAGACAGCCTGCGCGCGATGCACGCAAAGATCTTCCACCCGGGCAATGCCATCATCGCCGTCAGCGGTGACTTTGATCCGAGCAACATGATGGCTCGTCTCGACAAGGCGTTCGAAGGCTGGCAACGAGGCTCGCCAAACCAGGATCCCCCGGCACCGACCGTCCAGGTGACGCCCGGCGTCTATCACGTGGCGAAAGACATCCCGCAGGGCAAGGTGTTCATCGGCCTGCGCGGCATCAAACGCGACGATCCCGATTTCTTTCCGATGCTGATGATGAACGACATTCTTGGCGGCGGCGGATTCACGAGCCGCATCATGCAGAGCGTGCGTTCGAACGAGGGTCTCGCGTACTCCGCCGGCTCGCGCAGCAATGCGAACCCGTGGTATCCGGGCGAGTTTCGCGCACTGTTCCAAAGCAAAAATGCAACAGTGGCACTCGCGCTCAAGCTGATTGATGACGAGTTCCATCGCATTCGCCGTGAATCTGTCACCGAGGCAGAGCTCGAAACGGCGAAGAACAGCTTCGTGGAAACGTTCCCTCAGAACTTCGCGAGCAAGGAAGCGATGCTCGGCATCTTCGTCAGTGACGAGATGACGCGACGGCCGGACGGCTACTGGCAAACGTTCCGCGAGAAGGTCATGGCCGTGAAACCCGAGGACATTCAGCGGGTCGCCAACAAGTACCTCGATCCGAAGAAGATGGCCGTCATGGTTGTCGGCAACTGGGATGAGATCTATCAGGGCAACGACCGCGCATCGATGAAGGACTTCTTCAACGGTGACGTGACCCACCTGCCGCTGCGCGATCCGCTGACGCTGGAACCGATCAAGTAGCGAGACGCTCGTTTTCAGTCCTTCTTCATGATGAACAGGTAGTTAAAGCCGCGGAGGAAGAAGTTCTGTTCCTCCGCGGCTTTATGCCAGTTCCCGCGCGCGAGCTTGTCGTTGTGGCGCACCACCGCGATGATGTCGACCGGCGCGAAGTGCTTCCGCATCATCGCGAACAGTTCAAATCCGATAGGCATGAAGGTGCCTTCGCCGGGAGCGCCGCCGCGCACCTTGCGCCATGAATCGCTCACATACATCGCCATGTGCCGGCCGGGGCGCAGCACTCGATCGATTTCCGTGATGACGTTCTCCATCGCCGCGTAGTACGCGCGGCCGCCGTCATCACCGGCTGCATCGAGCTTGCCAATACAGCGCGGATCGTCGGAATAATCGATGTGCGTCGAATAAGGCGGATCAACAAACAGAAAGTCGACGCTGCGGTCGGCAAGCGGCAGCGCGCGGGCATCGGCTTTGGAAATCTCCTTGCGCGTCGGCGCAAGATCGAACCCCTTGGCCTTGCGCTTCAGATCGTGCGCAACATCAATCGTGGTACCGCTGCCGCACATGGGATCAACCACAAGCTCGCCGGGCTCGGTGTAGCGCATCAGCAGCTGCCAGATCACCCACGACGGCGTGGCGCCCGCATAGTTCTTGTCTCCCTGCATGAAGCGCGTGCGGCCTTCCGCGACCTCCTCTGGCGCAGGCTGACGATCCGACGTGTAGTGCTGGCTGGGGTACTCCCACAGCGTCGTTGTGAAGATGCCGAGCTTCGGCCGGGCCGCAAGTCCCGGGCCTCTCTTGGGGCCGGGCTTCTCGCGCGGGACATTCGGATCGCGCGGGGCAAAAAACTGCTTCTTTGCCGCTGGAAGTTCTTCACGATCGCGTGGCTGACGCTCGGTCATGCACGCACTGTACGTCAGAGCGCGAGTGCCCCGCGACTGTCCCCGAAGCGTTCCAGGCTCACGCCCATCCGGCGGGCTAGCGAGAGATACAGATCGCAGAGCGGCGTATCGGCACGCAGCGCCCGGAAACTTCCATGCGCCGCTCCCAGTCCATTGTCCAGTGCGTCGTCAGGCGCTCCGCCCGCAAGTATCACCGGAAGATCACGATGGTCATGACGATTGCCATCGCCGATGGCGCCGCCGTAGACCAGCATCGTGGCGTCGAGCAGCGACGCGCCTGTTGCGTCGCGCTCGGACGTGAGCTGCTGCATCAGATACGCGAACTGTTCGGTGTGGTGCCGGTTGATCGCGGCGAACTTGCCGAGCTTGTCTTCCGATGCGCCATGATGACTCACATCATGATGACCGTCACGAACGTCGATCGCAGGGTACGGACGGTTCGAGCCTTCGTTCGCAAGCATGAATGTCGCGATTCGTGTGCTGTCCGTGCGAAACGCGAGCACCATCAGATCGATCATCAGCCGCGCATGTTCGTGCCATGTCGCCGGCACTCCGGCCGGTTTCGGCGGCAGTCCCTCCGCGGGCGATTCGCTGGCGCTGCGCTCCGACAGCTCGATGCGCCGCTCGATCGCGCGCACACCTTCGAGATACTCATCGAGCTTGCGCCGATCGTTTGCACCGAGCGCGTCATGCAGGCGCGCCGCTTCCTGCTGCGCGCCATCCAGGATCGACCTGCGGCGTGCAATGCGGGCGGCCTGTGCCGCGGCGCTTTCGCTCCCCGGTCCTGCTGCGAAGATCCGCTCAAACAGCACGCGCGGATCGTGTTCCTTGGCCATCGGCGTGTGCGGCGTGCGCCAGGAAATGTTCGCCGAGTACGCGCATGAGTAGCCTGAATCGCACTGCCCTGCAGTCATGCCCGGCTCAAGACCGATCTCGAGCGAATCGAACCGCGTGCGGCCGGATATCCGCGACGCGATGACCTGATCGATCGAAATGCCGTTCGTGATATCGCCACCCGCCGTCTTCTTCGGATGCGCGCCGGTCAGAAAACACGCCGCAGATCGGGCATGGTCGCCTGGGCCGTCGCCTTGCGCCTCCGCATTCACATGCGCGAGGCCGCTTAGCACGGTGAGGCGATTCTTGAACGGAGCGAGCGGCGCGAGGCTGCTTGGAAGGTCCGTGGTCTCGCCGAGCGCGCCAACGGCGTTCGGAAACCACGCCGTGCGATTCACGCCGTTCGGAAAGAAGACGAACGCCATCCGCTTCGGGGCGGATGCGTGACCTGTCGCCAGCACCGCAGCGCCAGCGCGCCGCGTCATCGCTTCAAGCGACGGCAAGACAATGGCGCATCCGATGCCGCGCAGCACCGCGCGGCGAGAAAGCGGTTTCATGGGTGGGACTCCTTGCGCTCCGAGCCGGCGCGCTTGCGGAACTGGTCGGTCAGAACGATCGCGTGAAGCAGCGCACGAAACGTCGGCTTGTTCTCGCACTGCCGCGCCATGCGATCGACGGTGAACAGATCGTCGTCGACGAGTCCGCGACCGAGTGCATACACGAAGAGATGACGCGCTGCGGATCGCGTGAGCGCGCCATCCTCGGCAAGCATCGCGGCAAGCTCGTGCGGACCGTCGAACGTGCGGCCGTCCGGCAGGTCGCCCATCGCATCGATCACGGTGTCGCCGTCATGGGTCCGCATGAGGCCGACCGCGTTGAGCGGCTCAAGCGCCAGACCGATCGCGTCCATGCGTCGATGACACGCAGCGCAGCCGGGATCGGTGCGGTGGCGCGCCATCAGGTCGCGAACGGTGGCCCCCCCGGACTGAGCGGGTCCTTCAGGCAGCTGCGGAACGCCTGGCGGCGGCGGAGGCGGCGGCTCGTCAAGCACGGCTTCGAGCACCCACTTGCCGCGCTTGACCGGACTCGTGCGCGAAGGATTGCTCGTCGCCACCAGCACGCTGCCATGGCCGAGGAGTCCCGGCACTCGCCGGTCGCCGTATCGGACGCGTCGCATCCATGCGCCGTCCACACCGCCGATGCCATAGTGCGTTGCGAGCCGCTCATTCAGAAACGTCCAGTCGGCACTCATCAGTTCCGAGATCGCGCGATCCTCGCGGATCATCGCGTCGAGAAACAACGTTGTCTCTGCCTTCATGTCGGCGAGCAGCGAACGGTCAATGCCTGGAAACAGCGAGGCGTCGGGCTGCTTCTCCTCTACATCGCGAATCAAGAGCCACTGCTGACCAAACTGCTCCGCCAGCGCAAGCGCCCGCGGATCGGCGAGCATGCGATCCACTTCGCGCAGCAGCGTGTCATCGCGCGCAAGATCGCCGCGCTCAGCCGCGGCCAGCAGCGCGTCATCGGGCATCGTGCTCCAAAGGCAGTAGGAGAGGCGCGTTGCCAGTTCGTATGCATCCAGCGTGCGCACATCGGCATCACTCTGTTCCACACGAAAGAGGAATCGCGGATCCACCAGCGCAGCGGTCATCGCCGTGCGCGCGAGCGTCGGCCACGATGCTTCAGGCGGGACAGCGGACCGTACTCGCGCGACGAACCTGTCAAGCTCATCGCCTGATACAGGCCGGCGGAAGGCACGACGAAGGAACTGCCGCGAGAACGGTTCCAGTTCGTCGCCTTCGATGGCAAGCTGCTGCGCTTCTGCCGTCGGCGTCACGCGGTCAAGCGGGCCTTCTACTTCGATCGACGCGAGATGCAGATTGCGGTCCCGCTGCCCCTGCGGACGCTGCTCGTCAAAGAAGTCGTTGAGGAACTCGACGCCGATGTGACGCACTCCGCCGGCGAGATGCACTTCGCACGCGCGTGCGCCGGGCGCTGCGCGGGTCTCCGGAATATCGAAGTATGCGACGCGCTCCCTGCCATCTCGCACGGCGATCTTGACCGGTTCCTCGCCGGCCTGATCCCCGAACGCGCGAATCCGCACGCGGTATCGACCATCGCGCGGCAGCTCGCATCGCACAAACGCCTCGCCGGCGGACCACACGATGGCCGCCTGATCGGTCACCCGCCCGCCGCCGTTGAGCGAGAGTTGCTGGCCAGCAAAAGTCTGAACAGCAACGGCCGCGGGTTCCGGCCATGCCTGCACCGCAGCCTGCTCGGCAACGTCCAGATACTTTTCGAGGAGCACCGGCGCCATCGACAGCACGTCACCGATGTGGTCGAACCCTTCGCCCACGTCGTCCGCCGGGAGCAGCCTCGCCACATCCAGATCGACACCAACGAGATCACGGACCGTGTTGCGATACTCGGTGCGGTTCAATCGTCGCAAGCCCGGCTGGCCCGGACCGACCGTGGTCGCGCGCCGATCGAGCACGGTGTCGAGACCGGCGATCGCCGCCCGGTACTCGTCCGGACGCGGACGCGGCTCACCTTCCGGCGGCATGTCGGCGCGATGCAACCGGTTGCGCACATCGCGCAGAAGCTTCAGCGGTGCGGCGTGCGGATCGTCGGTCACCCCACGGAGATCCAGCTTGGCTTTCGGTGCATCATCACCGTGACAGCGAATGCAGTAGCGCTCCAGCGCGCCCTTCACGGGGCTCCAACCGAGGTCAGGAGCGACCGTCAGGACGCGCTCCTGCGGATCGTTCGGAGCAGCGCGAACGCCCTCGGGGCCCGGCAGCCGCCCCAGCAGCGCCCCGATCGTTGATCCAGCCAAGCAGAGAGGGACAAAGGCATGCCGCATCGCCCCATCATCCGGGAGTCGCCCGCCCGCGGCAACCGTGTTCTTCGAGAGATGTTTGCGGACCTGACGGAAAGTTCCAACCCGCAGTCTCACGATGTCGATGAGACCCATCCATGTGTGGAATCGTCACGATCGCAGCAGTACGTGGCAGCACGCCTTCCGTTGACGAATCTGTCGTCGTGGCGATGCGCGACACCATGACCGCTCGCGGGCCGGACGACGCGGGGCTGTGGAGCGACGGCCAAGTCCATATCGGCCACCGCCGGCTTGCGGTGATGGCACCGAACGAGAACGCGCAGCCATTGGTGCTTGATGCGTCCGGCGGGCTTGAACGAGTCGTGCTTGCGTTCAACGGCGAACTGTATGACTTGCCTCAGCTCCGTGCCGCGCTGCGCAACGCGGGACGTTCCACTGTCGGCCGTCCTCTCGCCACCTGCACCGATACCGAATTGCTCGCCCACGCCATTGCCGTCTGGGGACGCGAGGCGGTCCATCACATTCGCGGCATGTTCGCCTTCGTCGCGTGGTGCCCACAGCGCGAAGAGCTCATCGTCGCACGCGATGCACTCGGTGTGGTGCCGCTGTTCTACGCGATCATCAATCGCGAGATTGTGATTGCGAGTGAAGCGCGCGCAATCCTGGCGCATCCGGCCATGTCCGTTCGACCGGACTGGCCCACATTTGCAAACTACCTCAACTCGCTGCGCACCACGATGGGATCGCGAACACTCTTCGAGGGTGTGAACGCTGTCGGACCCGGTGAGGTGATGACGTGTTCACTCTCCGGTGCTGCGCCGGTCGTGCACACAACCCGATGGTGGCGCGCGCCGCGCGAAGACCTCACGATGGACGCAGAAGCCGCATCAGTCGCCCTGCGGACACTGCTCGAACAGACAATCGATACGCATCTGGTCAGCGATGTCCCTGTCTGCACACTACTGTCGGGAGGACTCGACAGCACGATCATCGCGTGGCGTGCCCGACGTTCGCATCCGACGCTGATGTCGTTCTGCGTCGGGGCGTCGGAAGGCGTTGACGAGACGGGCGATCTCGCCGTCGCGCGCCGCATCGCATCGGCGTTGGGCACGCGTCATGTCGAAGCAGAACTCACGCAGTCGATGTTCATCGAGCGCTGGCAGCGCATGGTGGGCGAACTCGGCATGCCGCTCAGCACGCCAAACGAAGTCGCCATCTATACGGTCGCGGATGTCATTCGCCCGCACGCGAAGGTCACGCTCTCAGGGGAAGGCGCCGACGAACTGTTCGCCGGCTACGGTCCCGTGCTTGATCAGTGCGCTGCATGGATCAGCGGCCAGAAGTCGCACCGTGGCCAAAGTGTGGAATCGTGGCACGCAAGCACCTTCGCGTGGGTCGCGCCTGCACTCCTCGGCACCGTGTTGACACCTGAAGTCGCCGAACGTTGCGATCATGGAGCGGCGGGTGTCGAAGCGCTTCGCGCCGAGTTCGCGCTGGCCGGCGATCCGATGCACATCCGGACGCATCTCGACGTGCAACGCCGTCTCAATCTTGCGTCGCTTCTGCAGCGGCTCAACACAGCCACCATGCTCGCGAGTGTCGAGGGACGCACGCCCTTCGCCGATGTGCGCGTCGCCGAGTTCGCGGCTCGAATTCCGATGGACCTTCTCTACGCGCCAGCCGAAACCGAGCACGGTGGCGGCGTCGGCCTCGCGACGCTTCCGAGGACCAAGCGGATGCTGCGCCACGCGTTTGCTGACTGCATTCCAGAGGAAGCCCTGACGCGCCCGAAGGCAAGTTTCCCGCTGCCGTTTGAGCGCTGGGTCGGCCAAGTCGCCGACGTGCTTGACACGAGCCCGTCGGCGCGCGAGGTGTTCAGCGCGGAAGCGCGGGCGTTTGTACGCGCCCAACCGGCTCAGCAGTGGCGCCTCGCATGGCCGATGCTGAACGCCGCGCTCTGGCTTCGGCGCTGGTTCGACTGAAGCGCGGATATCATCGCAGCACATGACTTCGATCGCCGGCAGTCCCGAAATGACCAACGGCGTCCGGCTCGACCACGCGCCCGACTCCCTCCTGCGCCGGTACGCGTGGCTGCGCAATCCGGTCATCAGCGCGCTGGCGCTGCTCGCGGGCTTTATCGCAGAGCTGTCCGGACTGCCCGCATGGGTAAGCTTGCCGCTGTACGTGGTGTGTTTCGTGCTCGCCGGCATGCATCCGCTCTTGGAAGGGCTTCGCGTTCTTCTTCGCTTGCGGCTCGACGTCGACTTTCTCATGGTCGCGGCGGCGCTCGGCGCTGCACTGATCGGCGAGGTCGCCGAAGGCGGGCTGCTGCTCGTCCTCTTCTCGATCGGGCACGCTCTCGAGGAGCATGCCATGGGTCAGGCGCGCAACGCAATCTCGGCGCTTGGACGCATCGCTCCCAAGACCGCGCGGGTGCGGCGCGCCGGCATCGAATCCGAAGTCCCGGTCGAGGATCTCGCGGTCGGCGATCTCGTCGTCGTGCGGCCGACCGAACGCCTGCCCGCGGATGGTGCGGTGATCGAAGGCACGTCCGACGTCGATCAAAGTCCCATCACCGGCGAGAGCGCGCCCGTGCCGAAGGACGTGCACGACGATGTCTTCGCGGGAACGCTGAACGGCGACGGCGGACTCGTGATCGAAGTCCGCAAGCTGGCAAGCGAGTCCACGATGGCGCGGATGGCGCGTCTTGTCTCCGAAGCAGAGTCGCAGAAGGCGCCCACGCAGCGCCTCGCCGAGCGATTCACGCGGCTTTACGTGCCAGTCGTCATCATCGTGACGGTGGCCGTTGCGATTGTTCCTCCGCAGATGGGATGGCTGACGGCGCACGAGGCGTTCATGCGCGCTATCACGCTGCTCGTCGGCGCCTCGCCCTGTGCGCTCGCGCTGTCCACACCTGCGGCAATTCTCGCGGCTGTCGCGCGCGCCGCACGCTCAGGCGTGCTTATCAAAGGTGGCGCGCATCTTGAACGCCTCGGCACCGTGCAGGCAATCGCGATGGACAAGACCGGCACGATCACCAGCGGCGCGCCGTCCGTCTTGGATGTGGTCGCTCTCGAAGGCGCGACCGAACGTGATGTCCTGCGCATCGCCGCGGACGTCGAAGCGCTGTCGACCCATCCGCTGGCGCGCGCCGTGGTGCGCGCGGCACGTGAGCGCGGGATTGAGCCGCAGCCGGCAACCGCGCCAGATCAGCGCCAAGGGCGCGGCATCGCGGCGATCGTCGGGGGACAACGCGTGACGCTTGGCAGCACCCGCGCGTTTGACGGAATTCACGCCCCGCGCCTGACCGACGTGGTGAAGACCGCTGCGAATGCGCTCGAGGAACGGGCTCGCACGGTCGTCGTGGTCGCGGTCGACAACAGGTTCGTCGGGCTGCTTGGACTGATGGACACGGCGCGCCCGGAAGCGCGCGAGTCGTTCAGCGCGTTGCGCGCCCTCGGCATTCGCTGCGTGGCCATGCTGTCTGGTGACAATCGCACAGTCGCGGAAGCGATCGGCCGCGAAGTCGGCGTCGACGAGATTCACGCTGGACTGATGCCCGAGCGCAAGATCGAGCTCGTACGGGCGCTCTCCCGGAAGTTCGGCGCTGTCGCCATGGTCGGTGATGGAGTCAACGATGCACCCGCACTGGCCGCGGCCGAAGTCGGTATTGCCATGGGTGCCGGCGGTACTGATGTCGCGCTCGAGGCGGCCGATGTCGCGCTGATGAATGATGATCTGCGCAAGCTGCCGTTCGCGATCGGACTCAGCCGTGCCGCCCGCCGCATCATCATGCAAAACGTGGCGATCGCGATGGGCGTCGTCTTCATGCTCGTGGTGTTCGCGAGCATGGGCCTGGTGCCGATGCCCGTCGCCGTGATCATGCATGAAGGCAGCACGGTGGTGGTGGTGCTCAACGCGCTGCGACTGCTGCGCTATTGAGCATTGAAATGCCGCCCGACCGATGGATCCCCCACCGAGGACCTGTTCCATCGATCGGGCGGCATCCGCCTGAACGAGCGTTTCAGAATGTCAGCTGAATCTGCGAGCGAATGACGAACTGCCCGTCGCGGCTGCTGCCGTCCTCGGCCGTCGCATCCGGCAGCCAGTCAGCGCCGCTCGAGTTGAAGTCACCGACGGCATCCAGCGCGTAGCCGACATCCGTCGTCCACTTGAAGTCTCTGTTCGAGACGCCGAGGGGATACACATTCGCACCGATCGTAATGATGCTGGCGTTCTCGAGATCCGCGCCGAGGCTGCCCGCGGCTGTGCGGAACTGATTCGTATCGAGATCGCCATACTCGTATCGGCCGAACAGCTCGATGTCGTCCGTTACGAAGAATCCGCCCTGCACGGCGAATCCCCACTGCGTCACGCTGTCTTCGGTCCCGCCACCGCGCACGACCACCGGGCCTGCGAGACTGACCTCGCGCAGCACGCCATACGCGAACAGATTGGCGCCACCAAAGTCCACAGTGACATCGCCGGTAACTCCCCACATGTGCTTCGCGCTCATGTCGCTGGTCGGCGTCGGCCGCAGGCTCTGCGCCATGCCGCCCACGCCAAGCAAGAGACCGAATTCTTCGCCGCGGAAGCTTGTGAGATCACGGAACTGCTTCCATGTGCCCGCAAGTTTCAGCTCCGCACGACCGGCGAACGCATAGTTCGTCTTGTTGGTCTGGAAGTCGCTGAGATACGAACCGCTGTAGCTGCCCGCTGACCCCGCGGTCGCTACCGGATTGACTCGGTTGGCCCGCAAGCCGTCGCCATAGAACCCCTGCAGGCGGAACGTGTCCTGCTCATACTCAAGCTGGACTCCTTGCGAGAACTTCGTTGAGAACGCGTCGTTCACGAGTGTGCGCTCGACAGCGAGCTGTGATGAACTGGACACGAGCTCTTCTCGGAGAAACGGCGCCTTGAACTGGCCGGCCCGTACCGAGAATCCGCCATCAAATGCCTTCTGGACCCAGATGTCCTCGACGGTCGCGTTGACATCCGAACTGCTGAGGGACTGTGAACCGGACGAGAGCGCGATGCTCTGCCGATTGAACGAAGGCTTGACCTCAAACGTGACCGACGGATCGATGATGTTGCCGCTGAACGTGAGCTTTGTGCGACGATTTTCAAAGCCCCAGTTTTCTTCCTTGCCGGACCCTGAGCCTGACGCAAGAGCTCCATCGGGGATGTCGCGGGAACTTGCAGCCCAACGGAACTGCACCTGCCCCTTGATGTTCAGGCGGAAACTCCCGTCGGCGCTTGAAAGATAGAAGCCCTTGTTCCAGCCGGCGGTCGCGCCGTCGGCCTGCAGACTCGATCGAGCGTCGGCATCGGCAAGTACGTCGGTCACGAGGCCTTTGATCTCTGCCGCGCGCGCCTCCGTCAGCCAGACGCCGTCGTCAGAAGCGACCTGTTCGAGCTTGGACACTTTTGCCGCGAGCTGCTGGTTCTCGCGCCGCAGCTCTTCAATCTGCTGCAGTGCGTCGTCGCCGCTGTCTGCAGCGAGAACTGCTCCCGTGAGACCAAGGGTCGCTGCGCCCGCCAGCACACAGCACATGCCGGTTCGATTCATGCACGGATCTCCTTCAAGTTCTGATGAAACCGCGCCACGACGGCACGGACTCTGAACGGAGGATAAGGATAAAACTCACACATCGCCAACACATCGCCAACGGTGGAGTCGTCGCAGCTGCTTGTGTGGTGCCTTTGAAGTTTTTTGTGCAGAGCGCCACGCATTCGAAAATCGCCCGGCGCTTCGCCTCTTCGCCCCCGACACGGTGCGGGGCATAACCATCAGCACACACGCAGCAGCGCACGTTCTTGCGCGATGATTGGCGTAACTACGCAACTGCCAACTGCGCAACGACATAGGGGGCGCGAGCGCCCACGCACGCCCATGCGTCGCCGGAACAGGTCCAACCCGCTGCCGGGTTTTGTGGCTCTCGAACTTCGGACGACACCACGATCATCCGATCAGCTTCGCCTGAGGAGTGAAATCATGCGAACCTGCCGATCGACCCATTCTGTGGCTGTTGTGTGCTGCTCAATCGCGCTGTCGGTGACGGCCACGGCGAGCGCCGTCCCTCCCGCAGGGCCCGGCGCAATCGTGACAATTGGATCCAACGACAACACGCCGGTGAACACGGTGATTGTCGGCACTCCGACGGTGGAAGGGAACCAGCTCTACTTCCAGACGATCACCGCGCCCGACAGCAGCTGGACCGTGATCGTCACCGTCCTGGGCGACTACAGCACCGATCCGACGGCGCGGCTGATCGGCAACATCAAGATGACGAACAACACGGCGCTGGCAAGCGAGTTGTTCTGCAGCATGGCGGTGCCGATCTGTCCCATGATCGATGGCGGCTCCCTCACCGGAGGCGCGGTCACGCTGACCCTCACGACGTCAGGCGCGGGGAGTCTCGTCTGTCCCGACAACGCAATCCTCGGCCAAGGCATCATGCAAATCACCGCGGACGGCGAAGGCTTCCACTCGCTGTTTCTGTGCCCCATCGCGATGGCGACCACCGGCTCGGGAAACCTGTCTTCGAACGCGACCTTCGGCTTGCCGGGACCGGTGATGCCCGGTCCCGAAACGATCAGCGAGATCGGCACGAGCCTGCATTGCATGCTCACCGGACTCGACTCCGTCACCGCAACATTCACGCTGCTTTTCAACGATCCGGACGGCGTCACCCCTCTCGCGTGCCCATCGGACATCGACGGGAACGGTATCGTCGGCGGCAGCGATCTCACGTTCCTGTTGGCGCACTGGCTCCAAGAGAGCGCATGTCCCGGTGATTTGGACGGGGATGTCGATCTCAACGGCATCGTCGACAGCAAGGATCTCATGCTGATCCTTGGTGACTGGGGCAGCTGTCCCTGATTGGAAGGTCTGATCGGAGGGCCTGATTGGGGACACGTACTGGCTACGCCGGATCGCCTTCCATCCACGCGTCCGCGCAGCGTCCCCCCCACTGCCGATCGGACACCATGCCGCCTTCACGCAGGCGGTAGTTGCCCTTCCAGCGCCGGTCGCGCACCGCGCGGATCGCATCAAGCAGCCGATCAACATCGTGGCGGTTGTTGTAGAGACCGAAGCTCGCACGCACCGCACTTGGCGGTGCGTCGCCCGATGCAGTGAATCCGCCCTGATTGCGCATGAGATTCGCAGCGTGCACGTGGGCGCAGAAGCGGCCGTTGCGCACGGCGATGCCGAACTCTTCACCGAGCACGGCAGCCGCGAGCATGTCGTTCACGCCGTCAATATTGAACGTGATGATGCCGACGCGCTCCTGCAGCGCATCTGGGCCGTACAAGGTGATCCCGCTCATCTGCTGCAGCGCCGGCCACGCAATCCGCATCAGCTCCAGCTCATGCTCGCGGACACGCGCCATGCCGATCGCCGACAGATACCGCAGCATCTCCGCGTAGGCGATGGCGCCGGCGATGTTCGGCGTTCCGCCCTGATGACGATCGGGACTGCCGAGAAAGACAGCGCCGTCTTCCGTCACGCTGACCGCGGTTCCGCCGCCGGGGAGATAAGGTTCCGCGGCGTCGAGCAGCGCCCGCTTGGCGTACACGAACCCGATCCCGAACGGCGCATACGCCTTGTGGCCCGCAGTGATCAGGAAGTCAATGGACTCGCCGGGATCGTTCGCGCGGACGTCGATCGGGACATGCGCCACGAGCTGCGCCGCGTCAACAGCGATGAGCGCGCCGTGCTCGTGCGCCATGCGGGCGAGGCGCCGCAGCGGCGGCATCCACCCGGTCACGTTCGCGGCGCCGCACACGGCGAGCAGCTTGATCTGCTCGCGCTTCAGAAGCGCTTCAACGTGATCCAGATCGAGACGGCCTTCGCTCGTGATGCGCGCCCGCACGACCTCGCCGCGCTTGCGGAACGGCAGGTCGTTTGAATGATGTTCGAGATCCGTGACGAGCACACGTCCGGGCAGATGCTGCGTGCAGTGCGCCACGAGATCACATCCATGCGTGGTGTTGCTCGTGAAGACAACGCAGCCGGAGGTGAGGTTTCCGCCGACGAACTCCGCACACGTGCGAAACGCAGCCTCGTATCGATCGGTCGCGGCGCGCGCCAGCGCATACGTCGCGCGATGCACGTTTGCATACTCGTGTTCAAGAAACCGCGCGTACGCAGCGACGACGGTTGACGGCGGGTGCGTGCTTGCAGCGTGATCGAGATAGACGAGCGGTTTCTCAAGCCCGTCCGCAGTGGTGACCATGCGGCTCGTGATGCCGTAGTCGGCGCGGATCGAAGTCCAGTCTGCGTGGTCGACCGGCGGGCGTTCCTCGACGGCGCCGAGCGCCGCCGCGCCGCCTCGATCCGTCGGCAGGCCCGCGGCAAGCCAGCTTTCGATTCCGCCGCCGAGACTGCGAACGCCGGTGTAACCCATCCCCTGCAGCACATCAGCGACGAGCGCGCTGCGCTTGCCCGTCTGGCAGTAGACGACAAACGGCTGATCGGGCGAGACGACCTGGGGGATGCCCTTCTCGACGAGACCGCGAGGCAGGCTGGAGGCACCGGGAAGTCGGTCGGCGTGATACTCCTCCGGCTCGCGCACATCGATCACAACGGGGCTCTCGCCGATCTGCGCCTTCGCGCCGAGTTCGAGGAACAGCTCGCGCGGCTGGACTTCGCGGATCCGCGCTTTCGCTTCGGTACAAAGTTCCTCGTATGTTCGGACGGACGGTTGCGATCTCATGCTGGTCACGGAGCGGATTGTACCGATGGCGCAGCGGTCTTTGCCGTTCGCCGAAGATCCGGCGCGCACTCGTATACTCGCCCGGAGATCCACCGGTGCATGGAGGCGCCGCCAATGCGCAACGACTCACAGCTCGTCGTCTTTCTGAAGTGGTCAGGCATGATCCTCGGCGTGTCCGGCACCGTGCTTGCCGCCATGAACAAGTGGCCGCTCGCTCCCGTCGTGCTCATCCTGAACTGCGCCGTCTGGGCCGCCGTGGGCCGCGCGTGGCGCGAGCCGACCGTGTGGATCACGAACACGATCGCGTGTCTCATCTCGCTTGTGCTGTTGATCGCCGAGCTGGCGCGGCGGTCGTTCTGAGGCGCCGGGACCGCACGACGCATCGTCACCCGTGATAACGAGTCAGCGCGCAAACCATTCGCAGCCGCACAGCCCAAAGTGGCGTTGCTCCGTTGACGCGCGCGGCGCGGGCCGTCAAGCTGGCGCACTTCCCCTTTTCTGATGAACAGTGCGAGCGAAAGCGAAAGAGAAGCGATGGCCCATCCGCGTGATTCGTCGTCAGTCGCCGTGCGGGCACAAGCCGCGCTGCTCGCTGCTGTTCTCGCGCTCCTGAGCGGAACCGCTGCGGCCGTCGGTCCGTCCGCAACAGTGCTGTATGTCGATGACTCTGCGTCGCCGGGCGGTGACGGTCTGTCGTGGGCGAACGCGTTCGGTTTCCGTGCAGGACGCGCTGGCGAGCGCGGCAGTGCCGGGAAGCTTCGTGAGTGAAGTTCGCGTGGCGCAAGGGAGCTATCGCCCCGACCAGTCGAATGCGAATTCGCTTGGATCGCTCAGCCGTACCGCCAGCTTCGTGCTCGTCGATCACGTCGAACTCGTTGGCGGTTTCGCAGGAGTGGGCGCGCCCGATCCGGACGATCGCGATGTGCTCGCGTACCCCACCGTGCTGACGGGCGATCTTGCCGGCAACGATCAGCCTGGCGGCGTGGGTAGCGACGAGAACACCCACCACGTGCTGCGCGACGGGCCTGGCGCCGGGCTCGCGGTCATCGATGGCTTTACGGTCACTGCAGGCAACGCGAAGTCAGGTCCATCGCTGCGAGCATCGATGCGCTTGGCGCCGGCGCCCGCTGGTCCAACGGAACGCTGCATATCCGACAGTGCCGTTTCATCGGCAACGTCGCCAACTCGAGTGCCGCGATCATCGGGGCATTCGCGGTTGTGCGCATCGAATCGTCCACTGTGAGCTTCAACATCTGCACGGAATCCAGCACCCACGCCGTCTACGTGCACGGGGCTTCCGGCGGGCTGCTCATGGATGACTGTGTCGTTGAGCACAACACGTCGGGCGGAGTGGCGTTCGCCTCGTCGAACGGTGGTCCGGCAGCCGTCATCACCAACTCGAAATTCCGCTGGAACACCCCGAGTGGCCCGGGCGGCACCGTTTGCACGAATGGAAGCTCCATCGTCATTGCCGGATGCACATTCGAAGGGAACAAAAGCTTGACCGGCGGGGGCGGCGCGGTCGGCGCTGTCGGTGCCGGCAACCTCACGGTGCTTGACTCGGAGTTCATCGACAACGTCTCCGCCGGCTCGGGCGGCGCCATCGGTTCAGGCGCGCAGGGCATGACGCGCATTGAGCGATGCCGCTTTGCGCTCAACCGGAGCAATGGAACGTCCGAGTCGACCGGTGGCGGAGCGCTGATGCTGCCGGCCGGATCGCCATGGGCCGTGCTGGACTGCGAATTCGAATACAACTTCGCCTTTGCCGAGGGAGGCGCCATCTTCTGCGCCGGTGCGTCGGCGGTCGCGGGCGAGCGACGTATCGCGAACTGCTCCTTCTTCCGCAACGCGGCGCGGCGCGGCGGCGCAATTTCCACTTTGTACCTGCAAGGCTCCATCGAGGGATGTGACTTTGTCCGCAACGAGTCGGTGGCGACGGGGTCCGCTGCGTTTCCGATCCACGGCGGCGCGCTGCACATCCTCGGCCAGGCAGCGCTCGTCGCGACCGTGAGCAACAGTCGCTTCGTCGGCAACACGACTGACGGAAGCGGAGGCGCGATTTCGATCCAGTCCAACGGGCCGACACCTCTCCCATCGCAGCTCGTCAATCTCACAATCGTCGGCAACACCGCGTATGACGGTGCGGGCGGAGGCATCACGCAGATCGGCACAGCGCCTGCCTTGATTTCGAACGCAATCCTCTGGATGAACGAGTCGTCCGCCGAGGGCCAGGACGATCAGCTCGGCGGCACCGGCAACATCTCGTCGGACCCCCTGTTCGTTCAGATGCCGGGACGTGACGGCCTGATTGGCACGACCGACGACAATTTGCGATTGACGGCCGCGTCACCATGCGTCGACACTGGCGCCGACCTGCCGGCGAGCTGCACACTCGATCTCGATTACGCCGCACGTTTTGCAGGCCGGACGATCGATCGCGGCGCGTACGAGTTCGGTGCGCGACCCATGCCCGACTGCGACGGCGATCACCGCGAAGATGCCTGCGCGCTTGCGACAGGGCTCGCGAGCGATTGCAACTCGAACGGTATGGTTGACCTCTGCGAGGCCCGCGGACCTGTGTTTGACTGCGACGCGAACGGAGTATTCGACGGCTGTTCCGTGCTGCCCGATTGCAATGGCGACGGACAGCCCGATGTCTGCGCGGTCCGCGGCGGCGCGCCGGACTGCAACGGCAACGGCATTCCCGATGATTGCGACATCGCCGCGGGCGCGCCTGACTGCAATGGCAACGGTGCTCCTGATTCGTGTGATCTCGCGAGCGGCAGCAGTGCGGACGTGGACGGAGACGGCGTGCCCGACGAGTGCAGGGATTGCGATGGAAACGGCGTGCTGGACGTGATCGACATCGCCAACGGCGCATCCGACTGCAACGCCGACGGTGTGCTCGATACGTGCCAGCCCGACTGTGACGGCAACGGAACGCCAGACGACTGCGATCTCGCGTCCGGCACGCTGCGCGATCTCGACCGCAACGGAGTGCCCGACGTGTGCCAGGCTGACTGCAACAACTCGGGCATTCCTGACTTTCTCGAGATCCTGTTCGGCACGTCGCTCGACTGCAATGACGATGGAATCCCCGATGAATGCCAGCTCGACTGTAACGGCAACGGCGTGCCCGACGACTGTGACATCGCCGACGGCGCATCCGACGACTGTGATCGCAACGGCGTACCGGACGGCTGCGATATCGCGACCGGAACACATCGCGATCTGAACGGAAACGGCACACCTGACGTGTGCGAACAGGACTGCGACGGGAACGGGTTGCCCGACTTTCTCGATCTGGTTTTCGGCACCGCCACTGATTGCAACAGCAATGGAGTGCCCGACAGTTGCGATCTCGAGGCCGGTGCGCCCGACTGTGATCGCAACGGAATCCCTGATGCATGTGACATCGCAAGCGGCGCGGTGGACTGCGATCTCGACGGCGTCCCGGATCTATGCCAGGTGACTGCCGGCGCGCCGGACTGCAACAACAATGGCAAGCTCGACAGCTGCGAAGTCGGTCTCCCGTTCGTCGCGGTCTCTCCTCAGCTCTCGCCATTTGGCTTCACCAGTCCGCAAACCATCATCATTGATCCGGCGTTTCCCACCGCGGAGCCGGTGTCGATCACCGTGCAGGCCGTGAGCGATCTCAGCAGCAGCGTTGAGTCAGTCGCGCTGCTGCTCGACGGCCAGTTCGTCATGACGCTCTTTGGTCCGACGGGCACCGATTGTCCGGTCATTGCGGACACCGTCACCATCACGATCCCGGTCGTCACATGGAACACGCACATCGGTGACGGCGCCATCGCACTGTCGTTCAACCCGTCGTCCTCAGTTTCCGCGACCCAGTGCGCACTCTCCTACGTGCAGGCGACCGTGAGCTACGTGCGACCGGCCACGACACCGGACGCGAACCAGAACGGCGTCCTGACGAATGCGAGCAGCCCGGTGATCTCAACGGAGACGGCGTGGTGGGCGCCGCGGACCTCTCGATCCTGCTCGGCGTGTGGGGGCCGTGTAAGGACTGCGTCTCGGACTTCAACGGCAACGGCAGCGTGGATGCAGCTGATCTCGCCATTCTTCTTTCCGGATGGACTTAAATGCAGCGGCACACATCACGCTTCCGCGCGTCACCTGTCGCGCTCGTCTGCGGCCTGGCCTTCGCCGTCACCGCCGCTGCGGGAGCAGGCGGCATCATCTACGTCGACGGGACGGCACCGGCCGGTGGAAACGGTTTGACGTGGAACTCCGCGTTTCGCCATCTGCAGAACGGCCTCACCGCGGCGCAGAGCTCCGGTGCAGCGGAAGTGCGCGTCGCACAAGGGACGCATCGGCCCGACGAGAGTTCGGTGGCACCGAACGGAAACGGCAGTCGGACGACGCGTTTCAAGCTTCTTCCGAACGTGGCCATTTGCGGGGGATTCGCGGGTCTTCAGGGACGCGATCCCGACGCGCGGGACATCGATGGCACGCCCACGATCCTGAGCGGTGATCTCCTTGGCAATGACAGCGGAGCGCCCGCCACGATGGGCGACAACAGCTTCACCATCATCGACGGCGGCGGTGTCGATGCGAATGCCCGCATCGACGGCTTTCTTGTGACTGGAGCGAACGGCGCAGCATCGATGGTCGGCGGTGGCATGACCATCACCACCGGCACTGGTCCGACGGTCGTTCGATGTCACTTCTACGCCAACCGTTCCGGAAAGGGAGGCGGCGTCGGCGTCGACAATGCGCAGATCAACTCGCACTTCGATCGATGCCGATTTACGGCGAACGTCGCGACGACGCAGGGTGGCGCAATGATGGTGCTGCCCGGGGCGGATATCTGGTTTGAGAACTGCATCTTCACCGGCAATTCAGCCGAGAGTTTCGGTGCCCTCGCCGCGATATCGCTGGTCGAAGGCTGCGTTTTCTATGCCAATGTGTCGACCAGCGCCGTTGCAGTCGTCGGTGTCGGACCGTTGATGCGGAACTCCATCGTGTGGGGGAACAGCGCCGGTGGCAGCACGAGCCTGGCGTCGCAGCTCATCGTGCAGTGGCCGGAATATTGCCTCATCGAAAACTTCATCCTCGATCCGTTCGGCTCGGACGAGAGCGATAGGCCCGAAGGTTCATCCGGTGCCTGGCCCGCATGGATCAGCGTGAACGGAGCCGACGGGATCGCGGGTACGTTCGATGATGACTTTCACCTGGCAGAACACTCGCCCGCGATCGACGCAGGATCTCCGTGGAAGAACTCGGCCGACGGCACGACAGACATCGACGGTGAACCTCGATTGCAGTCGTGCCGCACGGACATCGGACCCGACGAACGACCCGGCTGGGGCATCGACTGCAACGGCGATCAGATCAGTGACGCGTGCCAGATCGCAGCAGGCGAGCTGGCTGACTGTGATCTCGACGGCGTCCCTGACATCTGCGCCATTGCGGCCGGTGCCGCCGACTGCGATGCGAGCGGATCGCTTGACGTGTGTGACACGTCGCTGCCGGTGACTGTGGAGATCGGACCGTTCGGTCCCGCCGGGCAGGGGTACAACTGGTCCACGTCCATTGCAGACCTTCCGCGCGCGGCGACGGTGGTGCGAGGCACCATCTTCGTCAAGGTGCCGTGGCACGCCACGCCACTCACGATTTCAATGGGCGGAAGCTTCCAGACGCATGAGATTCCTGACAGTCCGTTCTTTGGCCCACTCCTCTACGCAGACTGTCCTGAGTTTCCTGATGTTGCCGTGTTCGAGATGAGCGCTGCTTCCTTCAATGACGCCATCCAGGACGGCATGCTTGAGGCGAATCTCAGCTTTGGCGGCACGCAGATTGGCGTCGACCCGTGCGGCGGCACCTCGTTCGTTTCGATTCACCTCGACTACCGCACGACAGATCTGACGCTCGACTGCAACGGCAACGGCAATCCTGATTCGTGCGACATCGCGAGCGGACTCTCTGCAGACATCAACCGCGATGGCGTTCCTGACGAGTGCCAAGGAACGCCGGGCATCCTCCGTGTGCCGCAGGACGCCCCCACGATCCAGGCGGCCATCGACGTGGCCCCGAACTTTTTCGAGATCGTTCTTGCCGATGGCATTTACACCGGAATCGACAACAAGGAAATTCTCATCTATGACAAGACGGTGACGATCCGCGGCGCGAACGGGCCCGACAAGTACATCATCGATCTCCTCGGCACCGGCCGCGCGTTCTCGATCGACAACTACGCGCCGCTCGATGTCGGCGTGCGCGACCTCACCATCTCCCACGGCAGCACATCAGGGAGTGGCGGAGCGATCCGGCTCGTGAGCGGCTCCGTTGTGTGCACTGATGTTCGCTTTATCGAATGCGGTGCGACGATCGGCGGCGCGTTGGCTGTGGAAGCGGGCACCACGCTCATCACGGACCGCTGCACATTTGAGCGATGCTTCTCGCCCAGTGGCGTCGCCGTGCACTCGTCAGGTACCATGTCGCTGTTCCGCTCGCGATTTCTCGCGTGCCGCAGCAAGAGCAAGGAGGGCGGCGCCATTCGTACAGCGTCGGCCACGTCGGCACTGCTCGTCTCGGGGTGCGAGTTCATCGGCCAGTACCCGCTCCTTGTTTCGCCTCCTTCCCTGGTGGGGCCGATTGCGCTGATCTCAGGTGGCACCGCTGCGTTCGAGCGCTCGACGGGTGTCGGCAATCGATCGGGGAACACGACCTACGGCACGCTCGATATGAGCTGGAGCGCGACGGTGACAGTCCGCGACTGCATTCTGACGGGCAACCCCGCGGCGGGCCCCGGCGCTCCCTTGGTCGTGCCTCCCGCGCCGCCGTCCGTCCTGAGCTTTGACCACTCTCTGATTCAAGGCTGGAGCGGTCAGTTTCTTGCACCCGGAATCGTCAATGCCGACCCGCGCTTCGTCGATGTCGACGGTGCGGACAACGTGCTTGGAACGATCGACGACAACACACATCTCCTTGCCGATTCCCCGTGCATCAAGGCACGCTGGAGAACGAGCGCGGGCCTCGCGGCCCGGACATCGACGGAGATCCGTTCGTACTGCAATGTCGTGCTGACATCGGTTGGGACGAATCGCCCTACTTCGACGACTGCAACGGCGACCTGATGAGTGATGCCTGCTCACTTGTGACAGGCGTGGCGACGGACTGCGATGGCGACGGGATACTGGACAGCTGTGAAGTCGACTGCGACGGCAACGGCCTGCCCGACACGTGTGAACTGCTCGCGCCGCTGGTGGAAGTGACGTCGCCCAATCTGCCTAGCATCGCGGGACTGACCTCCGTCACGTGGACCGTGAACGACCTCGCGAGCGCCGAGGAGCCTGTGCACGTCGCCTTCACGTTCCGGCACATCATGACGCTGCCGTTCGTGACGCTGATCATTTCACTCGATGGCACTCCCGTGAAGACGGTGACGTGGTCGGGCTATTCCTACGTCTGTTCGACGGAGTTCGAACTGACGACGGGATTTTTCGTTCCGGCCGATATATTTAATGCAGCAAATGCAGACGGATCAGTCACGTTCGCGGTGGCCGCCAGCGTTGCATATCCGTCGTGCGCGACTGCGTACGAGCGATTCGCACTGCAGTACCACGGCATTGATCTGACGCTCGACTGCGATCGGAACGGCGTGACGGATGCATGCGACAGTGCCGCGGGCGGCGACTGTGACGAAAACGGTCTGCTTGACGTGTGCGAACTCGCAGAGGGCACCGCGCCTGACTGCAATGGCAACGGTGTCCCGGACGCCTGCGACATTGCCGGTGCCGGCCGGTTTTCGACCGATTGCGACGAGAACGGCGTTCCGGACGAGTGCGACCTGGCGAACGGCGCGCCGGACTACAACGAAAACGGCGTGCCCGACACATGCGAGGTCGACTGCAACGAGAACGGACTGCCGGACTTCGTCGATCTCGCGTTGCTGCTCAGCGCAGACTGCGATGGCAATCTCGTTCCTGACGAGTGTGACATTGCGGTGGGACGCGCGGCGGACTGCGACGCGGACGGCGTGCCCGATGGATGCGCGATCACCGACGGCGGTGCGCTCGATTGCAATGCGAATGGTGTCCCCGACGACTGCGACATCGCTGCCGGCACGTCAAGAGACATCGATCGCGACGGCGTGCCCGACGGCTGTCAGCCTGACTGCGATGATGACGGAGTTCCCAATTTCATCGAGATTCTCTTTGGTGAACCGGACGCTGACGCCAACCGCATCCCCGACAGCTGCAAAGAGCCCGGTGAGACTCCGACCGGCGACCTGACCGGCGACTGGATCGTCAATTCAGCTGATCTCGCGGCGTTGCTTGGTGCATGGGGACCGTGCATCGAGTGCGGCGCCGATTTCAATCTTGATGGTACCGTCGGAGCGTTCGACCTCGCATTCCTTCTCGCAAGCTGGACGGTGACTCCATGATTCCGCTCGCTCACGCACGCACATCGTTTGGAATGCGACTGCCCGCTCTCGCGGTCCTGCTCGCGAGCTCCGTCGTCGCTGCGCCGCTGGCGTTCATCGACTGCAATGGCGATGGAATCGATGACGCATTGCAGATCGCGAACGGATCACTCTCGGACTTCAACGAGAACGGAGTGCCCGACATCTGCGATCCTGACTGTGATGCAGACGGAATTCCGGACTTCATTGAAATCGACTTCGGGCTGTCCCAGGATTGCGACGGTGACGGCGTTCCGAATGGGTGCGAGATCGCAGCTGGCGCGACGGACTTCAACGCCAACGGCGTGCCCGATGCCTGCGAGCCGGACTGCAACGCAAACTCGATTCCAGACTTCATCGAGCTGCTCTTCGGACTGGCCGGTGATTGCGATGCGGATGGACTGATCGATGAATGCGAGCGCGCCATCAACGACTGTGATGGCGACGGCATTCCCGATGAGTGCGATTCCACGTCGTGCTCCACAACGGGCGACCTGACCGGCGACGGGATCGTGAACGCGGCCGACCTCAGCGTGCTTCTGGCGGCGTGGGGGCCGTGCAGAGGATGCGTTGCGGACTTCGACCACAACGGACTGGTCGGCGCCGGAGACTTGGCGATTCTGCTGGCCGCGTGGTCGTAGAGGTTCGGAAAACGCCGTGGCCGCGAGCGTTGGTCCGACGCACTCATCCGCGCCGGCGCGTCGACCGGCGACCGCCGATCACCGGCGGCAGGACGAGTCGTTGATTGGACATTCGCTGGGGCACGCCGGGCTTCGCGGTTCCGTCCGCGAGCTGCTTCTTGAGGTCGTCGAGTCGCGACCGCGCCTTCGTGATCCGCTCGCGAACCATCTGCACCTGCTTGGTGTCCCCACCCTGCAGGAGCGCTGCGGAAGCGGCGTTGCTCTCGCTGAAGTCGCGAATCGCAAGCTTCTGCTGCTCCAGGTCGACCACGAGCGACGAGATGCCGAGCGATGCGGCGATCTCGACGGCCCCGCGAAACTCTTCGTCCTCGATCGTCTTGCCCTGCTTCATCATCGCGCCGACCGCGCGGGCGGCAGTGAACGTGAGATCTTCGTTGACCAGACGGTTCGCCTGCATCTGCGTCGACATGCGCTGAAGCACTTCCTTGGGCTGTGGGAACGCCCGTATCGGCTTGCCGTTGAGCAGGATCGTCCGCGCCTGCACGTTGGCTAGCGCCGCGACGTACGCGCGACCGGTTTCGACAGCAGCAACGCCCATCGCACCCGAGTCGCCGCGGCTCGCGTCAGTATCGCGCACGTTGTCGAGCTGCACGGACTTCGCTTCAAAGTCGAGTCTGATTCCGCCGACGCCGAGATCATGCAGCGCCCAGAGGACGGTCTGCACCACCTGCTCCGCGGGCGTCTGTCCCTGCCGCATTGCATCGAAGAGGATGCCGGCGACGGTCTCGCGGACGGAAACCGCTGGCCGCAGGCGCGCGAACGCGATTTCAGTGAAGCGCTGAAAGTCGCGCAGAGTCGTCTGATGCAGATGAACGGTTTCACCGTTGATTTCGATCGATGGCATAGGGAGGCTCCACACCCGCTGTCGACCACGAAAGGGTCACGCGAGCAAAGGTCAAGCATCCTATCGGATGGCATGCGTCGCTACGATGGGATCTTTCGTGAGGAATCCGATGACTTCACAGGCTTCCAATAACCCCCCGCCGCACGCGGCCCATTCGGCGCCGCCCTCCGGTGTCGTGCCGCTGGTTGGTGTGATCATGGGCTCCCAGAGCGACTGGGACACGATGCGGGCCGCATCGGACGCCCTCACGGACTTGGGCGTGGCGCACGAATGCCGCGTCGTGAGCGCCCACCGCACTCCAGATCTGCTGTTTGAGTACGCCTCCACGGCCGTGGA
>JAWXBD010000141.1:0-10683 GCA_034439815.1 Phycisphaerae bacterium
ACCGCCGGCAACCCCGCCCGTCACGCCCCCCGCAACAGCCCCGGACGCCAAGCCCGCTGCCGATCTGCCGGAAGGAAAGGCACTCGTTGCGAAGCATCTCGCCGCGATGGGCACGAAGGAAGCCATCGATTCCATCACGTCGTCGCACTACAAGGGATCGATCGACTCGATGATGGGCAAGATCGAGCTGGAAGTAGCGGCAATGAAGCCGAACCGCATGCTGCTCGTGCAGTCGATGGGCGGCATGAAAAACCAGACGGGCTTCGATGGCGTCACCGGCTGGACAAACGATCCTCAGACCGGCGAGATCCACATCCTCAGTGAAGAGATGATCGCCGGCATGGACGGCGGCAGCGACCTGCAGGCGCTCGTCCGCAAGCTCGATGAGCGATTCTCCGGTTTCACGACGACCGGCAAGGAGACCGTGGACGGCACCGAGGTCTACCTCGTCAAGATGGCCGAGAAAGGCGGCGATCAGGTCACCGGACTTTTCGACGCGACGACCGCGCTGCTCAAGGGCATCCGCACGGCATCGCAAGGACCGCAGGGTGCCATGAACAGCACGATTCTGCTCGCGGACTGGATGGACGTGCCAGTCGGCGAGACAGAAAAGATCAAAGTCTTCAAGACGATGATCATCGAGCAAGGTGGCATGCGGATGAACGCCACGTTCACCGACTTCGAATTCAACGAGCTTGATGAGAAGTTCTTCGCTGCGCCTGAAGCAGTGAAGGAACTCGCGAGGAAGCAGAAGGATGCCGCGGCACCCTCGCCGACAGATGGCGGAGCTGCAGCGCCTCCGACAACACCGGCCACAGCGCCCCCCGCTTCCGGCTCGCCGGGTGAACCGGCCAAGCCGGCGACTCCGAAGACGCCGTAATCACAGCTCACGCGTTGGTTCCATGCTGCGGATGACACCCGGGCCGGTCACACGACCGGCCCTTTTCATTTCTCGCATCGCGCACCTGAAGCGATATCCTCCACGCATGCATTCCGGGGATGTTTCAACACAGCGATCTTCGAACCCTTCCCCGCCCGGGCAATCGTCCCGGGCGTTCTCCAGCATGATTCGCCCCGCGCCTGAGCGGGACGCCGCGATCGTGCTGCAGAATGTGCAGAAGCGATTTGGCACGACGTACGCGGTGCGTGACCTCGACCTCGTCGTGCCGCGCGGTTCGTTGTGCGGATTCCTGGGGCCCAATGGCGCCGGCAAGAGCACGACCATCCGCATGATCATGTCGATCATCTATCCCGATTCGGGCGCGGTGCGTGTCCTCGACGGCTCGGCGCTCGCGAAGAAGGATCAGATCGGCTACCTCCCCGAAGAGCGCGGGCTGTACCGGACGATGCGCGTCGTCGAGTTCCTCGCCTACATCGGCACGCTGAAAGGTCTCGACGGCGCCACGGCGAAACGCCGGGCGCTCGAGTGGCTCGAACGCATCGACCTTCCCGGGCAAGCCAAGAAGAAGTGCCAGGAACTGTCGAAGGGCATGCAGCAGAAGGTGCAGTTCATTGCGAGTGTGCTGCACGACCCGGAGCTGCTGATCCTCGACGAGCCGTTCTCCGGACTTGATCCGATGAACGCAATGCTCATGTCCCGCGTGATCACTGATCTGCACGACGCCGGCAAGACCATCATCTTCTCGACGCATCAGATGCGTACCGCGGAAGCGCTGTGCGACCGGGTCGTCCTGATCAACCGCGGCGAGAAGCTGCTCGACGCGCCGCTCGCCGAGGTGCGCACAGCCTTCGACGAGCACACGATCATCATTGAGCCGCAGCATGAAGATTCCGCGCTGATGCAGCGGCTCCGCGGGCTCCCCGGCGTGTCGGATGTGCGGCGCGATGAAGAGAACGATGCGCATCTCCTCGTGCGCCTGAACGACGAGCAGAACCTGCAGGCGGGAATGGTCGCGGTGATGGCGTTCGCGCCGATGCATTCGGTTGCGATCAAACGCACGAGTCTCGACTTCGTCTTTCTGAAATTGGTGGGCGACTCCGGCGGTGCAGCACCTATCGCACCAGCTGCGCGCGTTTCGACGACGGGAGCACCGCGATCATGAACACTCCGGAATCGACAGCATCGGGCCGATCGACCGGCATGACGAAGATCTTGACCGTCGCATGGCGCGAGTTCAAGTACACGGCGCTGACGAAGGCGTTCGTCTTCGGCGCGATCATTCTGCCCATGGTCATCTGGGCCGTCATCGCCGTCATGCCGCTCCTGATCAGTCGCGAACCGCCGCCGCTCACCGGCACCATCGCGATCGTCGACGAGAGCGGACTGGTGTCGGCGGAAGCGGAGAAGGCGTTCCGGGCCGCCGCAGAAAGGTCGAAGGACACCGTCGGCGACGCAATCGCCATCGTCGGCGCGGCGCAGTCGGGGGATATCGCGGCGATGCAGGGGATGGCGGAGCCGATCGGGACCGTCAACATCACGGTGGAAGGAACGACCGATCCGACGGCGGCCGAGGCGCTGCGCGAACGCGTGCGCTCCAACGAGCTGCTCGGTGTCGCCGTCATCGATCCCCAGTTGTTGACTGATCAGCCGCAGAATGCCACGCTCGAACTGCTCGTGCAATCCACGAGCAGTCCCAAGCACACGACGATGTACGAGCGCATTCTGCGCAGCGCGACCGTCAAGGCCCGCGTCGCGCTGACGGGCGGCAACTACGAGCAGCTCTCTGCGATGCTGAAGAATCCGGTCATGGACACGCAGCGCGTGGCGCGCGGAGGAGGAACGGCCAAGGAGAGCGTCGTCGCGCGCATCTTCGTGCCGTTCGGATTCATGCTGCTGCTGTGGATCTCCGTGTTCAGCAGCGGACAGTACCTGCTGACCACGACGATCGAAGAGAAGTCGAACAAGGTGATGGAGGTGCTGCTCTCAGCGGTGAGTCCGATGCAGCTGCTGGCGGGCAAGATCCTCGGACAGGCGCTGGTCAGCGCGGTGCTGATCGGCGTCTACGGCGTGGTCGCCATGTCGGGGCTCGCACTTCTCTCGATGGCCGACCTCGTGCCGCCGATGCTCCTCGTGTATCTCGTGATTTATTACGTGATGGCCTATTTCATGGTCGCGACGATGATGGCTGCGGTCGGCAGCGCCGTCAGCGATCTGCGCGAAGCACAGGCACTCGTCACGCCGGCGATGCTCGTGCTGATGGTGCCCATGATTCTCTGGATGCCGATCAGCGACAGCCCCAACGGCATGCTCGCCGTGGTGACGAGCTTCATTCCTCCGGTGATTCCGTTCGTCATGATTCTGCGGCTTGCGGCCTCCGAACCGATCCCCATGTGGCAGACGATGCTCAGCCTCGTCATCGGCTTCGCCTCCATGTTCGTGATGCTCTGGGCTGCTGCCCGCATCTTCCGCGTCGGCGTGCTCATGCAGGGCAAACCGCCGTCGCCGCTCGAACTGCTGAAGTGGATTCATTATCAATGATGGCACTCCCTCTGAGCGAGCGCTAGGCAATGGGTGTCGACCCGTCGGTCCTGGTCGCATGGCTGGCGGGCATGCTCATCGCCGCGCTGGTGATCCTCTTGTTTTGGCGCGCGATGTTCTCCGACCGGAGCCGCGGCCGGCGCCGCTGCCCGTCGTGCTGGCACGACATGAGCGGCGCCCCGACGCTTCGCTGCCCCGAGTGCGGCCATGACGCACGTCACGAGCGGCGGCTCTTCGCGACTCGCCGCCGCTGGCGCCGCGCGTTCGGATTGGTGGCCGCGCTCGTCGTGACGGCGCTGGTCGTGCGGGTGCGCGTCACCGGGGAGAATCTCTTCGAGTACGCCCCGACGTGGGCGCTCTGCGCTGCGCTTCCTTACACAACCTCGACTCCCGCGGGGCCGGGGGCTCCTCCATTCGTCGGACCCATCCAGCGCGCCCTCGATGAACGCATTCTCAAGGGGCGCGTCGATGCTGAAACGCTCGATCGCATCGCATCAATCATCCTCGCAGGTGACGCAGGGGCGCGTCCGCCCAGCGTCGAATGGGAAGCGCGGTACGGCCGGCTGATCAACGTCCTGCGCCGTGCGTCGTACGACGCGGTCGATCGTGGCGAAACGGACGCGCCGATCTTCGCGATCGTCGATCGCTTCCGCGTGCTGCCGCCCCGCTCGACGTTGACCGTCGCGACATCTGTGCCGTCGGGCGCTCCGCTGTACGTCAGCCTCCGCGTGGAGGACTGGTGGCCGCCGACCACGCATGCGCGCGTGCGCGTGCGCGACGTCGAAGATGGCACGGAGCAGATCATGGGACTCGACGCCGGCGCATCCGGTGCGGGCGCGTTCCCATTTTCCTTTGCGCCGGTGCGCGACGACGAACGCCAACGGCGGTTTCGCATCACGATCGAAACCCGCCGATCCACAGCCGACGGTCAACCCGATCGTTCCGCACCCTGGGGCCCGATCCACGTCGTTGAGCGCGTGGTCGCGTTCACTGTCGGCGGCAGCACGATCGCGCTGCAGCCGACGTCGTCGAAGGCACTCGACGAGGCGATGGCGCAGGTGTTCTCGCAGGGCATGGTGGTGTGGCGCACGGGACTGCGCCGTTTCGGGCTGCGGTTTGATCCAAGTCGGACAGCCGAGCCGAGCTTCGACGGCGTGGTCCTCGGCCTGGATGTCCAGATTCTCGAAGACGATGTGGTGCGCCGGCACAGCCGCATGTGGTGGCCCGCCGGTTCCAGCGGACGACAGACACAGTGGCAGATTCTGAGCGAGGATCTCTCATCGCTTGAGCGGCTGGATCCTGCAGCGACGAACTGGACAGTCAAGATCATCGGCGATCGCGATGTTGCGCATCGCCCGTTTGTGAACTCGCCGACAGGCGGTCCGTCGCCTTACGCGATGTACTGGTCGGGACAACTCACGCTACCGCTTTCCATTCAATTCAGTGAGAGCGCTGCGCCGCGCCGAAGGTGGTTTATCCTGCCCGAGGCGGATGTACCCTTGACGGACGCGCCGGTCGCGAGCGGTCGCCCCTCCGTCGGCGATTCTGGCGACGCCGGCGCCACGGCGCCTCCTTCATCTTCGGAAACGCAATGATGCTGCACGACACGCTATGGGCACCATGGAGAATGGCTTACCTGCGCGACCTCGAGCGCAAGGCTGCAGCGGGTCACGCGCATTCGGCAGCGGTGCCTTTTTGCAGCAATTTTCTCCAGGACTACTGGATGCATCCGGAGCGCGACGAAGCGTCACTCGTCGTGTATCGAGATCGCTTCGGCATGATCCTGCTCAACCGCTATCCGTATGTCAACGGTCACGTGCTCATCGCCTTGGGCGACGTGCGTCCATCGTTGCATGATTACGACGCGGAATCCCGCGCTGCATTCTGGCGGCTCGTTGAGCGCGCCATCGAACTCGTGCAGAAGACGCTCGAGCCGCAAGGCATCAACATGGGCATCAATCAGGGATGCGCCGCCGGCGCTGGACTTCCCGAACATGTGCACGCGCATGTGCTGCCGCGCTGGAACGGCGACACGAACTTTATGGCGGCCGTCGGCGACGTGCGCATCGTGCCCGATGCGCTCGAGTCAGTATGGCGCGACTACCGCGCGACCGTCGCGCGGCTCGGGTGGTGAGCGCGGAACGTACTCGCGGCGCAGCAATCCGAAGTACTGCGCGTCCTGGATTTCGCCGTTCACGAAGTACCGTTCGCGCAGCAGCCCTTCGTTGCGGAATCCGAGCGCCTCAAGGAGCGCGATCGATCCACTGTTCCGGGGATCGGCGTCCGCTTCAATGCGATGAAGATCGAGTTCGTTGAATGCGAACTCGATACCGCGACGAACCGCCTCCCGCGCCATTCCGCGGCCCCATGCCGACCGGCGCAGCGCAAAGCCGATTATCTCCGCGCGACGGTGTATGGAATCGATGCGGTACAAGGTGAACGTGCCGATGACTGTCCCTTGCTCGGCGATTCCCCACTGGAACAGCGAGCCCTCTGCAACTCCACGGTGAATCTCACAGAGAAGCGACGAGGCGGCGTCGACGTTCGCGAGCGGACCTGAACTCCAGAATCGCATGACCTGGGCAGCCGGCTGGCGGTGAGAGACGCTGGGAGCATGCGATCGATGGAGGAGAAGGAGAAGCACTCCACGCGGGCCCGCCCGGGTCGGTTTAACGAGCTGTCGCGCGTCAAAGAGTGGCTCGTGCAAGAGCCAACACCGATCAGGTGCTTCACCCGAACCCCAGTGTAAAGTGGGCTCGGCGGCCGACGGACCCGGTCTTCCACTCGAGGGAGGCTTGACCTTCGCCGCGGCATCGGCGATCCCATGGGGTTCAGAAAGGTTCGAGGAATGCGGCTGACCGCTTTCCCGAGTGGGCCCGCGCGGAGTGCGGCATGACTTTACACCGTTCGGACCGTCGGGCAAACTTTTGGCAACCGAGATCGAAGAGTTTTCGAATCGTTGACAGGTCCGAGTGATCGACGTTATCTTTCGCTGTCTCGCGGACTTCGCACGACGACGGCCCTCACGACAATCAAGCTCCCCTCCTTCGCGGAATTCAAAACGATGCGCACCCACAGCCTTGCCTCGCTCGCTCTCGTCACGTGTGTGGTCACTTGTCTGGGTGGCGCCCTCACCGGCTGCAAGTCCGATCCGCTGGCGACCGATTTTGACAGCATCAAGAAAGATCTCACACCGGAGCTGCAGGCGCAGGCAGAGCGTCCGTCCGACGTCGAGCGCAACATGGCCGTGACGTTCGAGCAGAACAAGCGCATGATCTGGAACGACTTGGGTCGCGCGTTCTACACGGATCGTCCGAGCTACCTGAGCCCGTACTTCACCGCCCCGACCGGCGGCCAGCCTCGGTAAGTCGAAGCACTCCTCCACACGACGCCATTCGTCAGGGCTCTGAGGCATCGACCTCGGGGCCCTCTTTCTTTTCCAGCTTTTTTCTGCTCGACGTTTCCCATTGAGCCGTTGACCGCCAAAGCGGCCCCGTCGCTTCGTCCCTGCCTACCCTCCCCTCTGTTCCCCATCGCTCGTGGCCGACCGCACCTCCACCGTCTCTGAATCGCCCGCCCCACCTGAGGTGCGCCCCCGCGGCGCGCATCTCCGGCCGATTCACCATGTCCAGCGGAGTGTCGGACTGCTGGGGGCGATGGTCTCCAGCTTCCACCCGCGAAAGCTGCCGCCGATGCTGCGGGCCACGTATGCCCGCGAGCTGGTGTCGTGGATTTTCCTCCCGGTCATGCTCGGCGCCATCGAAGGCGGCACGATCGCCGTGGTGGTCAAGAAGAGCTTCAGCAACGTCGACGGCATCTCGCCGATCGCACTGAACATCGCCATCGCGATCCTGACGGCGGCGCCGAACTTTGCGAACCTCACCAGCTTCATCTGGGCCGCGCTCGCGCGGGGCCGTGCCAAGGTCCCGTTCATCTCCGCGCTGCAGCTGGCGACGTCGATCCTCGTCGGTCTGATCGCCTTCGCGCCACACAATCAGTTTGGCTTGATCATGATCGCGACGCTCGTGGTTCTCGCGCGCACCTGCTGGACCGGCGTGATCACACTGCGGTCCGCAGTATGGCGCAACAATTATCCCAGCGCGAGCCGCGCGACGATCGCGGGCAAGATGGCGACGATGCAGTCCCTGATGCTCGCGGTCGCCGGCTGGATCGTCGGCGAAGCGATGGACTGGGATTCGAACTCGTTCCACGTCGTCTTCCCGCTGCTCGCGTTCGTCGGCATCACGGGCAACCAGATCTATCGCAAGGTGCGCCTGCGCGGCCAGCGTCGTCTCGCGCGGGCCGAACTCGCGGGCCGAGCCGGCCCGTCATTCTCGCTGATGCCGACATCGATGCTCGCCGCATTCATCCGATCGATGCGCGAAGTCGCGACCACGCTGCAGGACGACAAGCTCTATCGCGGTTTCATGGGGTGGATGTTCGTATTCGGCTTCGGCAATCTCATGTACATAGCGCCGCTCACGATTGTGCTGAGCGATCAGTTCCATGTGAGTTACGCCGAAGGAATCATGATCACGACCACGATCCCGCTGATCGTGATGCCGATCGCGATTCCGCTGTGGGCCAAGCTGCTTGACCGGACGCACATCATTCATTTCCGCGCGATCCACGGCTGGACGTTCGTGGCCGGCACGCTCGCCATGTGGCTCGCGACCTACCTGCCCGCGTTCTGGCTCTTCTATGTGTCGAGCGTGCTGCTCGGCGTCGGGTTCGCCGGCGGGATCCTCGCCTGGAATCTTGGCCATCAGCATTTCGCGCCCGCGCACAAAGACGGCCAGTACATGGCGGTCCATGTGACGCTCAACGGACTGCGCGGTGTGATCGCGCCGATCGTCGCACTCTGGATTTTCGAGTGGACGCGCCGCAAGGAGCTCGATACCTCGATCGTGTTCGCGATCTGCGTCGCTGTGAACAGCATCGGCGTGCTCGGTTTCATGGCGATGGGGCGTTCGCTGCGACGGGCCGAGCAGCTGGTCGCAGGCGGCGATCCCGCGCTCGCGCTGCCGCCGAAGTAACGTCCTTAGCGCAACGCGGACCGAAGGAATCCCGTCTCCACGCCTCAGAAACCGCTTTCGGTGCGCGCCTGACAACTTCGTGGCCGGCGCATTGCTCCATGCGACGTGCGCCTTCGCGAGTCCCGCTATACTCGGCCCCTTCCGGTTTCAACGCTCGGCATGTGCCAGGCACCGGTCCGCACCTTCTTCTTACATTGCGTTGCGACCTGCTTCGCCACTCGCTCGCCACTCGCTGCGAGTCGTGTGAAGCCATCTCCGGTCGCGACCACCCACCACAGCATGGTCGATTACAACCTGATTGAGGAACTCCAGCTCGACGCCGATGCGGCCGAGCTCATGCTCCGCGAAGCGTTTGGCGACACCGTCGCCAAGGGCGACATGAACTCCCTCCTGAAGGAGGAGATCAAGAACTTTGCCCCAGGCACGATTCTGAAGGGCCACGTCGTCGGCTATGCCGGCGACTTCGTGGTCATCGAAGTCGGCCTGAAGAGCGAAGGCTTGGTCGAGAAGAACGAGTTCGACGGCGACGTCGCCATGGGCGATGAAGTCGAAGTGCTGCTCGAACAGCTCGAAGGCGATGACGGCGGCGTCATTCTTTCGAAGCGCAAGGCCGACCGCATCCGCGGCTGGGAGCAGATTCTCCAGACCCGCAAGGAAGGCGACGTCGTCGAAGGCAAGTGTGTCCGCAAGATCAAGGGCGGGCTGCTCGTCGATATCGGCGTGCCGGTCTTCCTTCCCGCTTCGCAGGTGGACGTGCGTCGTCCCGGCGACATCGGCGACTACATCGGCAAGATGGTGCGCGCCGTCATCCTCAAGATTGACGAAGAGCGGCGCAACATCGTGATCAGCCGTCGCAAGCTGATTGAAGAAGAGCGCGAAGACGCGAAGCGCCGCCTCCTCGACAGCGTGAAGGAAGGCGACATCGTTCGCGGCACCGTCACGAACATCGCCGACTTCGGCGCGTTCGTCGATCTCGGCGGCATCGACGGTCTCCTGCATGTCACCGACATGTCGTGGGGCCGCGTGAATCACCCGAGCGAAATCGTCCGCATTGGCGACGAGCTCGAAGTGAAGATCCTAAACATCGAGCGCGAGCGCGAGAAGATCTCGCTCGGCCTCAAGCAGAAGGAAACGTCGCCGTGGGAGCAGATCGAGCGGAAGTATCCGGTCGGCTGCCGCGTGCGTGGTGCGGTCGTCAACCTCATGTCCTACGGCGCGTTCGTGCGTCTGGAAGAGGGCATCGAAGGTCTCGTGCACATCTCCGAGATGTCATGGACTCGTCGCGTCAATCACCCGAGTGAAGTCGTGCAGGTTGCCGACGAAGTGGATGTCGTGGTCCTCGACATCAACAAGGACAAGCTCGAGATTTCGCTCGGCATGAAGCAGACCGAAGTCAATCCTTGGGAGCTCGTCGCCGAGAAGTATCCGCCAGGCACGATCATCGAAGGCAAGGTCAGAAACCTCGCCAACTACGGCGCGTTCATCGAGATCGAGCCGGGCATCGACGGTCTGCTGCACGTCAGCGACATCAGCTGGACGAAAAAGGTTGCGCATCCGAACGAGGTGTTCAAGAAGGGCGACAGCGTCAAGTGCGTCGTCATCGATGTCGACCAGGAGAAGCAGCGCGTCGGTCTCGGTCTCAAGCAGCTCAGCGAAGATCCATGGATCGAAGCGATCCCGAGCGCGTACCGTCCGGGCATGATCGTGCAGGGCACGATCACGAAGATCACGAACTTCGGCGTGTTCGTCGAGCTGGAACAGGGCCTCGAAGGTCTGCTGCACATCAGCGAGCTGAGCGACCAAAAGGTCGAAAACCCGCAGGACGTGGTCAAGGTCGGCCAGGCCGTGGACGTGAAGATCCTCCGCGTGGACACAGACGATCGCAAGATCGGCCTCTCACTCAAGCGCGCCCAGTGGGGCTCGACACCGGGCGAAGAGCGCGAACTCGCCGCCGAGAACTTGAAGGGCGGCAAGCCAACACGCGGCGGTATGGACGATCACGGAGCGATGGGGACGGATAAGATCAAGCTGTGAGGCGAGATCGGGTTTGACTGAAGGAACTTAAAAAGCCCCGGGCGTCAGGCCGGGGCTTTTTTTATTTGGTGCTTGAGGCTTTCGTGTGGGTAGCCGACCGGCCCGGATACAGATCAAGCCCCGTCGGCCCTTCGCCCCGGCGGACGAGGCCTGACGCACGGCACTCGAATCGCG
>JAWXBD010000142.1:0-53892 GCA_034439815.1 Phycisphaerae bacterium
AGGTGAGTGTCGTGTCCGTTTCATCGAGAGTCTCCGAAGCCCGGCCGGGGCTCATCGGGACTCTCATAGGAACTGGCTCAGATTTTGGGGAGCAGGTCAACGTCACTCAGGAACCGGCAAAATTCGATCACTTTCTTCCGCACTGATCAAACGTCCACTCCACGCGGCAAGCAGGACCGTCGCCCCGAACAGTGCGGCACCTGTGGCCTGGTGCGCGGTCGTCAGAAGGACTTCAAGCAGCGGAATGTCCGTGCCGGTCCGCGACCAGACCATGGCGACTGCGCCGATGCCGAGCGCGAACTGCAGCACGACACCGGCAAGCAGTGCAATGCCAAGTCGTCGCAACACCGGGTGGTACGAATGTCCCCATGCGCGGCCCGCGGCGAGAAGGACGAGTGCCGTCACCGCGACGGCCATGATCATGTGCGCGAGGATCGCCCACATGGGATGGCCGGGGGCCGACGCGCCGCCCTCCGTCGACTGCAGGTGGCGATACAGCGCGCCGAGAATCAATTGTACGAACATCGCCACAGGCAGAATCATCGCAGCGCCGCGATCGAGGCTGCTCCCAACGAGCCCGATGCGCGCTTCAGTCGTGCGCCACGTCCGGGTTGTTGCTGCGGCAATCACGAGGAACGCCGCGAACACGAGCTGGGCAAATACGCCGTGCACAATCGCCCGCTGTGTACTCGGTGCCAGCAGGCCGCGATCCTGTTCGAGTGTCAGATGACCGGTGACGCGCGTGCCGCCGAGATATCCCTGATAGCAGACCATCACGAGAAGGACGATCGCCAGCGCGCGCAGCCATTCACGTTGTTCCGTGCGCCATATGACCGAGACGAGCACGAGTGACGTGACGCCGACCAGCATGCCGTACAGCCGATGCGCGTGCTCGTAGTACACGCCGCCCTTCATCTCGCTGATCGGGTACAGCAGCATGTTGTGACCGAATGAATTCGGCCAGTCCGGAACGGCGAGACCGGACTCGAGACTCGTCACCAGTCCGCCCGTGATCAGCAGCAGAAAGACCGTAATGGCCGCAACTGCCGCGAACATCGCGGACGGTGCAGGCAGTCCGATGCGCGAGCGCACGCGTTGGCCCACGTATCCACCGAGCCAGCTCAGTGCGGCGGACGCTGCGAAGAGTCCGCTGACGTAGAGCAGCGGCGTAAACAATGCGCGGCTTTTTTCATCGAAGATGAACGCGCCGAGCACGAGCAGGTTCGCAGTTGCCGACACCAGTCCCACCGAGACGGGGCGCACATCGTCGCCGCCGAAGCGGCCCGCAATGAAGCCCGCTGCGAAGACCACGGCGAGCATGATTGCGAAGAGTGCGTCTCCCGCGATCAGTCCCGGTTGCATCATCGCGACGTACCCCAGCGCCCACAACGTTGCCGTCGCCGCAAACCCGAGCGCGAGATGCACCGGCCGCGCGAAGCGTGCCCATAGCAGCACGAGCGCCGCGCCCCCGGCAAACACCGCACAAAGCACGACGATCGCTGTCCACGAGCGCACCTGTGCGGGACCGAGCGGGACCGCCTCGGGCGCGTTTACAGCGAACGCAAGCGAAGTGACGGGCCATGCATCGGCCCAAGAACAGAGACTCGGCACGGAAGAACTCCCGACAACGAGGAAACACTGAGCAATTCCTATACTAGTCGCTCGCGTCCCCTCGCCGGTCGCGCAGCGCGATGCTTCCCGTCCGATGATGCCCCCAATGACGCTCCGATGATGCCCAGCTCCAGTCCAACCTTGCACGCAGACTCGGCGCCAACGATCGCGCCCGAGGTGCCAAAGGGTGACGCGCAGACTCCGATGCGCGCACGGCGCACGAATCTCTGGATGGATCTCACGAAAGCCCGACTGAACGGACTCGTGCTCGTGACTGCCGCCGTCGGATTTCTGCTCGCGGATCCGCGGACGATCGACTGGGGTCGACTCGCGTGGATGCTCCTCGGGACCGGGCTCGCGGCTGCAAGCGCGGCGATGCTGAACCAGCTTCTCGAGCGCCGCCGCGACGCGCTCATGCCTCGCACGGCCGACCGGCCACTCCCGAGCGGACGCATCACCGGCCTGCCGGTCTTCGTGCTCGGCATCGTCGCGGCCTATGCGGGCGTTGCGGTACTCGCGTACGGCACCACGCTGCTCGCCTCCGCGCTGGCCCTCCTCAACATTCTCCTGTACGTGCTGATCTACACGCCGCTCAAGCCGCGCACAACGCTGAACACGCTCGTCGGCGCAGTCTGCGGCGCCATTCCGCCGATGATCGGCTGGGCAGCCGTGACCGGCCGTGCAGAACCCGGCGCGTGGGCGCTCGGCGCGATTCTTTTCGTGTGGCAGATCCCCCACTTTCTGGCGCTGGCGTGGATGTATCGCGAGGACTATCGACTCGGTGGCATGAACATGCTCTCGGTCGTCGATCCCGACGGCGAGATCACGTCGCGCGTCATGGTGGTCTCGTCGCTCATGCTGGTGCCGCTCGGGCTGACGTTGACACTGGGCGGTGTCGCCGGCTGGTGGTCGGCGATCGTGAATGCGATGCTCGCGGTTGGAATGGCCGTGATGGCGTGGCGCTTCTATCTCAATCGCTCGGACGCCGTGGCGCGACAGGCGTTCTTCGCGAGCATCATCTATCTGCCGGTGGTGATGGCGGTGCTTGTCCTTGATCGCGGTCCCGTCACCACAGAAGCTTGGCTGCGCTCCGGTCGCGAATCCGTGAGTGAAGCGCCAGCTCTTCCTGCGGAGCTCGACACCGCGGCGCAAGGACCGTTGCCTTGACTAAGCGCCCTTCGACCAAGCTCACGTTTCGCGACGGCGGCTGGGTGCTCGTGCTCGCGGCGCTGCTCTCGCTGAGTGTCGCGGTGTGGGGGTTGAGCAGCGCCGTCCTTGGCAAACGTCCGATCGGCGGCCATGACTTGGCGTCGTATCAGTTTGATCTCACGAACAGCCTCGTGCCGGAAGCGGAATTGATTCCCAGCGGGCAACCGCGTGACTTTCTCCGCGCGCTGACTGTGCGCGAGGTGATGCCCGCGAGCGCGATGGCCGACTTCAATCAGGGGACGCGCAAGCGGTATCTCCTGACGCAGGATCGTGTCGTCGGCGTGGTCATCGATGGGGCCGCGCGTGCCTACGCGCTATCTGTGCTCAATGGCCACGAGATCATCGAAGACACTTTGAACGGCGTCCCCATCGCGGTCACGTACAGTCCGTTCTGCGACGCAGCTGTTGTCTACGACCGGCGTGTGAACGGCACGACACTCTCGTTCGGCGTGAGCGGGCTCCTCCGCAATGCCAACACGCTGCTGTATGACCGCGGCAGCGCGCAGCCTAGCTTGTGGCAGCAGCTCGACGGCCGTGCCATCACCGGACCGCACGCAGGCACCGCAGCACAGCTCACTCCGATCGCCGGTACGTGCATCACGACGTGGGCCGACTGGATCGCCGCGCATCCGGACAGCGACGTTCCGCGGCGCGACGAGGGCAACGTGCAGCTCTATCGGCGCATCTCGTACGAGCGCTCGCACGTCGATCCGACGATCGAATTCCCGGTGACACCGTCGCCGAGTGCCGTGCTGCAACTGAAGGCGCCGGTCGTCGTCGTCGATGCGAACGGAGAGCGGGGCGCGTATGCGATCGAACGCCTCCGAGCGGCCGCATCGAACGGGCAAGTGATCGCAACGCTCGGAGGTGTTGTGCTGCAGTTCGACATTCCCGCTGAACCAATGGCCGTCGCGCGCGTCTCGGCACCGAATGGCGAACCGATCGTTGTCCGCCCGTGCTTCTGGTTTGCCGCGAACACATTGCTCGGCGTCCGCGAAGCGCTGCCGTAGCGGCGGGATCAGCATGTACACGTCAACGCGCATCGTCGTCGCTTCCATTGCATATCTCTGCATCGAGGCTTGCTCGCACTGATCGTCGCAGTTTCGTGCAACTAGTGCGGCTTGCGTATGGCGGCTTCCTTCTCGGGTTGCCGGCGGCGCGCAGATCGCATTCGCCGCTGAAGACACGGGGGGCTGGAGGACACGGAGGATGATGCAGGAGGCGGTGCGATCACAGGCGCGCATGGCGTCGCTGAGCGCGATTGCTGGCCGCCTCGTGACCTCGTCGTGATCGGCGCTGGAACACTTCGCTCATTGTGGGCGTGGCCGCGCTCGGTGCCGTGGATGCGCGCGTGTCGGCGGAGACGGCAGTCGCGCGACGATTCCGCGCCTTGCCTGGCCGATCGTTCCCGTTCGCAATCTGGTATTTCGGCTTGTCGTTCTCGCGCATGAGTTTCGTCGACTGCTACCGCCGTACTGACGTGAGCGGGCGTGACCTTCAACGCGTTGCGTCACACGGGTTGCCTCTGACGGGTTGGACTGCTCGACCGCATTACGCGCACCGACCTGACTGAGCGCGTCCACGCGTCCACGCGCGCCGGCACGACATGACCCGCAGTGACGTCATCTCCGACCGCCCCAACGGGGCACTCCAACAGGAGCCCAGGGCAAACGCCCTGGGTCCGTCGCGCATGCAAGTTCACGAGCCCTGAAAGGGCGACACAAATCCTCGCGCGGCGCGCGATCAAGGACGGCATAGTGCGCACCGAGGTCGACGACGATGACGCGGACCGATCACTCCTGCGAGCCGCTCGACGGCGATCAGTACATCGCTGACGACCCGCACATGGCGCGGGAGAGCCGCCGCGCCGCGGGGCTCGCCGCGCAGTTCAACGGCGCTGCGGCCGATGACGACGCCGGTCGTGATCTGATTCTGCGTGAGCTGCTTGGGAGAGTGGGGGCCGGCACGGTGATCCGGCCGCCCTTCCGCTGCGACTATGGGCGGCACGATTGGCGACAACACGGTCGTGGGAGCTGGAGCGGTCGTAATTCGCACGTTGCCGGCAAATGTCGTCGCCGTGGGAAATCCCGCCCGCATCGTGCGCGCATTGTGAGCTCCGGATACGCGCATTCACTTCCGGCGCAGCACGCGACACACACGTTTCGAGAACGGCAACACTCGACCTCGCGACGTGACGGTCTTCAGCGCAGAAATCGTCTCGCGCATCGCGATCATGAACGCGGCGACTCCTCGCGCTCGAACCTCGACAGTTCCGCGAGATGAGCGGCGACACGCTGCAACGGTCGACCCGCGAGCGCGTCGACAAGGCGGCGGGCCCATGGCTTCAGGTCACGTCGTTCGACGTACTTCCTGGACAGCGCCTGACCGATCGCGAGAAACACCACGCCGAAGAGCAGATTCGACACGAGCCAGACCAGGTCGACGCGCCCCAGCGCGTTGATGCCTGTGAGCGCTTCGAACAGGACGAGCAGAACCGGAAGCCACATCACCACGCCGCCCAGCAACGCCCATTTGAAGACTCGATACTCCGCGAGCTTGATGCGCTCGACAGTGCGCTGGATCGTCGCCACTGGACCGTCATAGTCGAGCTGCAGGCTGCGCACCAAGAGGTACGCGGTCATCGCCGTCATCGCGAATGTGAATACGGCCAGCGCGCCGGCCACGATGAGATACCGCGGTTCCGCGGTGTGCGCGACGAGCACCGACACCACCGCGAGCATGGCGGCGATGCCGAGCGCAACTTCCAGTGCTCTCCAGAGGACGTGCGGCGCGATGGCAAACTTGACTTTGCGCAGGAGCACCTCGCGCAGAAGCCGCTCGTCGATCGCGAGACTTCGTTCCATCACCGCGCCATGCGCGGCCCACGCTTCCTTCAGATCATCGAGCTGCATGTCGTTCCTCCTTGTGGTCCGTGCGCGAGCGTTCCTCGAACGCCGCGCGCAGCCTGTTCTTGATGCGCGAAAGTTTCGTGCCCACGTTGGACACGGAGATCCCCAGCACGTCCGCAATCGTCACGTGGTCGTTGTCGTCGAGATAGAGAAGGACGAGTGCCCTATCGAGCGCAGTGAGCTCGTCAACGCATCGCAGCAGAAGCTGCACGTCCTCACCGGGCGCGTCGCCGTCGGGCGAACCTGGTGCATGCGAAATGGTGATCGCGTGCAGATCGATGGGAAGCCGACCCGCGCGATGGCGCCGCTCACGGCGATGGAACGAGATCGCCACGTTGAGCGCGATCCGATAGATCCACGTGGTCTCCTTGAAGCGATCGTCATAGCGATCGCGCGAACGCCAGAGCTGCACCGCGATCTCCTGCACGATGTCCTCGCGATCCGTCGGGTCCCGGCAGTAGGCATAGGCGATCTTGTGGATCAGCCTGGCATGGCGCCGGAGGAGATCGGTGAATTGAGGAACGTCCATCGTGTGCAGTTCAGCGGTTGGTAGCGGGATTCGCTCCATGATTCGCCGCGGGAGTGCACGGCATCACAGTCGACAATGTCATTTCTCGGGCCACTGGCCTCCTTCAGCAACCGTATCGATCCCGTATGGTGCCCATCGTGATTCCCGCACCTCCGCTCCTTCAGCATCGTCCCGATTCGGCAGAGGCGAGCGACTGCCTGGTCGCCTTCATAACCCATTGCGAGGCGGCCAAGATCGAGCCGTATCCGGCGCAGATCGCCGCGTTCGAAGCGATCTTCGAGCATCGCAGTGTCGTGCTTGCCACGCCCACCGGCTCGGGCAAGTCGCTGGTCGCGCTCGCCGCGCACTTCGCGGCGTACTGGCGCGGTCACGCGGGGCTGGATCCGTCGATTCCCGAGCATCTGCGCCGCTCGGTCTACACCGCGCCGACCAAGGCACTGGTGAATGAGAAGTTCTTCAATCTGTGCGACGCGTTCGGCGCTGCGAACGTCGGCCTCATGACCGGCGACGCGACCGTCAATGCTGCGGCGCCGATTATGTGCTGCACCGCAGAGATTCTCGAGAGCATCGCATTGCGGGAAGGTACGCGCGCGCCCTTCGGTTGGGTCGTCATGGACGAGTTTCACTACTTCTCTGACCCCGAGCGCGGGTCGGCGTGGCTCGTACCGCTTTTAGAGATGACCGACGCCCGCTTTCTGCTGATGTCGGCGACATTGCATGACCTCGAGCCCGACGCGCTCTGCGCGGATCTTCGCCGCCGCACCGGCGCCGATGCGGTGGCGGTGACTTCGAAGGACCGGCCTGTTCCCCTTGAGTATCGATATAAGGAAGATCGACTTCTGATGGAGACGATCGAAGAAGTACTGCGCGACGGACTGGTGCCGGTCTATGTTGTTTCGTTCCGGCGCCGCGACGCAGCCGAGCTCGCGCCGAAACTTCGCAGCACCGGCCTCAACGAGAAGGCCCGCGAGCGCCGTGCACTGATCCACGCCGAGCTGGAGCAGCATCGCCTCGATACGCCATTTGGCCGCACGCTGAAAGAGCTGCTTCCGCACGGTCTCGCCGTGCATCATGGCGGGATGCTGCCAAAGTATCGCCGGCTCGTCGAGCGGCTGGCGACGCAGGGACTCATCTCCGTCATCAGCGGCACCGACACGCTCGGCGTCGGTGTGAACATGCCAATCCGCAGCGTCCTCTTCACGCAGCTGTCGAAAGGTGGCGGCCCGGCGGGCATGCACACGCTCAAGCCCGGCGAGTTTCGGCAGATCGCGGGCCGCGCCGGCCGCAAGGGACACGACACGATGGGCACGGTCATCGTGCAGCCTCCCGAGCACGAAGTGAACAACATTCGCAAGAAGCGAAAGACCGGAGTTTCAGGCAAGAAGTTCTACGCCGAGAGTCCTCCGCCGGGATTTAAAGCGTGGAACGAGAAGACGCTCGAGCGCCTGCGCGATGCGCCGCTCGATCGGCTCGTGCCGCGCTTTGCGATCACCGGCCCGGTCGTCCTGCAGATTTTGCGGCGAAGCGGTGACGGTCGCGCGGCGCTGGAACGGCTCATCGCTTCCGTCGGAGCGAAGGAGGCGGAGTATCGCGAGAAGGCCGACACGATCCTCGCGGCGTTCGAGGAGGCGGGTCTGGCGAAGCAACTCGCGCAGCCTGACGCGCAGGGTTGTCTCTACGACCTCGCAGCGGCCCAGGAATGCATGGAGTCGTTCGATCGGCCGCTCGTTCCCTTCGTGCGCTTTGCGATGGAACAGCTTGATCCTGCTGATCCCAATCACGATCTCGATGTGCTCACGATTGCGGAGTCGATCGTCGATGATCCGCAGGAAGTGCTCAACGCGCAGCGCCGCCGACTGCAGGATGCGCGGCGGCAGGAGCTATGGATGCCGGGCATGTCGCTCGACCAGACAGCTTCGATGAGAGACGAGCTCGACGCCATCACGCACCCGAAGCCGATGGCCGAGGAACTTGAGGTGTGGTTCAAGCACTGGGACGCGAAGCATCCGTTCATCGCCGATCGCGAGCCGAGCGCGAAGTCAGTCGCCCGCGATCTGCTGGAGCGCGGGATGTCGTTCAGCGATTACGTCAGCGACCACGGACTCATTCATCACGAACAGTCGCTGTACTACTACCTGTCGGATGTGCAGAAGGTGATCGCCCGCGCGATCGCGGCGCCGCCGGCGAGTCTCGCGACTGCAACGCCCGATCCAGAAGAGGAAGCGAAGGCCACAGCGCGCCGCGAAGCGATCGCGCGACTGCTCGAGGATCTGTCGGCGCTGGTCGAGACGATTGACTCAAGCGTTGCCGAGGAATGGAGCCGCCACGGTCTCGAACCAGATGCAGCGCTCCTGGCGGCGGCGAGCGCGTCGCGGGCCGCGGCCGAATCGCGCGTCACGGCGCGCGCGAGCGCCGCGCGGCTTGACGGACTGTTGCGGCGCATGGTGCGCACGCAGGCATTCGAGTGGGTGCGGGCGCTGGAGCGGAAGGACTACGCGCGGCTTGCGTCGCCCGGCTACACCGCGGGGACGGCAAGCGCCCAGTCCGAGCCATATTGGGCGGAGTACGAGGCCGTGCTCATCACGGCCGATGCCCGCGGACCGGAGTTCTTCGACTTTGATCTGGTCACCGGCCGGGTGCGGCAGTGGATTCTTGATCCGCAGGACGATCGCCAGTGGTTCGTCGAAGGGGCGGTGGACATGGACGCATCGCGCGCCGAGGGGCGGCCGGTGCTGCGCGTCGTGCGGCTTGCGGATCAGTCGCGGGCGATGGAAGCGGATGCGAATGCGAATGACGCGCCAGATTCGCCGCAGTGACCACACCGTCATCATTCGGATCAGCGCTGCGAGATCACCAACTGCGCGCCGATGATCCGGCGGCGAGCGGCGTGGCTGCACGCATGGGAATCTCTCCGCCGGTGGATTTGGACTTCGGGGAAGTCGCCCTCAGCGGCGCGATCCCCACAGTAGTGTCGCATACAGCACGAGCCAGACCGCATCAAGAAAATGCCAATACATCGCACAGAGCGTGATACCGCTCAGGCGCTGCGGTCCGTACGCGCCGCGCAGCGCGTTGCGCGTCGTGACGATCATCGGTATCAGTCCGCCGACCACGTGCAGCGCGTGCAGGATGGTCAGCACGTAGAACGTCCACGCATAGAGATGCTTGACGAAGTTCATGTTCGCCGCAGCCGCGTGCATCCACGCCAATCCCTGCAATGCGAGAAACACGAAACCGAGCGCCAACGTCGCTGCCATCCAGGCGCCGACAGTCGATTCGCCGCGCTGCGCGGCGACCGTGGCTACCTGCATCGTGATGCTCGACAGAACGAGCGCAAGCGTCGAATACACCAACGAACTCGGCAGCGGCGGCATATCGGGCGGCGGCCACTGCGCGGCGTTGACCGGACTGAGCCGCACGATGACGTACGCGAACAGCGTCGACACGAAAATCACCGTGAGCGTCAGGAGGAACAGCCACATGCCAAAACGGCCCGCTGCAAAGCGGGCCGTTGAGTCGGTGAAGGGTGTGACGCGCCGCGTTCGAAAAAACTCGCGCATGCGTTCAGCGATAGCGCGGCGCTTCGGCGGCAATCGGCGCTGTCGGTGCCTGCGTGTCGAGGACTGCCTGCGAAAGCTTGGGATTGCCGACCACGAGCTCCTGCTGGTACTGCTTGGTGTCCATCATGCAGAACCACATCAGCAGGACGACGAAGATGACCGAGCCCACGAACACGAGCTGATTGAACGGCCGATCCCAGCGCAAGTGCATGAAGAACATGCCGACGAGCGTCGCTTTCACGACGGCGATCGCCAGCGCGATCACGATATTGAACTCCCCAAGATCGATCGCATGCGCAGCGACCGTCACCACCGTCAGAATGATCAGCACGGTGCCGGTGGCGAAGAGGATCCACAGCGGTACCAGATGACCGACGAGTGGGTGGTCGCCATGGGGATGGGCGCCGGTTGCATGGCCGCCGCTGGCGTGACCGGGCGAATGTGAAGGCGTGTGCGTCGACATCGAAGTGTCCTGAAGGCCGTCAATGGATCAGATAGAACAGCGGGAAGAGGAAAATCCAGATCAAGTCGACGATGTGCCAGTACAGCCCGACGAGATCGACAGGCGTGTAGTAGTTGGACGTGAACTCACCACGCATCGCACGGATCGTGAGCCACCCGATGAGGAACATGCCGATCACGACGTGGATGCCGTGCAGACCCGTCATGCAGTAGTAGATCGCGAAGAAGCGGTGGGTCATCTTCGGCAGATTGGGATCGAACACATGCGCCTTGTCCGCGTCGTGACCACCGGCACCGTGCTCGCCTTCGGCACCGTGCCCATCTGCAACGTGACCGTCCGCTTGCATGGCCGCCGTCGCGTCCACTGCTGCGGCCGGCGCGATTCCGGCGGGGCCACGGGCTGAAGGCCTCACCACCGAAGCCTCGCCCGGGAGCGCCTTGCCGATGAGCGGATCAATCCGAACCGCGGGCATCGCACTGGCGACAGCGGCGGGAGGCTGGGCCGCATCCGCGTGCGCTGACGGGGCGCCGATGATGTTGCCGTTGGCATCCTTGACCGGCTCATAGAAGCCGGGGCCCCACACGAGGTTCGCGCGGATCTTGTGGTCGTATTCAAAGAACTTGATGACGAGGAATCCGACCGCGCCCAGCAGCGTGAGGATGAGACACGTGACGAGCGGACCCTTCTTGCCGCGCTGCGCAAAGTGCACGCCCATCGCCATCGTCAGCGAACTCAGAATGAGCACGCCGGTGTTGACCGCGCCCATGTTCGTGCTGAGGTAGTGGCTCGCGAACGAGAAGACCTCGGGCTCGCGGTAGCGCATGATCGCGTACATCGCAAACAGCGCCCCGAAGAACAGCACTTCGGTCACGAGAAACAGCCACATGCCGAGCTTGGCGCTGTCGAACTGCTGCGCCGGCGTCTCGAAGTGATGGGCGAGAAACGGGTACTGGCCGTGAGCAGGGGCGTGCCCGGCCGTGTGAGCCCCAGCGTGGTCGTGCCCGGGTGATTTGGAATCGATTGCGGTCAACGGAGATGCTCCTGACGACGGTGGCTGCGGCGCGGCCACGAGTCGACGCGCGGGTTCAGTGGCCGGTGCGCTTCGGTGCGTTGGGGTTCAGTTCCGGATCAAGACTGCGGTCGACGATGTAGCCGTTGGCTTCGTCATCCCAGCGCACGGCCGAGAAGTCGTAGCAGTCGCCGACGCGCGGCGTCACGGCGAAGTTGTCATGCGGAGGAGGCGACGGGCACTGCCACTCGAGGCTGCGGCCGCCCCACGGGTTCGCCGGCGCGGGCTTGCCGCGGAAGAGCGAGTGGAGCAGATAGGCGGCGGTGATCAAGAACCCGATGGCCATGATGTACGAGCCGCCGGTCGAGATGTGGTGATAGATCTTGTACGTCTCCGCCATCTCCGGAAAGTGGTCGTAGCTGTAGTAACGGCGCGGCATGCCCTGGCTGCCGAGCATGAACTGCGTGAAGAACGTGACGTTGAATCCGACGAAGACGAGCGTGCACGCGATCCGTCCCCAGAACTCCGAGTACATCACACCGAACATCTTCGGCCACCAATGGTGCAGGCCGCCGATCATCGCGATCAGCGCCGAGCCCATCATGACGTAGTGGAAGTGCGCGACGACGAAGTACGTGTCGTGCAGATGAATGTCGGTGTTCAGCGTCCCCAGATGGAGGCCCGTCAACCCGCCGATCGTGAACAGGAAGAGAAACGCCAGGCCGTACAGCATGGGCGTGTTCAAGCTGATCGATCCCTTGTACAGCGTGCCGAGCCAGTTGAAGACTTTGATCGCCGAAGGAATCGCGACGCTGAACGTGATCGCTGAGAACACCACGTTCATCAGGCCCGACTGGCCCGACGTGAACATGTGGTGACCCCACACGAGGAATGAGAAGATCGCGATGGCGATCGACGAGAACGCGATGAAGCGGTAGCCGAAGATGTGGCGGTGTGAATGAACCGCGATGATCTCGCTGATGATCCCCATGCCCGGGAGAATCATGATGTAGACGGCGGGATGGCTGTAGAACCAGAAGAAGTGCTGGAACAGCACCGGGTCCCCGCCGTTCTGCGGATCGAAGATACCGATGTGGAAGATGCGCTCGACGATCAGCAACGACAGCGTGATCGCGAGCACCGGCGTCGCGAGCACCTGGATGAGCGCGGTGGCATAGATCGCCCACAGAAACAGCGGCATCCTGAACCAGGTCATCCCCGGCGGCCGCAGCTTGTGAATCGTGACGATGAAGTTCATCCCGGTGAAGATCGAGCTGAACCCGAGGATGAAGACGCCCGTGAGCACCGGAATCACGCCGCCGAACGTGGTGGTCACGGAGTACGGCGTGTAAAACGTCCAGCCCGTGTCGAAGCTGCCGGCCAGCAGACTGATGACGACGCACAGCGCCCCACCGAGCCACAACCAGTAGCTGAAGAGATTGAGCCTGGGGAACGCGACGTCCTTCGCGCCGAGCATGATCGGCAGCACAAAATTGCCGAGCGCTGCCGGAACGCTCGGGATGATGACGAGGAACACCATCACCGCACCGTGCAGAGTGAAGAGGTGGTTGTACATGTCCGCCGTCATCCAGCTGACCTCGCCCGGGAAGAGCAGCTTGGTGCGGATGGCCAGCGCAAAAACGCCGCCCACGAAGAACGACGTGAGCACCGAGAACAGATACATCACGCCGATGCGCTTGTGATCAAGCGTGAGGATCCACGAGAGCAGACCTCGTGTGTGGGTCAGGTAGTTGTCGTCCGAGTGCCGGGTGTCCAGCGGGACTGGCGCGTCAAGGGTCGTCATTGAATCACCTGCGCTCAGAGCGCTGGATTGGAATCGAAAGGGAAGGCTGTGATGGCGTGAGGCATGGAACGGGTTTACGGCGTTGCGGCGGGAGCAGCTGCCGCGTCAGCCTCGGGAGGCGGCGTCTTCAACCACTTCGCCTTGGAGTCAAACTCGTCGATATGTTTCATAAAGTCGATGAGCGCACGGATGCCGCGCGAATCCAGTTGCCCTTGGAACGTGGGCATCGCCGGACCGAATGATTCGACGAGGTGCTTGTTCGGAATCAGAATCGAGTTGGTGAGGTAATCCTCGGGCGTCGTGAACTCTTTGCCTTCCCCCATGATGTCAGCGAGGGTGCCGCCGCCTGCGAACTTCGTCAGTCCCTTCGACGTGCGGTCCCAAATTGCAGGGAGTCCGTCGTGCGGTCCCCATGAAGGGCCAGTGCTCGGCGTGCCGTCCAGCGTGTGACAGCTCTGGCAACGGGCGAAGAGCTTGGGTCCGGCGTCCCAGTAGAGATCCTTGTCCAGGATCTCATCGAGCCATCGCGCCTGTTTGTCTTCCCAGAGCTTGAACTCGGCCTCCGGCAGGACAATCACTTTCGCATTCATGCGCGAGTGATCTTTGCCGCAATACTCGGTGCAATGCAGGATGTGAAAAAGGTCGATCTTGTCGTCCTTCGGATCCTTGCCTGTCGGCTGGTCACATTGAAACCACAGGACGGTGTAGCGCGACGGAAGCACATCCTTCTTCACGCGGAAGTCGGGGATGAAGAGACTGTGCAGCACGTCTTCCGAGCGCATCACCAGCTTCACCGGCCGTCCGGCGGGAACGTAGAGATCCGTAGATTTGGCGCCGTTGGGGTACTTGAAGTTCCAGTACCACTGCTGCGCGACGACGTCGATCTGATACGAGTTCGCCGGCGGCGTCGCCAGCGCGAGGTAGCCCTTGAAACCGCCGAAGAAAATGATCACGACGATGATGAGCGGAACGATCGTCCAAGTGATTTCCAGCGGCGTGTGATGCGTCGGTCCGTGGGCGTGAATCTCGCGTCCGCGCTGGCGATAGCGGACGATGAACACCACCATGATGCCCACGATCAGAAAGAAGAAAAAGTAGCTCACCCACGTGATGGCCATGAACATGGCGTCGATCGACGGCGCCACGGTGGACGACTGCTTCGGCATCCAGAACGTCCGCTCGTTCAGCGCAGCCGCCGGCGCCGCGGTCGCGAGACCTCCCTGAATGAGAGCGGAAGCGAGATTGAGGAAGAGGGCATTCATTCGTCGTATCCCATTCGTCGTAGCCAGTCGTGACGCGTCAGCGGGTCGAAAGGCCAGTGCAGGGCCCCAGTCAAGAGTTCAGTTACACCGGGTGTGCGCCCGCGCGTCCGCGCAGTTTCCGACCGTCCTGAAGCAGAAACCAGCCAAGGCCGGTGCCGAGGATGAGCAGCGTGATGACGCCGCCGATCTGCATGATTCTGCGTGCGAACGGCACGTAGCTCTTGGAGTCGGGGTCGTACATGTGGCACCACAGGATGAAGCGGTCGAGCGTGCTGCCGATTTTTCCCTCGGACGCTTCCAGGATCGCCAGCCGAAGATCCTTCGGCTCGAACTTGTTGCCGTACAGACACCGCGACAAGCGGCCATCCGGCGTCACGACGAAGACCGCAGCGGCATGTGAGTACTCGCCGTTGTCCTGCTCGCGGAATTTGAATCCCACGGATTCGGCGATCAGGTGACTCGAACTCGCTGGGCCGGTGAGGAAGTGAAAGCCTTTCACGCCGCCGGGCCGGTTGTACTCGAGCAGGTAGCCGTCGCGCTTGACCCGCGCCAGCTCCGGCGTTTCGCGTGGATTGATGCTGATGGCCACGACCTCGAACGTCTCGCCGGCAGTCCAGTCGACGCCCTCGAGTCCGTCGACGAGGCCGTTGAGCACAAGGCCGCACAGCATCGGGCACTTGTAATAGCCGAGCTGCAGGAGAACCGGCTTCTCGTTGCCGTTCGCGTCCTTCTTGAAGAAGTCGCGAAGCATGACGTCGCGACCGTCCTCATCGATGAACGGCGTGTCCAGCGGCAGCTGCGCATTGGGCATGTCGATGATGTCAACGCCCTGGAGCTCGGCAGGCACGCCGGTGTTGATCAGCTGCGCCGCGGCCGGCACAGTTGCCGTAAGCACGGCGGCCAGTGTCACGCATGCACGAAGAGCCGACGATGTGAGGGAGGGTCGATGCGTCATTTGCGATCTCCCGCAACAGAGGCGCCGGACAGCTCGGCTGCGACGACTTCCATCGCACGATTGATCGGGATGCGCAGGCGGGTCACGGTGACGGGCTTCTCAGGCTCCGCGCCGGGGAACTCTTCGGTGTAGTTGCCGTACTCCGCGAGCTTCGCCTTCTGCTCGAGGCGCAGCCGTTCCAGTTCAATCACCGGGACGTTCACGACGTTCGCGTCCAGATAGTCCTGCTGGTTCTTGAAGTAGAGCACGCACGTGGCGAGCACGAACGCGGTGAACACGATGATGCTGACGATGGAGAAGAACCAGGTGGAACCTGGCTCCGGATCATCCAGCGGCGGATTCACATTCGGGTCTTCAGGATGCATTTCGTGAGCGTGTGACATGAGGAGGAAGTTTCGCTCTTAGATGTTCTCGAAGTTCAGCGACTCGGCGAGCCTAGGGTCCTTCGCGCAGAGCAGCGGGTGACGCCGCATCTGGCTCAGACTCCCGGACACGAACAGACCGAGCATTCCAAAGAGCAGCAGCCAGTTCACCGGATGGAACACGTGCGTGGGCTCGTCGGCGTACTTGGCCTGCAGTTCCGGGTACGAACCGATGTGAGCGATGTCGTGCGGGACAACGGGATGCACGAGCCAGTAGATGTCGATCCAGCCGATCAGCAGCATCCATCCCGCGCCGGCCGCCAGCAGATGCGGCATCCGCTTCGGCCACTTGGACATGAATGCAAAGAACGGAATGAGGAAGTGGCCGAACAGCAGGAGCAGACTCATGCCGCGCCAGCCGCCGATCTGCCGGGCGAGATACCAGCCTGTCTCTTCGGGGATGTTCGCGTACCAGATCAGCATGTACTGGCTGTAGGCGATGTACGCCCAGAACACCATGCCGAACGCGAAGAGCATCTTGCCGAGATCCTGATAGTGCTCGAGGCTGATGATTCCCTTCATCACGCCACTTGCCTGGGCAGCGACGCACGCGAGGATGAGGCCGGCGAAGCCGACCGTGCAGCATCCGGTGAAGAAGTACACACCGAACATGGTGCTGAACCACGCCGGAGACAGTGACATCATCCAGTCCACCGCAGCGAACGAGATCGACACGCCCCAGAGGATCGCTGCGGGCGCAGCGATGAGCTGCATCCGCTTCGACTCGCGGATGTCGCCCGTCACTCCGAGCTGAAGACTGCGGCTATAAAAGAAGTGCGCGAGACTCGCCCAGATAACGAAGTACAGAATCGCGCGGATCCAGAAGAACGTCGGATTCAGAAAGGCGACTTTCCCTTCGACGAGGTGCGCCTCTTCTGGCTTGTTGGCGGCAAGCGTTTCCATGTCCGCCCACTCCCAGACCAGCCCGGCGCGGTTCTGCAGCCAGAGGATCCCGAAGGGGACGACGAACAGAATCCACAGCCAGCGCAGATTGCTCGCGAGGATCTCTGCGGGGCGGCGCACCGCGACAGACCAGCCCGCACGCGTCAGGTGCTGCAGAAAGACGAAAAAGAGTCCGCCGAGCGAGATGGCGAACAGGAAGATGAGATTCTGGAGATATGCCTTCCAGAAGAACGCGTCCGAGGGGACGTTGCCCGTGAATGCCAATGCAGCCGCGGCGGCGATGCAGACAACGCCAAACGCGGCGATGGGCAGCTGCAGCGCGCCGACCCACGCGGGAAGCATGAGGTTGCGAGCCGAAAGATCAGGTGCGTGCGAACTGGTCATGGCTTCGCACTCCCCCCAGCGGGTGGTGTCGCGGGTGGTGTCGCTGGTGCTGTCGCGGGCGTCGCATCAACATTTCCCGCGTTCACATTGATCGGTGTGCCGGCAACGAGGCCCGTGCGACGCTCAACAGGAACGTCCTGCAGCCGCGCGTTCTGACTCAGCTGCAGCGCCTTCACATACGCGGCGATCGCCCAGCGATCTTCGACCGGAATCTGCGAGGCGTAGCCCGCCATGTTCCGGATGCCGTAGGTCAGGCTGTGATAGATCTGGCCGATGGGCTGCACGACGATCAAGTCCTCGTGCAGATTCTTTGCCACGACCCACGCTGTGCCGTCGGGGACGCCGCTGGCGCTGTTCATGAGTTCGTTAGCCCGCTTGTTCACCATGCCGTCGCCGAACCCGGCGTAGCCATGGCACACGGAGCAGTAGATGTCGAACCGCTCGTGGCCGCGGCGAAGAAACGCCGTGTCAGCAGTCATGCCGGACGGAAGCGTTGCGGCCCAGCCGACGGTGCCGTCCGACTGCTGCACGACTCCCTCGGTGCGATGTGTGTCGAGATGCGCCTCGCCGACCGCAACCGTGCCTGGCACGATCGGGCGCATCGCGCGGCCGTCTTCAAACAGCGAATTGGGACTCTGCGGCCGAAACTTCGACTGCATGTCCATGTCGTACACGATGTGGATCGGACGTCCGGCGCTCGGCGTCGCGCGGACGCGCGCGATGACCGCGGGCGGCACGAGCAGCAGGCATGCGAGGACGCCGGTCAGGTAGATGAGGGGACGTGGAATCATTCCTCGATCGCCTCCACCGACATCGGGTTCAGGGACTTCATGAATGCCTCGGTCTTACCGCGGAGGAACCGCGGATCGCGAGCTTCGATCACAACGAAGAAACGGTCGTTCGTCACGCGTGCGAACCGCGGGCTGCGGAACAGCGGGTGATAGAGCCGCGGCAGTCCGTTCAGGAGGAACATGCCGAACACTGCGGTCAGCGCCGCCAGCAGCACGGTGAGCTCGAAGATGACCGGGATGAATGCCGGCAGCGAGACCATCGGCTTGCCCGAGATCTGATACGGATAGCCGGTGACCGGGATAGGCCATGGCAGCGACCAGTCGGTCGAGTTCGTGAAGATCTGCAGACCCGTTGCGAGCAGCGTTCCGGTGATGCCGCCGCCGAGCACGAGGAACGGCAGCAGCGTCGCCTTGACGCCCATCGCCTTGTCCATGCCGTGCACGGGAAACGGCGTGCAGACGTCCCACCACTTGTAGCCCTCGCCGCGCACCTTTTCAGCGGCGGCCATCACGGCACCAGGTGTTTCAAATTCTGCGATGAGCCCGTAGAGACGCGGCGCAGTCTTGACCGCACCGCGAAGTGGAGACGTTGTTGGAGTGGTGATGGTGGTCATCAGTGGGCTCCCTCGGATCCGTGAGGGGAACCATCTGCACGATGGTTGGCAGCGTGATGATCGGCGTGAGGATTTGCCGCGGGCATGATGGCCTTGATCTCGGCCATCGCGATCATGGGGAGGAAGCGGCAGAACAGCAGGAAGAGCGTGAAGAAAAGTCCGAACGCGCCGACCATCGTGCCCATGTCGACCCATGTGGGCACAAACTTGTCCCACGACGTGGGCAGGTAGTCGTTCGCGAGACTCGAGACGATGATCACGTAGCGCTCGAACCACATGCCGATGTTCACGACCAGGCTCAGGATGAACATGATCGGAATGCTGGTGCGCAGCGCCTTGAACCAGAAGAGCTGCGGCGTGATCACGTTGCAGCTGACCATGATCCAATACGCCCACCAGTACTGACCGAACGCACGGTTCACGAACGCGAACTTCTCATACATCGCGCCCGAGTACCACGCGATGAAGAACTCCATCGAGTAGGCGTAGCCGACCATGCATCCTGTCACCAGGATGATTTTGTTCATGTTGTCGAGATGCCGCAGCGTGATGATGTCCTTGAGACCGAACATCTCACGCGCCGGCACGGCGAGCGTCACCACCATCGCGAAGCCGGAGAAGATCGCACCCGCGACGAAGTACGGCGGGAAGATCGTGGTGTGCCAGCCGGGGACCTGGCTGACGGCGAAGTCGAACGACACGACCGAGTGCACCGACAGCACGAGCGGCGTCGAGAGCGCCGCGAGAATCAGGTACGCCCGCTCGTATCGGTGCCAGTGACGGTTGGAGCCGCGCCAGCCGAGGCTGAACAGGCCGTAGCCGAGTCGCTGCAGCGTGCCTCGGGCTCTGTCGCGCAACGTCGCGAGATCCGGGACCATGCCCGTGTACCAAAACAGCAGCGACACGGTGAAGTACGTCGAGACCGCGAAGACGTCCCAGAGAAGCGGCGATCGGAACTGCGGCCACAACTCCATCTGGTTGGGGATCGGGAAGAGCCAGTACGCGAACCACACGCGGCCGACGTGAATGCCGGGGAAGAGGCCCGCGCAGATGACGGCGAAAATCGTCATCGCTTCAGCGAAGCGGTTGATGGCGGTGCGCCACTTCTGCCGGAAGAGGAAGAGGATCGCGCTGATGAGCGTGCCGGCGTGACCGATGCCGACCCAGAACACGAAGTTCGTGATGTCGAACGCCCACATGACGGGGTTGTTCAGACCCCACACGCCCACGCCCGTGAAGATCAGGAAGAGGACGCAGAAGCCGAGCAGACCGAGCAGTCCGAGGCTCAGCGCGAACGCGATGTACCACGCCATCGGCGGGTTCTTCGCTTCGTTCACACGACAGACGGTCGTCGTGATCTGCCCGAACTTCTCCATGTTGAGGACGAGCTGGGCGCGGCGGCCCGGCACGTCGATCGTGTTGTCGATGGGATCACCGTCGTGCTGATGCGCGTGAAGTGTGGTCACGATTGCACCTCCCCGTTCCCGACGACAGCGGGCGCGGCCGAGTGATCATGGTCGTGATCATGGTCGTGATCATGGTCGTGATCATGGTCGTGGCCGCGATGATCGAACGTCACGGAGGGATTCCGCACCTTCGCGAGGTACCGCACCCGTGTCTTCGTGTTGAGTTCCTCAAGCAGCTGGTAGGAGCGCTTGTCCTTGAAGAGCTGCGTGATCTTGCTTTTGGGATCATTGAGATCACCGAAGACGATCGCGTCGCTCGGACACGCGTCAGCGCACGCGGGCGTGATCGCGCCGTCCGGGATCGCCCAGTCCGGGCTGCTCTCGGTGCCGCCGGCCGCTGCCCATTCATTCTTGTGCACGATCTTCGCGTGCTGGATGCGTTGCGTGCAGAACGTGCACTTCTCCATGACACCGCGGGTGCGGACGGTCACGTCCGGATTGAACTGCATCTGCAGCCACTTGTCCGGACCTTCGTTCGTGTAGTACTCAGGCTTCACCATCATGAAGCCGGCGTCGCGCACCGGATCCTTGCGGTGCCAGTCGAAGAAGTTGAATCGACGGACTTTGTATGGACAGTTGTTGCTGCAGTACCGCGTACCGATGCAGCGGTTGTAGACCATGACGTTGAGGCCGTCATTGTCATGCACGGTGGCGGCAACCGGGCAGACCTGCTCGCACGGCGCGTTCTCGCAGTGCTGACACGCGACGGGCTGCAGCGCCACGCCGATCGGCTTCTTGGGATCGAGCCCCTTGAAGTAGCGGTCGATGCGGATCCAGTGCATCTCGCGGCCGCGCATCACCTGTTCCTTGCCGACGACCGGGATGTTGTTCTCGGCCTGACACGCCGTAACGCACGCGGAGCAGCCGATGCACGACGTCAGATCGATCGACATCGCCCAGCGGAATCGCGCACCGTCGAGGTTCGACTCCTCCCACAGCGAAAGACTGTGCGCCACGTGACTGCGCTTGCGGGCAAATCCGGGCTCGTTCTTATAGGTGCCGAGGTCGTCTTCGCGCACGAGTGCGGGCAGACGCTTGTCGATGCTTTCAAGAGGCACCGCCGGCAAGATCGCGTCCGCGGCGCCGTGATCCTGCGTGTGAGCGAAGCGATACGTGCCGCCGGTTTTGGTCAGTGACGCGGCCGTTGCGATCTGCATGCCGGCCGTCGTGCGCAGGCGATACGTGTTGAAGCCGGCATCGCCCGCGATGTCGCCCCCTGCCTCCGCCGTGCGTCCGTAGCCGAGATGGACGCGAACCGAATCCTCGGCCATGCCGGGCACAACCCACGCCGCCATATCAAGCTTGTTGCCGCCGACATCGATCGTCACGATGTCGCCGTTCCGCACGCTCAGCCGCTCAGCGGTGCCGAGCGCCATGTACGCGGCGTTGTCCCAGGTGATCTTGCTCACCGGCTCGGGCAGTTCTTGCAGCCAGCCGAGATTTGCGAAGCGGCCGTCGTAGACCTTCGAGTCCTGCGCGAACGTGACCTCCGGCCCCTTCGATGACGCACCCAGCGTCTGCAGCGCCGCTGCGACCGCTGCGACCTGTGCCTGCGGCTTCTCCAACGGATACGCCGTGCCGCCGACGATGCCGTCGTTCAATGCGGTGCGCCAGACTTTCTCGAACGCCGGGCCTTCAAGCTTCGCAACGGACTGCATCGTGCCGCGCACGAGCGCGTAACCATCGCGCGGATCGCTGTTGAGAAGCTCGGCACAAAACTCGATCGAGCTCAATCCCCCTTGGCCCTCGGCGATCATCGGCTCGATCGCCGGCTGCTGCAGCGACATCGTTCCATCTGCGGCGCGGACGTCGCCCCACGTTTCGAGGAAGTGCGCCTGCGGCACATGCCACGTGCATGCCGCGTGCCGGCTGGTTTCGTTCAGGTAGTACGACAGGTGCGCGACCGTGCCTGCTTTGGCGAGCAGATCGCCGAAGCGAAGATCGGACGGCGCGTCGTACACCGGATTGCCGCCGATGATCACGAGGTGCGTCACCTCGCCGCCGCCGATGGCGCTTGCCAGCGCCGTAATGTCTCCAGCGCTCGTGCGATCCTTCTCGCCGGCCGGACCAGTCCGCGCCACGTACGAAACAGTCGAGCCGACGTTGCCGAGCGCCTGGTTGAGCAATGCAGCGAACGCGTGCACGGCGGGAGGCTGCGTTGCGCCTGCGACGACCAACGACCGGCCACGGGCGCCGACGAGGTCTTTCGCGAGCGCCTCGATGATCTTCGCGTCGTCGCCTGCCAGTGCCGGGCCAGCCAGCGCGCCGAGTGCAGCATCGAGTCCGGACGTGATCTCCGCACCCATGCTCGCCGCGATCTGCGCCGCGACCGCTGCGACGTCCGAGCTGCGCGTCGCGACACGTTCGTCGGCCGCCATGCCCGTCACGCTGAGCGCGCTTTCGATCACGTACAGACGGTTCATCGTCTGCTCTTGCGGATTCGCATTGTCGATGCGTCGGGCCGCCGCGAAGTCGCGGGCGTGCTTCACCGCGCTCGGGTGCGCGAACAGGAAATCGCTGTCGAGCGAGAGCACGATGTCGGCCTTCGCGAAGTCGTACAGCGGACGCATCGCCTTGCCGAAGGCGAGCGTCGTGCCGACGCGCTCTGTGTCGTCGTTGACGGGTGTCCACTCAAACCATTTCAGCGCCGGAAACTTCGTCCGAACGCGTGCCACGAGATCGTTGAACGTGCTGCTGGAAGATGGTTCGCTGAGCACCGCAACACCGGCGCCGCCCGCGGGCAGCGATGCGCACCAAGTGCGGAAAGCATCGAGATCGCTCGGCTTGCCCTGCTTCAGCAGCGCCCGGCTGCGTTGCGGGTCGTACAGCTCAAGAATGCGCGCCTGCGTCAGCAGATCAGAGCGCCCCGCGAGAGTCGGGTGCCGCGGATTTCCGTCGAGCTTCGTCGGACGTCCATCGACGCTGGTGACCAGCACACCGAATCCCACACCGCCGAGCTCGTAGGCCGTCGCGTACTTCACCGGCGTTCCGTCGATGCGACCTTCGGGTCGATGCGCGTACGGAAGCAGATGCGCTTCGGGACGGCGCCGGCAGCCCGTCGCGCCAAAGCCGGCGAGCGCGGCACTCGCGCCCATCAGCTTGAGGAACATGCGGCGTTCGTCGTCGGTCGCCTCGGCAGCACCGTCCTGAAACTCGTTCTGCTGCCAGCGCGAGAATTGCGGGGACGCTTCCAGCTCATCGAGGCTGCGCCAGATAGCGGTCGGAGACTTCGAGACCGGCGGCGGGAGTTCCGCTGACTGTTCCGCGCCGCATCCACGAGGCGTTTCGTGCAGTTCGGACGGGTCGGGCTGTGATTGCTGTTGATTCATCGGGCGCTCGTGCATCGCGTGTGTTCCGGCGAAACTAGCGGTGACAAGTCGAGCACTGATCGCTCGGGCTGATGTGGTACTGACGCTGGAGGCTCTCACGTTCCTCGGCGGTCAACGCAGCCATTGGATCGAAGGCCATGTTGGTCATCTCGCTCACCGGCCGAAGGTTGTCCACCGGATCACGATGGCAGTTCAGGCACCAGCCCATCGCGAGCGACGAATGCTGATGAACGATCTCCATCCGGTCGACTCGTCCGTGACAGGTGACGCATCCGACGCCTCGGTTGACGTGCGCCGAGTGGTCGAAGTAGGAGTAGTCGCCGAGCTTGTGCACCTTGATCCACTCGATCGGCTTACCGGACTCGTTCGACTCGATGACGAGCGCCAGCTTCGGGCTGGTCGGCCGAATCGCCGTGTGGCAATTCATGCACGTCTGCGTGGGCGGCAGCGCTGCGAACGACGAGTACTCGACGGTGTTGTGGCAGTACCGGCAGTCGATCCCAAGCTCGCCCGCGTGCAGCGCGTGACTGTACGGAACGGATTGGACGGGCTGGTACCCCGTTTCGAGCGTTGTCGGACTGAAGCCATACGCAACGAAAAACACTGCGTACATCGGCAAAATCGCACCGACCAGGAGGAGCGTGGGCAGAAGAAGATTGGACCACTTGGGAAAGAGGAATCGGCTCATGGGATACCCGGTGTGCCTTCCGAAGTCGTGCCACGCGCCCGCCCGCCTGCTGCTGTGCGAGGCTCGGGAACGAGGCGGATGGCAAAGTCTGTGCTTTTTTTCACAAACTTGCGTGGCAAATACTAGAGCAGCAGTCGAGGTGCGTCAACGCGACGGCGCAAGTCCCCCGACGCGAGCCGCCCACAAAGTCAAAAAGAAACGATGGAGAGTGCAGTCCGATTGAGTTCCCCCGGGGGACGCTTCCGAGGGGTGAAGCCGGGGTGTGCGGCATGCTACATCCGAATGCGTTCTTCATCAGGACCAGCGGAGCCGCCTCCGGTGCTGCACGACAGCGAGGCCGGACGACAATGGATCCCCCGCCACTGCCGATCCGACCGAAGCCCTCATGTTCGACTCCCACTGCCACCTCACGTTTCCCGAGTTTCGCGGCCGTCTCGACGCAATCATGGCGAGCGCCCGCAGTGCGGGCGTCTACGGCGCGATCACGGTTTCGACCTCGACGAGCGATGCCGTTCGAAGCCTGGAACTCGCGAAAACCCATTCTGACCTGTGGTGCACGGCAGGTGTCCACCCCCTGCACAGCGACGAACCGATTGCGTGGGACGAGATGCGACGCTGCGGCCTCGACGCGAAATGTGTCGCGTGGGGAGAACTGGGGCTCGACAACCACTACGACCGGCCTCCGCAGGCGCAGCAGCGATCGGTGCTCGACGCGCAGCTCGCCGTCATCTGCGACTGGCGCCGCCAAGGCATCGAGAAACCGATCGTTATTCACTGCCGCGAAGCGTTCGACGATCTTGTTCCGGTGCTCGCCGCGACCGGTCTCCCTGCCGACCGATTCGTTTTTCACTGCTTCACTGGGACGGCCGACGAAGCCCGGCGCGTGCTCGACTTCGGAGCGTGGATCTCGTTCACCGGCGTTGTCACGTTTCGCAACGCGAAATCCGTAGCCGAAGCCGCGCAACTTGTTCCGCGTGACCGCATGATGGTCGAGACGGACGCCCCCTTCCTCACCCCTGATCCATTGCGAACTGTTCGACCCAACGAGCCCCGCTACATCCCCCACATCGTGCAGCGACTTGCAGAGCTGCGGCGCGAAGAGAGCGCGGCGTGCGCCGAGCAGCTGGACCTGAACACCGAACGATTCTTCGGCCTGTCGATTCGACGTTCGTAGCAGTCCCCGCTCCCGACTTTCCATATGGCCGATTCGAGACGCGAACTCAGCGGTGCGAAAGACACCGAAGCCCTCATGAGCTTCGGTGATCATCTCGATGAACTGCGTCGTCGCGTGTTTCGCGCGCTGGCCGCGCCGATTCCACTGGCAATCCTCGCGTTCTTCTTCGCGAACCATTTGCGGGCCGTTCTCGAGCGTCCGCTGCGCGACGCGATGCGTGCGGCGGGACTGCCGGATCAGCTGCAGTTTCTCGGCGTGACCGAAGCGATGGCGGTCGACCTCAAGCTGTCGTTTGTCTTCGGTGTCGTCGTGTCGAGTCCGTGGATTCTGTGGCAGCTGTGGAAGTTCATCGAGCCCGGTCTGTACGAATACGAGCGCCGATTCGCGCGGCTGCTGATTCCGGGTTCCATCCTGCTCACCATTGCCGGCATCCTGACGCTCTACTTCGTGCTCCTGCCGTTCTCGCTCGCTGTGCTGGTGGATTACGGCGTCGAGCCGCGCGGCGGCCCGGTACCGACGCTGAATACCGCGGCGATCGATCCTGAGAAACCGGCCCCTCCGGCCATTCCGCTCCTGAGCGAGGCGCCAGCGACCGTGCGGCCCGGTGAGGCGTACGTGCTCGTGCCGCAGCGCCTGCTGTGCATTCCGATGTCGCCCGACGGCACGCGGATCGAGATCTGGACGATGGCGCTGTCCAAGGACAGCACCTACCTCCAGTCCTACCGCGGCGCGGAGTACCACGACTTCGTTCTGCTCATGATGCTCGGCGTGGCCGTGTCGTTTCAGATGCCGCTCGTGATTCTGCTGCTGGGCTGGGCCGGCATCGTCCGCAACGAGACGCTCCGCAAGAACCGCAAGTACGCGATCTTCGTCATCACGATCGTCTCAGCGGTCGTCACGCCGACGAGCGATCTGACGTCGATGCTCCTGATGCTCATTCCGTTGTATCTGCTGTACGAGCTCGGCATCTTCCTGCTCACAGTGGTCCCCCCGCAGGCCGTCTCGCAAGGCAACGTGATGAGCGGCCTGTTTCGCCGCGTGCGCCAAGCCCGTTCGTCCGGTAAGCGGCCGGCCGGAGCGGCGCAGACGGAACGGCCGACACGAACGGTGCAGAGTGAAGGCCCCACTCGTAAAAACACGCACAGACCAACCGGAGAGCCCGACGGTGACGCCGATGAAGACAGCGCCGGGGGCAGCCGACAGTGAGGCCGCGCCGGTCAACTCGAGTTGCAACGGGAGCCTGGTGGAAGCGCCTTGGAAGGCGCTGTTCTCGGTCCAGCACGAGGCGGAGCAGAAAGATGGCCCAACTGCGGTTAGTCAACGCGCGAACCCCTGGCGTCACGGAAGTCGACGTCGCAATGATGGAACGAGCTCTCATGCTCGCCCGTCGCGCGGCAGAGGCTGGTGAAGTGCCGGTCGGCGCCGTCGTCTATCGCGGTGCCGAGGTGATCGCCGAAGCTTCGAATACCCGCGAATCCTCGCGAGATCCGTGCGGTCACGCGGAAATGCTCGCGATCCGGGAAGCCGCCCACAAGCTTGGGGAGTGGCGGCTGAACGACTGCTCACTGGCAGTGACGCTCGAACCCTGTCCGATGTGCGCTGGTGCCATCGTCAATGCCAGAGTCGGCCGCGTGCTGTACGGCGCTCCCGACCCCAAGGCGGGCGCCTGCGAATCGCTGTACCGCATCACGAGCGATGAACGGCTGAACCATCGTCCGACGATGCACTCAGGTGTGATGGCCGAGCAGTGCGCGGAAGTGCTGCGCGAGTTCTTCCGCAAGCTCCGCAAGGATCGACGCGAACAGAAGCGCAGTGCCCTCGGTCCCGTTGATTCCGCCCATAACGCGGCCAACCACGCAGCCTGAAGCGCACGAACAGCTGCGCTTTCTGTCCACCGATCGCGCGTGGACGCAACAGCTTCAACTTCACTGCGAACTCTCCTGCAGAGAGAACGAATTTGCGTTCGATGAGAGGAACCGGAGCATCCCGGTGGACTGTCCGTGTGCACTGCACAAAGGCGGTTCGTGGAGGAGGCACCAAATGCTGTCACATGCGCGAGACGCACTGCGTACCAGATCTGCAGCCCGATTCGGCACCCGATGCGGTGCAGGCATGCTGGTCGCGGGACTGCTCGGCGCGACAGTCGCGCAGGTCGCGGGCACGCCGGGCCTCCTCGTAGAGAACGCTCGCCTTGAACACAACGGAATGCGGGTGGCGCACGGCGTCTTCGCGCGCAATCTTGTGCTTGATGCTGTGACCGTCGGCGACGCCACGTTCACTCGGGAGGAGAACCGGATCCACAGCGGCGTTGATGTGCGGGTGTCGATTGATGGAGGCGAAGAGGTTCGGGATGAAGCTCGCAGCGCGGTCGGCGATCCCGACTCGACGGGCACCTGGCGTGTCCTGGGAGATGAGGAGATGGCGTCCGGTTCCGCTCCCGTCCGGATCGTCACCGCGCGCGATCTTCATCCCGTTCCGACGACAGCACTGGACACCATTGGCGGCTTCTCGATCAGCACGATGCTGAGCACCGACGGAAGTTCCGCGGTGCGCATCGACGTGCTGTTCCCGCTGGGGGTCACGGACAACGCCGCCGGCACATCCGACCGCATTCCGGAGGTGCTTGTCGTCGGACCGATTCCCAGCGGCGCGTACACGCTCACGGCAATTCTCGCGGGCGACATCGATGATCCGTCGCTGGCGTCGGAGTCCGCAGTCATCACGGCCGAAACGCTCGATCGAAGCCGCAGCGGCGTGTCGATTCTCTGGGCCGGAGGCAGCGGCGCGTCGCCCATCGCGATGCTCGGCTTCGATCTCGACGATCTCGGTGCGCACGAAGGCACGGCGATCGGATACCGCATCAAAGTGCCGGCGGGAGTCTCGATGACATGCAAAGTCTTCGGACTCGGTGACCCGTCCATTCAGCCGCTCGGCAACGTGGACGAGCTGCTCGTCAACCTCGGCGATGTGGGCGGAGGGTTCGGCAAGTACGGGGGCGGCGGCCGTCTACGGTTGCCGCTCCCGCCACTTGATTTCCCATCGTTCCCGCGCGGCGGCCCGGTCTCGCCCGACGGCGGACCGCGGGGCCCTGGACCGACCGTGACGACGCCGCCGATCCCGGCACCGAGCGCCGCACTCGTCCTGATCGCCGGCGTGCTCGCCGCCAGCAGGCAGCGGGCGTTGCGGCGGCGGTGATTACACTCGCGCCGCATGTCGCTTCGCATGGTCTGCTTTGATCTGGGCGGTGTGGTCATCCGCATCTGTCGCACGTTCGACGAAGCGGTGCTCAACGCCGGACTGCCGCAATTGCCGCCGCCTGACGACTCGGAACTGCTGCATGCTCGCATCGCGCTCGCCGCACAGCATCAGCTCGGCGCGATCAACGGCCACGAGTTTCGCGAGCGCGTGAGCGATCTCTCGTGCGGCGCCTACACCGGCGACGACATCGGCCGCATTCACGCGGCTGTGCTGCTCGGTGAATACGACGGCATCGCCGACACTATTCGCGCGATCCGCCACGCCGGCCTCCGCACTGCGTGCCTGTCCAATACCAACGACGACCACTGGGCGGCGCTCCTGGCGATGCCCGCACTGCAGGCGCTCGATGCACGGCACGCGTCGCACCTGTGGGGCCTGGCCAAACCGGATGTGGCGATCTACCGCCGCTTTGAGCGCGAGCTTGGCGTGAGCGGAAGCGAGATCCTGTTCTTCGACGACCTGCTCGAAAACGTTGCGACAGCGCGGGGCATCGGCTGGGACGCGGTGCTCATCGATCACGCGGAAAATACGGCGCAGCAGGTACGTGCCGCACTCACTGCGCGCGGTGTGCAGCTCCGGTGATTCGACCGCGCAACACGTACGCCATCCCGACGTTCAACGCGACGTACACGATCGCGCTCGCGGCGAGCGTTTCAGGCGCGCCGAGTGAGGCCGGCTTCGCAAGCAGCAGACTCGCACCGCCCAATGCGTAGCCCGCCTGACCGGCCGCCTGGATCGCGCCGAAGACGCCGGTGGCGCCACGGTGCTGGGTGCCGATCGCCAGTGCCGACGCGAACAGTGGCGCCGCCGCGAGCCCGGTGATCGTCGCCATGACGATCATCACGGCCCCGCCGAGCGGTGCAGCCAGCACAATGCCGAGCGTCCCGAGCCCGAACAGCACCGATCCGATCACGCGCATGCGCAGCGCCCCGAACCGGTCGACGAGATGGCCGCCGAAGGGGCCGCCAAGCACCATGCCGAGCATAGAAAGTCCGAGCACGGTGCCCACGAGCCGCTTCGACGACGGATCGGCGCCGCCGAACGCCAGCGGCACGACGAGCGAGAGCACCGCCGACAGTCCGCGATCGCACGCAAACATCAGCGAGGCCGTGATCTGCTCCCGCCGCACGACAGGCGCCGGGACGTCGTCAGCAATCGTCTGCGGATCGGCGTCGTGCACGCTCGGCGCACTTCGTTCAACGAGATACGTCGCCAGCGCCAGCACCACGAGCGCCGCCGCCGCGACCGGGAGAATGAGCGGCACCGACAGCACGGCGCCGATGCCGACACCGATCAGCAGACCGAGCATGATCGACGTGCCCATCGCGCCCATCGAGCGTCCGCGATGCGATTCGCCCTCCGCGCTGGCAGCGACGCGCGCGGCAATGCGCAGCGTCGCCGCGATTCCCGCGAGATCGCATGCACCGGAGAGAAACCGCAGAAAGATGACCGCCGGATATGGAATCGGCAGTTCGATCGAAAGCAGAAACGCCGCTTCGATGACCGACGCCGCCCGCAGCATGCTCAGCGGCGAGAAGCGCCGCGTCAGCTTCGGCAGGACAAATGCGAACGCGAGCGCCCCGAGCGTCGGAACGAGGGTGAACCACGACGCTCTTTCAATCGCGATGTCAAAACGGTCAACGGTCAACGCCTTGAGCGCGGGATACACCATGCCGTCAGGCACGGAGCCAAGCGCCAAGAGCGCCAGCACGAGGAAAAGGTCACGTCGACGATTCTGACCGCTCATGAAAGGCGAGGAGCGTAGCAGTTGAGCGCGCGGGCCCCCTCATCGGGCGCGAGGGACGCCGCGCCAATGAACGCCCCGCTGTTCTGCCACCGTGCGAATCCCCGTCTCAAGTACCTCGCGGAACGTTGCGGCGTTTGGGTAGGAACGGCTCATGCCTTCCGCTCCTTTGAGCGCGTCGTGTTCAGTGTCGTTCGGCGGATCGCAGTCAGCGCACCCGCACGTCTGCTCGCTCGCGGCCTCGTCCTCCGCGGGCATCCACAGCGCCCCTTCGCAGCCGTGGTGAGCATCATCATCGTGCGCGCTTTTATCCGCTACATCCGGAGCACCACAGAGAGCACAGAGAACACAGAGAGGGCACAGAGAAATCGGCTGGGATGCTGCACCGAGCGCGCGAGCTTGCTGATTTCAAGGAAGGTTCCAGATGCGCAATCGATCGTCTGCAACCCTTCTTCTATTTTCTGCCCGAAGCTGCAGAACGCAGCTCATCAACACTCCTCACCGGATCCTCTGTGCCCGCTCTGCGTTCTCTGTGGTTTTCCGGATCCTCGTCGGAGGCGTCCGCGCACCTTCGGCTCTACCCGCAGATACGGGAGAGGTGATGTACTAGCAGGATTCGCCGGAGTCGTGGGAGAATCTCCACATCCCTCTTCCGGGCTTTTGGTTGAACAGTGTCGCGACCGGAGTCTGGTGTGAGGGCAAGACGCTCTTCGTGTCCGGCGACGGCATCAATGACGAGACAGGACGAAACGAGGCCCTGCTCTGGTCCCGAGCGATCGACGGGTCGATTGCTGATTTCGACGGAGATGGCGCGGTCACAGCGTCAGACCTCGCGCTGCTGCTTGGCGCGTGGGGATCGGCCCCGGCGCCCGGATGCTTCGGTGATCTCAATTTGAACAGCGCAGTCGATGCAGCGGACTTGGCGACTCTTCTCGGCGACTGGACGTAGCAGTCCCTTCCTGTTGCTCACGTCTGCTCGCGCGCAGCCTCGTCATCCGCCGGCACCGCATCGCCAAGCAGCTCGCGCAAGAGAACCGTCGCGTACGCCCCGCGCGGCAGGTCGAACGCGAGGCGGATGTACGGCCCGTGCTCGTCGAACCCCGCCTCGAGCTCCGTGTTTGTGACGGGCACGCGGAACGGCCGGCGCGTGCCTTCGAGGTCCAGCTCTTTCGACAGCATCGCTTCAGGATGAACGCCCAGCGCCGTGGTCGCTTCGAACTCCCACTCGCGCACGGGCGACTGCGGCTCGATCATGCCGCGTCCGAGCATCGGTCCGCTCGGTGAGAGTTCGAAGCTCCGCATTCGGCCCTGAAGATCCTCGGTCGCAACGATCTCCTCCGTCACCGTGAACTGGCCGCGCGACGCGTGCTTGTACGCCACGTCGCCGACAATCAGCTGCGCGAACAGGCCGTCATCGAGCCGCTTGTCCAGCAGCCGGTTGAAGACCGCGGACTGATACGCACTGATGTAGAACATTCGGACGTGGGCGGGGATCGCGCGCATCGCCGCGCCGCTTGACTGTCCGCGCACCAGCGCGGTCAGCGCGATGCGTTCGGCGCGGTCGTTGCGTCCCCACAGCGGCACCGATTCTTCGTAGCGCTTCTGATCAAAGAGCTCGCGCTGGCGCCGCTGATGCTCGGGAAAGATTGATGACGCGCCGAGGAGCTCAGTGAGAAATGCATCCGGATCATTGTTCAGCATGTGACGGCCGAGCCGATGCGTGTTACGCCGATACCCGAAGCGCTGCGCGCCGTAGTAATCCGGCACGCCGTCGCGCTCGAGAATCTGCAGCGAGCGCCAGATGATCGGCGCTTTGGTCGGGTCGAGCTTTCGGATGCGCACGGAGAAGCGGTTGCCCGCAAGGTGCCCGCGCCGCAGCTTGTTCGTGTGCCGGGTGTGCCAGAGGATCGCCATCTTGTCGTGCTGCAGCGCGTGCGCGGCCGCCTCGCGCCCCGGCAGATGCACGGACAGCGTCTGCCGCGTCACGGCGACCTTGTCCTTCATCCCTGCGAACCCGATCGCCTCTTCGCGAACCTTGAAGTGGCGCGTCAGCACCTCGAGCATCTCCGAGTGCGGCATCCCCTGCTTCTGCACGCCGATGTACACATGTTCGCCCGTCCCGGCGGGCTCGTAGAGCGGCAGCTCATCGACAAGAAAATCTTCCTCGCGCTCCTTGATCACGCCGCCTGCCAGCCCGGCGGTGAACTGCGGAGACAGCAGCCGACGGCGCGGCAGCGGATCATCGGCCGGCAGCGACTCCAACGGCGGGTCGAACATGTCGGGAGCGCTCACCACTGATCATCTTCGTCGTCGGATTCTGCTTCGTCGAAATCGACGATCGAACCCCCGATGTCATCGAACGCTGCACTGCCGTTCAGTGCGCTCGCGTCGACACTGGCCTGTGACAGCACCTTCTCCGCCACAAAGATCGGCACGCGTTCGGCCACACCCAATGCAATCGCATCGCTCGGACGGCTGTCGACGGTGAGCTCTTCGCCGTCACGGTCGATCACGACATTCGCGTAAAACGTGCCTTCGGCGAGATTGTGAATCTCGATCCGCGCGAGCTTGCCTCCCAGATGCCGGATCACCGATGCGAGCAGGTCATGCGTCTGTGGACGGATGACTTCGGTGCCTTTCAGGCGACGCTCGATTGCAAATGCTTCCGGCAGGCCGATCACAATCGGAAATGTCCGAGTGCCGTCGACCTCCGTCAGCTCGATGATCTGCATGTCGCTGAGCTCGCGGATGAAGATCCGCGACAGTTCCATGCGCACCAGCATGCGAAGCCTCCTCCAATGTGACGCCAGCAACCGCGCTGTTCCGACGCGTGAATTCCGGGATGCTTGATGAGGATATCGCTCCCGCCGCCGACCGTTGGAACCAACTTCAGATCAGCCCCAACTCCCAAGCAGGATCGCGAGATCGGCGGCACCGACGATGCAGTCATTGTCGAGATCGGCAGCGCACTCGCCATCGCAACCGCTGCACAGTCCCCACGCGCCAAGCAAGAGCGCGAGATCCGCCGCCCCGACGCTGCCGTCGCCGTCGAGATCGGCCGGCATCGGTGACGGCGTCGCCAGAATGGCCGCGGCTGCATTGACGCGACCGTAGCCTGTCTTCACGTCCACGCCCGGAGTATTGATGTCGACCGCAGTCGCCTGCAGGATCGCCCGCACCTCCGCCGCCGTGAGATTGGGATTTCGCGCGAGCATGAGCGCGATCGTCCCCGTGACAAACGGCGTCGCCTGACTCGTTCCGTTCTTGTCGCCATACGACGTCGTGCCGATGAGCGAACGGACGTTCTGCCCCGCCGCCGCAAACTCGACCTCTGGTCCGAAGTTCGAAAAGCTCGCGACGGAGTCCGTGTTCGTCAGCGCGGCGACAGCAATCGTCTCGGGCCACTTGGCTGGATAGGCGACGTTGCCACTGCCGGCGTTTCCCGTCGCCGCGACCATGATCACGTCGGCAGCCGCGGCGTACAGCACCGCGTCGTGCAGCGCCTGCGTTCCGGACGTGTACTGCAGACTCATGTTGACGAGCCGATGTCCCTCGTCGGTCGCCAGCGTCAACGCCGTTGCGACCCAGCTCTCGAAGCCGGTGCACGGATTGACCACCACGTAGGGCGTCAGCTTCGCGCTCCATGCGCAGCCGGCCGTGCCGACGCCGTCGTTCCCGGTCGCCGCGAGTATGCCGCTGACGTGCGTCCCGTGGCTCTGACACACGTCCGTCGTGTCGTTGCTGTTCTGCGGCACGTTGAAGCCTGGGAGAATCCGTCCGGCGAGCTGCACGTGCTGATTGACGCCGCTGTCGAGGACCGCGATCGTGACCGTTGAGGTGTCGATGCCCAGTGACGCGACGAGTGTCCAGGCTTCCGGCGCGTCGATGTCGGCGTCGACCAGGCCAGGCGTCCCGCTGATCATCTGTCCGGTGTTGTGCATGCCGAACTGGTTGACGAGCTCCGGATCGTTCGGCAGCGCACCAGCCACTCCGCCGATGCCGTCGAGTTCAGCCGATTCCACGAGCACCGTCGCCTTCGCCAAGGCACGCACGAGTGCAGGCGTGTCCGTGCCGGCCGGGACCTCGAGGCGATAGACGCGATCGAGACCGAGGCGCGCCGCGACCTGCGGATACGCAAACTGGGGAATCAGCCGCGTGACCGCACTCGCCTTGGCGGCGCTCAGGGTCTGCGCCATTGCCGCCGAAGCGGCGCCTGCCACGATTCGGTTCCCGGCACCGCCGGTGAACGTGAGCCGTCCGTCGGCGAGCTTCCCGGGTCGCACGCCCGGCTTCAGCCGGACGAGGACGTGGCCGCTCGCGTAGCCGCCTTCGACATCGAACATCGCGAGCTTGTTTCCCGCCTGCCCAGGCTGCGCGCCGCCAGCGAGCGCGGCATGCGCGATCGCCAGAGAGATCAACAGTCCCGTCGCCACAATTCTCTTCATCGGGGATTCCAGTCGTGCCGTGTGCCGCATCGGGAGAGGACGAACCGTCGGTTCCCAGCCTACCCCACGCTTTCGGTGGATGCTCCGTGCGAGCTTCGCAGAGGGAGAAAGCCGCGAATTTCAGCCGTCGATTGCTCCACGCGTGCAGTCTGGGAGGGGAAGGGCGCCGCGGGTGAATCATGCCGCAGCCGGAAAACCGCAACGAACGTCCCGCTATACTCCGAGACTTTCGCCGCGGCGGTTCCATTGCCCATCTGCGTTCCGCTCACCGCCCCGAAGCTCCTCGCACCCGACCCCACTCCCCATTGGCCCTTATGTCCAACCGTCGCTACCTCTTCACGTCCGAATCGGTCTCCATGGGGCATCCCGACAAGCTCGCCGATCAGATCTCGGACGCGATTCTCGACGCCATGCTCACCGTGGATCCCCGCTCGCGCGTCGCGTGCGAAACGCTGGTCACGACGGGTCTCGCGGTGGTCGCCGGTGAAGTGACGTGCAACGGCTACGTCGATATCCCGGCCATCGTCCGCCAGACGGTCCTCGCGGCCGGGTACGACGACGCACTGAAGGGCTTCGATGGCAACTCGTGCGGCGTGAGCGTGTGCATCGGTCGGCAGAGCCCCGACATCGCGCGCGGTGTCAACGAACTGGCCGACGGCAAGAAGAAGGAACAGGGCGCGGGCGACCAGGGCATGATGTTCGGCTTCGCGTGCAAAGAGACGAAGTCACTCATGCCGATACCGATCGATCTCGCGCATCTCCTCGTGAAGAAGCAGGCCGAAGTCCGCGCGAAGAACGTGATCAAGGGCCTCCGCCCCGATGCGAAGAGCCAAGTCACAGTCGAGTACGAAGGCCACACGCCGGTGCGCATCGACACGGTGGTGCTGTCGACGCAGCACGCTCCGGAGTGGAACGGCGCCAAGAAGCAGAAGGAACTCCGCGGGGAAGTCATCGAGAAGATCGTGAAGCCGGTGCTTGGCAAGTGGTGGCACGAGAAGATCAAGGTCTTCGTCAATCCCACCGGCCAGTTCGAAGTCGGCGGCCCGCACGGCGACTGCGGACTCACCGGACGCAAGATCATCGTGGACACGTACGGCGGCCGAGGACGTCACGGCGGCGGCGCGTTCAGCGGCAAGGATCCGTCGAAGGTCGATCGCTCTGCCGCGTACATGGCGCGCTACATCGCGAAGAACGTCGTCGCTGCGGATCTCGCGGATGTGTGCGAAGTGCAGCTCAGCTACGCGATCGGCGTCGCGGAACCGACGTCGGTGCTCATCGACACACAGGGCACCGGCAGGATCGCGGACGACATGATCTCGGATCTCGTCCTCAAGCACTTCCGCCTGACGCCGCGCGGCATCATCGAGTCGCTCGACCTGCTGAAGCCGATCTACAAGTCCACTGCGACCCACGGCCACTTTGGTCGCGATCCCGGGGAGGGCGGTCCCGGCACGTTCTCGTGGGAGAAGACTGACAAGGCTGCGGCACTGAAGACCGACGCCGCAGCCATGGTCCGCGCTGCCGGATCGGTTGCGGAAAAGGCGGCGGCAAAGACGAAGAAGAAGCCTGCTGCGAAACCTCGGCTGCTTCCTGCCTGATGCGCCTTCGTTCCGTGCAACGCCGGTCTCGCGTGCAGTTCATGTCGAGTCGATCGTCCCATCCTTCCAGCGCGTCGTCGCACGATGCCGGTCCGCTCACCGCTCGCGGCGCCGCGATGGCCTCCATCGCGGCGAAGGCGGAGCTGTTTCCCGAGCTTCCGTTCGATGCCCCGAACAGGTCAGGCCTGAGCGGCCGCGATGCCGCGCTGTGCCGTGCGATCGATTCACTGGTCACTCGACGCTGGCTGACGTTGACCGCGCTCCTTCAAAGCCGCATCGAACGTCCATGGCAGCGCGTCGAAGCGCCGCTGCAGGCCGCGCTGCTCGCAGGTGCGGCGCAGCTGCTCTTCATGGATCGCATCCCCGACCATGCCGCTGTTGACGAGAGCGTGAACTGGGCCAAAGAGCAGCGCGGTGCGAAGGCAGGCGGATTCGTCAACGCCGTGCTCCGGAAGGTTGCGGTGCTGCGCGATGAACTGCTGCCCGCGCAGACCGGCGTGTTCGCAAGCCGGCGAGATGAGATCGTTCTCCCCGATGGGCGCGCTTGGCGGCTTCGTGAAGAGATCTTTGCCGATCCTGCCGTCGAGCGCATCGCGCAGGTCGGCAGTCTCGGCCGTGAGCTGTTTCTGCACTGGATCGCAGCCCACGGATTCGAAACTGCGCGGGAACTCGCGCATCACGGGCTCGCCGATCCGCCGACGCTGCTGACGGGCGTTCTGGCAGAGCCTGGGGCGCTGTCGAGTGCCGCGCTCGTTCCGCATGCGCAAGCGGGCTGGTATGTCTGGACGCCCGACGCGGTGAGTGAGGCGTCCTCCGAGACGCCCGACGCTCTCCCTGCAACGGATTCCGGCGGGCCGGCGACAATCGATCGCAGCGGACTGCTCGCGTTTCTGCAGGCCAATCCCGGGATGCGCGTGCAGGATCCGGCGAGCGGCGATCCGGTCGCTGCGGTGACGACGGCAGGGCTGTCGCCGCAAGTCATCGTCGATTTCTGCGCCGGACGCGGCACGAAGACGGTGCAGCTCGCGCTGGCGTTTCCGAACGCGCAGATCATCGCGAGCGATCCCGACGCCGGCCGCACGCGCGATTTGTCCGCTGCCGCCGCGCGGTATCCGAACATCGAAGTCTCCACGCCCGCGAAGCTCACCAAGCACTTCCAGTCGGCCGATCTCATCGTGCTCGATGTGCCATGCTCCAACACTGCGGTGCTGCCGCGTCGACCCGAGGCGGGCTATCGATTCTCGTCGGCGCGCCTCGCGAAATTGATCGCGAAGCAGCGCGAAGTCGCGACCGGTGCGATGCCGCTGCTGAAGCCGGGCGGCCACATGCTGTATTCCACATGCAGTCTCGAACCGACCGAGAACGCGCGGCAAGCGGACGCCATACGCAAGCGTTTCGGGTTCCTGCCCCGCGGTGAGCGGCAGCGATTTCCAACCGGCGTCCCGGGCGAGCCGTCGACGCAATACTCGGACGGCGGCTTTTGGAGCCTGGCCGTGCGCCGCGGGTGAGTCCTCCAAGCGCTCAGCCCGCAGCCGCCGATTTACTCGGCGGCGACCGCGGGGAAGGAGCGAGTGTGCGCCCGGAGGGCGCTGCGGAGCGCTGAAGCAATCCTCTCTTTGGTACGATCACGATTTCCTGAAACCTCTCGGCGTTGCGATGAACATCCTCGACATTCTTTCTCCCGAAGCGATCAAGGTGCCGCTCGACGGCACGCATAAGCAGGCGGCAATCGAGGAACTCATCGATCTGCTCAGCGCTCGCGGTATCGTCACCGACGGACCGAGTCTGAAGCGCGCAGTGTGGGAGCGCGAACAGCAGCGATCCACGGGAATCGGCGAAGGGCTCGCCATCCCGCACGGCAAATCGTCGAGCGCCCGCGCACTCACGATGGCCATCGGCAAACCGGCCGAACCGATCGAGTTCGGCTCGATTGACCGCAAGCCGGTGCGGCTCATCATCCTGCTCGTGTCGCCCGCTGAGCGCATCGCCGAGCACATCCAGGCCTTGGGCAAAGTCAGCCGACTGATGACGAATCCGCAGTTCCGCACGTCGTGCTACGAAGCGTCGAACTCCAACGAGCTGTACGAACTGTTCCGGCGCGCGGAAGGCGTGAGCACGGCGCAAGCGTCGAGCTGAACCTCGATCGCGCGTGACTGGCGATGCGGTTGACTGGCAACGCGCGAGCGACGTAGGGATCCGTGAACAAAAAGTTGCAATGAGCACCGGACGCTCCAGCGGCAGACTGCGCCTCACAAGGGGAGAGGTCGCCCGCAGCGCCTCACGCACCAATCCCGCTGGAACCGCTATGAACCATTCGCTCACTTCCGCCTGCCTCGCCGCGTTCATTCTGACCACGTCCGCATCCGCGCAATCGATCGGAAGCGACGATTTTCAAGAGGGCGTCCTCGGATCACTCCCGCTCTGCCCATGGCTCGACATCGGCCTCGTCGATCCCACGCCCCCGAATCCGCCCAGTCCTTCCGCGGCCATTGTGAACACCACTGATGCGTTCGGGGTTCGCACGCAGGGCCTTGGCATCGTCGACTCGATCGCGCCCTCGCAAGGGATCTACGCGCTTGTTCCCGTGAGTTCCGCCTACAGCGTCGCCGCCGACATCCGCGTCGACCGCTACAGCGACAACTCTGAATCGCCCACCCAAGACTGGGCGATGCAGATCGGCGTAGGAAAGCTCGACGGCACCACCGACCTTGCCTTTACCCCGCAAGTCGGCATTTACGCGTCCGCTCTGACGCAAGGCTGGCGGCTGTACGGCGTTGGCAACAGCTATCTCGCCGTTGCCGACATCGACCTCGGCGTAGCCGCAGAACTCGGCGTCTGGTACCGCGTTCAGGTGGACCTCATCGCTGCCACCGGTCAGGTTCGCAGTCAGATCTGGAATCAGGCAAGCGAGACATTGCTTGTCGATCGTGTCGACGGAATTCCCGGTTGGACGCCCAACGACGGCGTTTACGATCGCCTCATGATCATGGATGGCGAGACGAGCGAGGCGACGACTATCTCGAACTTGGCGACTGTCGACAACGTGGTGTTCTCATCGTCGCCGCCGACCCCGCCCGGACCAACCGGCGATCTCAACGGCGACGGCGTGGTCAACGCGGCGGACTTGGCGATTCTCCTCGGCAATTGGTCGCAATGACTCGTGGAAGCCAGCGACTCGTGGAAGCCAGCGACTCGCCAAGGCCAGTGACTCTTCCTACATCCTTCTCACCTCCGCGCCTCACGCTCGCGCTGCATCGTCGCATCCTTCAGCAGCACCGCGCCTTCCTCGTCCTTGCCGATGCCGATCAGCAGTTCGCCCAGTGACTGGCGCAGCCGCCAGTCGGTCGGCGCAAGCTCCATCGCGCGGCGGAGCGCTACTTCCGCTTCATCCATCCGCTCGCGCCGTGCATGGCCGATCGCGAGCGCGCGGTACGCGAACGGATTGTCAGGCGCGATCTCGAGTGTCCGCTCCGTGAGACGAATGCCTTCGTCGATCTGATCACCGACGCCATCCTCGACCAGCAGCAGCGAAAGGCGACGCATGAGAAACAGGTCGTCGGGATTGCGTTCGAGCCCGCGGCGCGAGACAGCAATCGCATCATCGCTGCGCTCGTCGTCACTGAGCCATTGCACGTACTCGTCGTGCAGCGCGAGCCACGTCGGGTGCGCCGCCGTTGTCGCTTCATACCACTGCTCCGCGTCGTCGCGACGGCGTTGGCCCCGAAGCACGCGGCCGATCCCTGCGGCCGATACCTCGTTCAGTCCGTCGCGCTCGATACCGTCTCGCAGCGTGCGCTCGGCGTCGTCGTAGCGCCCCAGTGCTGACTGCAGCCAAGCCCGTCGCTGATCGATGCTGCGTTGCGCCGGTGGAAAAATGCCATATCCGCCGCGGCCGAACGTCGAGACAACTCCATAGAGCTCGAGCGCTCGCTCGGCATGGACCGCCATCCGCTGATCCATTCCCAGCGGACTGTCGGCGAAGACGACCTGCGGAGGAATCGTCACGCGGTCATCGAGCATCGCCGCCCGGAATCCGATCGCGTTGATGACAGCGCTATGCATGACCAAGAGCGTGAGAAGAACGCCACCACCCACGAACGCTGCGCCGCCCGGCCGCAGTCTCCCGTGCATCCGAAGCTGGAACGTATGCAGGCGCACGTTGTCATCCCGCAGCACGCGATACGCCTTCCACACGACGTAGACGACGCACGCCGTCGTTCCCGAAGCAAACAGGAGCGGCAGCGTCACTCCGTACGTGCCGCGTACCGCGATGAACGCGAGCGCTGCCAGCACGGCGAACGCGATCTCCTCGCGCCACGTCAGATCGAACCGGCGCGGCGCCGCAGGCTCAACCGTGCGCTGCACGCGGGCCGCAGCGGGACGGCCGAATCCGAAGTAGAGCGCGTCGTTCGGACAGGCGCTCACGCAGTCCATGCACTTCATGCAGCCCTGATCGGTCACCATGCCGAAGTCATGCACCTCTTCATGGACGCGCACGTTGGAAGTGCACACCGATGTGCAGTGACCGCACTGCTCGCACGCATCCGTCACACGAATGCGGCCGATCGCGAACTCATCGAGCGGCGCGAAGAAGCCGCCGTACGGACAGGCGTAGGTGCAATAGCCCTTCGCCCCTAAGAGGTACACGGTCAGAAATCCGCACACCAGAAGAAACGGAATGCTGATCAGCACGCCGGGAAATGTCGCCCAGAAATCCGTCACCACGAACGCGGTCGTGAACCCTGGCCAGGACAACTGTGGCCGCGTGTACGGCGCGATGGCGAACCGATACACGAGTGGCCAGAGAAACATGTAGCTCGCGAGGAGGAGCGGCACAAAGAGAAGCAGCCTCGAACGGAACGGCTTCGGGCGAATGCCGACCTTGCCCAGCATCCAGCCGCACAGATCCTGCAGCATGATGATGTGACAGCCCCATCCGCAGAACCATCGCCCCAGCAGTACCGTGGAGAGAAGGGCGAGAGCGAACACGACGGTACCGGCATTGATGATGCCGTCCTTCACCGCCGTCATTGACTCGCTTGGTTCGATGGGCGAGGTCGTCGAACCAGTCCAGAGCCACTGGACGATGTGCGCGATCATGAGGAACTGGATCGAGCCGAGGACGACCGCCCGCTTCCACCCCATTTTTGAATGTGGTTTCGAATGCGGCATTGCACCGCGCCCGCCAGTCGCAGCGTGGCCGTCCGCGTGAAGGATCGGGAGCGCGATCGACTGGTTCACATGGGAACTGTCGCGCGCCGGGTGTTTGACATCGCAACTCATGCGTCGTGCGGAGTGTAGAGGCGAGCCGCCGCCGTATACTCCTCCGCTGGTCTCATGCCACGCGACTACTACGAGATTCTCGGTGTCCCTCGCAGCGCCTCCGATGACGACATCCGCAAGGCGCATCGCCGACTCGCACGGAAATTCCACCCCGACGTCAACAAAGCGACGGATGCGACGACGAAGTTCTCGGAAGCGCAAGAGGCCTACGACATTCTGTCGGACAAGGAAAAACGCAAGCGATACGACCAGTTCGGTCACGCAGGCGTGAGCAACGGTGCGACTGACCCCTATGCGGGCGGCGGACCGTTTCGCGGAGCAGGCAGTCGGGGCGGCTCCCGCGGTTCAGGTTCCGGCGGCGGGCCTGGCACGAGGTCCGGCCCGGGAACCAGTTCCGGCGGATGGGCGGGCGGCGAGGGCGGCCAGTGGACCGACATCGATCCCGAGAACTTCGAAACGATCTTCGGAGATCTCTTCGGTTCGCGCGGACGACCCGGTCGCAGCGGGTCACACGCATCGGGTCGCACGCCGACGCCGAGCGTCGGGGACGACATTGAGCACACCATCACGGCGCCGTTCGCGGTTGCCGCTCTCGGCGGCAGCGAGTCCATCCGTATCACGTTGCCCGACGGCGCCACGCAGTCAATCGAAGTCAGAATTCCCGCAGGCGTGAAGCCCGGTTCAAAGCTTCGCGTCAAGGGCAAAGGACAGCCCGGTGGAAGCGGGGGTCCGGCCGGTGATCTCATTCTCACGGTGCAGGTCGGCGAGCATCCATGGTTCCGGCGCGATGGCCTCGATCTGTCGCTCGAAGTGCCGATCACGATTGCAGAGGCTGCGCTTGGAACGGTCATCGAAGTGCCGCTGCTGAAAGGCAGCGTCAAACTGAAGGTGCCGCCAGGGACGTCGAGCGGCGCCCGTCTCCGTGCGAAAGGCAAAGGCATCAGCGATGCCAAGGGCGAAGCGGGCGACTTCTATGCGACCATCAAGATCGTGGCACCCGAGTCGGTGACTGATGATGAGCGTGTCCTTCTCGACGAGATGAATGCGCGACTTCCGAATCCTCGCGCATCAACGCGCTGGGCGGGCGAGGTTGGCCTCTAGTGTCGTCCGAGCTGGAACCGAAGGAAGCAGCTGGCATATGCCGAATCTGACGCCATCCTCAGGTTCGTCGCACCCAAGACGGGGCGATGCACGGACGACGCGCGTGATTGTCGTGCGCGATGGCGCGGAGCGCGTGCTGCGCAGCGTGCGGGCCAATGATCAGCCGAGCCGGTTCGGTGCGCTGGTCGGATTCTGGTCGGCCATTGCAGCAGGCCTGCTCGTGTTTGTGTGGCTGACCGGCCACCTCGGCGAATCGCTCGGCTTCGCACACGTGCTGGGCGTGCCGGAGCTCGTGTGCTCCAATGACCATGGGCTCGCGACCGGCATCCGCATGGTGCTCGCGGTCCCGCTCCGCGTCTTCCAAATGACAATGGTGGACCCGATCTGGCTCGCTGTCGCGTTTGTGTTCACCGCGATTCCGGCCGCAGGGCTCTCTGTCGCGCGCCCGCGCGTCCCCGGCGGTCCGCCCGCGTCACCACTCGCGGTCACATTTGCACATCTCGGGCTCATCGCGGCGTGCCTGGTTTTCGTCGCGCTCATTGGCTGGATCGCATGGCCAGGCCGGCGTGCCACGCTTGGCGATGCGCCCATCAACGGTACGGCGGCGGCAACGCTCGCGTCGGGCGACGCATTCCCATTCGACGCGTGGCTGGGCGCGGTCAGCGTGACTGCGGGTTTCGATGCCTTCGCGCTGTGCGCGTGCATCCTCTGGCTTGTCCTTCTCCTGCGCCTTCCACTTCCGCGCGTCGCCATCGCGTTCGCTGCTGCAGGCGGATTCGTCGCAAGCTTCGCCACCTGGACCGGCTTCGCCGCGAGCAACGGCATCATCGACGGGTGTCGACTGCATCGCCCCGTGATCGTGATGTTCGTGTCATCCGATGCGGAGACGAGCAGCAGTCTGCTGCTCGGCGCGATCCATGCAAAGACCGCGGTGCTGAGCGACGGAACATCACCCACCGTGATGGTCGTTCCCGCTCACGAGTACGTGATCGTGGGACGCCAGTCGATCGTGCAGTGGATGCAGACCCGTGTGCAGGACTTTGATGCTGTCGAGCAGCTCAGTGTGAGCGACGGCGGCGACCGAAGGTGAGGAACGCGAGTGCGAGCGCGCACACCGCGCCGGGTGCGGGGATCGTTGCGATGGTGCCGACCCCGAGGATGTCGGGCCCGTTGTTGCTGGCCACCGCTTCGAGACGCAGGCCGACGAGATTCTGCCACGATGCGTCGAGGCTGATACCGACGGCGTAGACCTTCTGTGCGCTGCCGATCTCGAGCGAGTTCAACGACCAGCCCGTCGCACCCATCATCTTCCGTGAGACGAAGAGCGCCGCCGTCGTGGTCTGATCCGCGAGAAGACCGTACACCTTGAAGTCGCTGTTGCCGCCGCGCTCGATGAACGCCACCTCGGCCGTCGACGCGTCACTGTCCGCGGAAATGATGGAGTGGCCACCGAAGAGCAGGTCGATCGTCCAGCCGCGGTTGTCTTCGGCGTCGATCAGATAGCTCATATTCTTGAAGCCCATCGACGATCCGAAGACTTCGCCGATTGTCCCGACCGCCCCGGGCTCGCCCGCGAACGGCGTCGCATTGTCGGCGCGGTCGGGGTTCGCCCAGATGGAGTTCCCGCTGGTGTTGATGTCGCGCGTCACCGTGGCGTTCCAGCCGAACGTGCCGGCGTTGTTGGTAAGCGACCCGTTGGTGAAACGCGTGAAGTCGGCGTCAGTGAACACGCTCGAAGTTCCCGTGAAACCGAGCGTGTCGAGTCGCCGGTCACCGCCGATCATCGTGGTTGACGTCGCGCTCGACTTCCCTTTGAACGAAACAACATCGGCATGGGCGCTGGAGCACGCGAGAAAAGATGCAATCGACGCGACGACCAGAGGAGTGCAGAGTCGACGATGATTCATAGAGGACCTTTCGTGATCCCGCGTGCTGGTGCGGGGAAGGATCATCGTCCATTTCAAAAGGACACATCGCCAGCGCCGAATGCGCATCGTCGGTTATCGCCTCCGCTGGTCCGCATAGACCGCGCGACTGACATCGCTCTCTCCTTCTTGTCAGCGCCGGCCGTACCGTTCGATCGCCTCCGCCACCGTGCGCTGCACATGAAACGGCCGCGCCACGTACTCCCAGAGCGCGATGAAACTCGCCGCGCCTGCTGTAGCGAAGCAGACTGTGCCAAGAATGAAGATGCGCTCGCGCAGACTTTGATACACCGTCGTCTGCTGCAATGCCGACAGCGGGCATTCAAACACGCTCACGCGAATGACTCCCTTGCGGCGGATCACCCGGCGGTCGGTGAGGATGTAGACGCGCGAGGTCCACTCGAGCGCCTGCCATACGAGTCGCATCACGCCGACAAAAATGCCGAGCGCGATAACGGTGTTGTCGCGCCACGGCAGTCCCGGAAAGCGGCGATCGACCCACGCGAGAAAAAACGTCACGAGCGCGATGCTCAGCAGCGACGACAGCGAGGACAGAAGTATGAAGAGCGGATGCGGCTTCAGAAGCAGAATCACTGCCTCACCGGGCTGGAGCAGCTGAGCGATCCCGTGCAGACTTCCGTCGGCCGCCTCGACCGCTTGCGCCGCCGCGTTGATGCGGTCACGGCTGGGCGGCAGCGCCGGCGGTTCGATGAGTCGCAGGCTCATGATGCTGGTTCCTGGTGCAATAACCCCACGTACGGCAGATTGCGGTAAAAGCCGTCAAAGTCGAGTCCGTAGCCGACCACAAACGCATCGGGAATTTCGAAGCCGACGTAATCGCACTCCACCTCGCGTACCCGGGCACAATCCTTCTTGAGGAAGACGCAGGTGCGCACGCTGCGCGGGTGGCGCTTATGAATCTCGTCCTGCAACAGGCCGAGCGTCTGGCCGGAATCCAAGATGTCGTCGAGCACCAGCACATCGCGCCCTTCGAGATCGGTCGGCAGCACGCCCACCAGCGCGGCGCCTTTGCTCACGACGTGGGTACCGGGATAGCTCGATACCGTCACCACCTCGATCCGGATCTTGTGCGGAAGGCCCCGAACAAGATCGGCGAGAAACATGAACGCGCCCGTGAGGACGGGGACGATGACCAATCGTGCACCTTCGTCGCTCGCGTAGTCACGCGCAATCGCGTCGGCGAGTTCCTGCACACGCCTCGCAATGACATCCGCACCAAGCAGCACGTGCTCGATGTCTTTGTCAACGGAACCGGCAGGTCGGCGGTGTGATCGGTCCATCCAGTGAGTACCCCGGCGTTCGTTCAACCGACGACGGACGCGATCATGCGCGCCCGACCTTCGCCCGCAGCTTGCTTTGCACGTCCTTTGCGTCGACCTTGCCGCCCGACAGCTTCATCACATGACCGACAAGGCGGCCGATCGCGGCTTCCTTTCCGGCAGCGAGGTCCGCTGCAGCTTGCGGGTGCGCTTCGAGCGCCGCGATGCACCAGCTGTCGAGCTGTCCGTCGTCTTTGACCTGGATCAAGTTCAACGACTCAGCGGTCGACTGCGCCGATGCGCCTGTGGTGCGCATCGACTCGATGATGAGGTCGACGGACTGCGGGCCGGTGACCCCGCGCTCACGCATCGCGGCGAGTTCCGCGATCTGCGTCGCGCTCAGGCCAAGGTCGGCGATCGCCACGTCGAGCGCGTTCGCGAGCTTCGCCACGTTGTTCAGCAGCATCTTTCCGATCGCATAGCCGGCGTCGCGCGCGCCGGCGAACGCGCCGCTGAGCACAGCCGCCTGCGTCGCCTCGTCAAACAGGAACGCGAGGTCCGCTTCGTCCACCAGCGCCGCGACATCCTTTGGAGGCAGTTCGTAGTCGCGCTGATAACGCTCCTTGCGCTGAATCGGCAGTTCGGGCAACGTCGCGCGAATGCTTGCGAGCCACGCTTCGTCAACAACGACGGGCACGAGATCCGGATCCGGGAAATAGCGATAGTCGTGCGCGTCCTCCTTCTCGCGCTGCAGCACCGTCGCCATCCGCACGTCGTCCCAGCCGCGCGTGCTCTTTTGTCCGGCACCCATCACGCGGCCGGTCTTCTTCCACTCGTCGACCTGTCGGACCGCCTCAAACTCGATCGCGCCTTTGACGGCTTTGAACGAGTTGAGATTCTTGACCTCGACGATCGGCGTGATGTATCGATGTCCGTCGACTGTCTCGATGATGACGTTGATGTTGGGCTCGAAGCGCATGTGCCCCTTTTGCATGATGCCTTGCGTCACGCCGAGAAAGCGGCAGATGTTGCGAAGTTCGCGGGCGAACGCCACGACGTCGTCCGCCGCATCGAAGTCCGGTTCCGTGACGATCTCGAGCAACGGTGTGCCGGCGCGATTGAGGTCGACGAGCGAGCCTGCATATGCGTGGCCGCCCGGCAGCTCATGACCGAGCTTGCCCGTGTCCTCTTCGAGGTGGGCGCGGATGATGCCGATGCGCTTCGTGCCGTTCGCCGTCGGGATGTCGATCGCCCCGTCACCGCAGAGCGGCAGGTCGTACTGTGAGATTTGATAGCCTTTGGGGAGATCGGGATAGTAATAATTCTTGCGGTCCCACTTTGAATACGTCGCGATCGTGCAGCTGAGCGCGAGTCCGACCATGATCGACATCTCCACCGCCCGCTTGTTCATCACCGGCAGCACGCCGGGCAGCGCCGCCACGACCGGATCAACGAGCGAATTCGGCGCCGCGTCGTACCAGTCCGGGTGCGCCACGTTCGCGACGCGGGTGAACATCTTGGTTCGTGTCGCGAGCTCGACGTGGATTTCCAAACCGACCTTGAGTTGAACACGTGCGATCTCGGTAGTCTGATGAGCTGCCGTCATGGACGGCATTCTAAGGAGTTGCGCATGCATGTTGTCGCCCGCCCTTTCGTCCCCAGCGTGGTCCTCGACATGGTCCTATTCACGATCCTCGCTGCCCTGACGATGTCGAGCGCCGCACAGGCGTCCGCGCGACCGGGTCAGCTGGGGCTGTCGCTGCATGTCAACGGCCTGTTGCACAGCTCGGGCCGCTCGATCTCGGCGGTGATCGAAGGGGCAGCAAATGATCAGCAGTTTGACATTCTTCTGCTCGACGCACAGGGCGCGGAGCAAGGGAAGGCCGCCGTCGCGGCCGGCGACGCCTTCAATCTCACGGAAGCACTCCCGGCGCTGCGGGACATCGGCACGACCCACTGGTTGCAGATCTCAAAGGACGGCACGCCCATCGGCACACCGTGGATCGCGCAGCCGCTCGTGAACCGTCCGCTTGTGCGCACCACTCGCGCCATGCGTCCGGACGGCAAGACGTCGTATACGAAAATCATCGGTTGGGGCGATCGGCTCCTCGATCCGACGAGCGTGGATGACGCGGCGCTGAAAGTGACATGGCCCTCCGGTGAACCGACACCGCGCAGCGGACTGCGCATCTACGCGGATCGCGATGTGGTGCTGACGACGGACAAGGGGACGATTCGCGTGGCGCTCGCGCCCGAATTCGCGCCGAACACCGCGTGGAACTTTCGCACCCTGACCGAGGGCGGCTTCTATGACGGCACGCCGTTTCATCGCATCGTCAAGTTTGATCGCGATGGACGCCCGTTCGTCATCCAAGGGGGCGATCCGACCGCGACCGGCGACGGAAGCGCCGGGTACGACCTGCCGCTTGAACCAAGCGCGCTGCAGCACGACTTCGGCGTGATCTCGATGGCGCGGAGCGACCCGCCGGACTCCGCCGGGTCGCAGTTCTTCTTCTGCCTCTCGCGCGAGGGGACCGCGCGGCTCGACGGCCAGTACTGCGCGTTTGGATGGGCCGTCGAAGGTGCTGACGTCATCGCAGCAATCGCCGACGCCGAGATTGACGACCTCACCACAGGCCGGCCGAAACTGATGCCGCGCATCACGAAAGCGGAACTCGTTCCCGCGCCACCGCGCATCCCCGGCCGCGGGCGACCTGATGGGCGGGTCGATGCGCCGAACGGCGCGCCGCGCGAACTGCCGACCGAGCCTGATCGCTGACGGTACGCTAGAACGGCATGGACCGCACGGCCCCTCCCGCTTCGCGACGACCGCTCTGGAACGCGGGATTCATCTCGCTGCTCGTGACGCAGTTCTTTGAAGCGGCGAGCGACAACGTGCTCAAGGGCGTGCTGACCTTCGCCGTCGCTGCGAACGGACCATGGAGTGATCGATTCGGACCGGGCGGACAGTGGATCGTCGGCGTGGCGTTTGCCGTGCCGTTCATCTTCCTTTCCGCGTTTGGCGGGCGGCTTGCAGACCGCTATCCAAAAAATCGTTCGACGCTCGTGCTGAAGCTTGCATCCGTCGGCGTCGCGCTCTTCACGATGTTCGCGTTTCATGCCGACAGTCATCTGCTCGCGATGGTGGCGCTGCTCGGCTTTTGCTCGGTGTCGAGTTTCTTCGGTCCGCTGAAGTACGGCATGATTCCGGAGCTGGTCGACGCCGACGAAATCGGTCACGCCAACGGCGTGATCAACATGGCCACGAATCTCGCGGTCATTTCCGGCACGATCATCGCTGGCGTGGTCGCGATGAAGTTCCGGTTGGCGCGCGAGGGCGTCGACGAGATCTATCTCTGGCTGCCCGGACTGACGATGCTCGTGCTCGTGATCGGAGGTCTGCTCGCGTGCCTGCCGTTGCCGCGGCTGAAAGCGCAGAATCCGCATCTGCCGCTCGATCCAAATCCGTTCTCGACATATGGGCAGGCGCTGCGCGGCATGGCGCAGGGGCCGCTGCTTGTCGTCGCCCTGGCGTGGACGTTCTTTTATTTTCTCGCCACGGTCGTGTTGATGATCTTGCCTGACTACCAGACCGTGCTCACGATCAACGAAACGGAAGTGAGCTGGCTCACCGCGATCGTCGGGGTGGCCATCGGCATCGGATGCGTGACGGCGGGATGGGTGTCGGGAAAGCGGCTTCGACCGCGTCTTGCGCCCTGGGGGGCGTTCGGGCTTTCACTGGCATTTCTGCTGCTCGGGCTCGTGCCTGCACAGTACTGGCTCATCGCCGGACTGCTCTTCACGATGGGCATGGTCGCGGGCTTCTACATCATCCCGCTGCAGTCGATGCTGCAGGCATTGTCGCCGGACGACCAGCGCGGGCGCTTTCTCGGCACGGCAAACGCGATGTCCTTTGCCATGAGCGTCGTCGCATCGCTGATGTTCCTGGGCCTGCGGCAGATGTCCATGCCGAGCGAACGAATCTTCCTCGTGCTCGCGGGGATGACCGCGAGCGTCGGCGTGCTCCTCGCAATCTGGGTGCGCCGGCGCGGCGCGGCGATCGGTGCAACGACGATTGCTACACTCCGCGACGTATGAGCACCAAACCCTCACCGGCATATCCCACCGCGACGATTGAGACTGAGCACGGCCCCATCACGGTCGAACTCTGGAACGACGTGGCACCGAAGCACGCGGACAACTTTCTCAAGCTCGCTCGCAAGGGCTTTTACGACGGACTCACGTTTCATCGCATCATTCCGGGCTTCGTGCTGCAGGGCGGATGTCCCCGCGGTGACGGAACCGGCGGTCCCGGCTGGACGGTGCAGGCAGAATTCAACGAGCGCAAGCATGAACCCGGCGTCCTGTCGATGGCGCGTTCAGCGGCCCCGGACAGCGCGGGCAGTCAGTTCTTTGTTTGCCTGACGCGCGAGAACTGCCAGCATCTCGACAATCAGTACACGGCGTTCGGCAAAGTCACGAGCGGCATGGACGCGGTGAAGAAGATCGCGGAAACGCCCGTCGAAGCGCGCAGCGGATCGCCGAAGGGCAAGGCGCCGAAGATGATCAAGGTGACCGCGAACGAGTGAGTCGCTCACAACGCAGCGGCAACATGCGACCCGTCGCGCAGCGTGAGCTGAAAGAATGCGACGTCATGCCATGCGCCGAACTTCCAGCCTGCCTGGCGGAACGTCGCGATCTGCTGAAATCCCAGCGCCTCATGCAGCCGAACCGACGCGTCGTTCGGCATCGTGATGCCGCCGATCGCGGAGTGAAAGCCTCGCTCGCGACATGCGTCGATGAGTGCCGCGTAGAGCGTGCGGCCGACTCCGCAGCCGTGTGCGCGCTCGACGACGTAGATGCCGGTCTCCACGCTCCACTGATACGCGGCACGTTCGCGCCACGGACCCGCCTTCGCGTAACCGAGGAAATCGCCGTGGTCGTCGACGGCCACGAGATAGGGATAGAGCGTCCGTTTTGCCCGCCATGCATCACGCAGCTCGTCCGCCTTCACGGGCTCATAGCCAAAGTGCACGACGGTCGTGTTGATGTAAACGTTGGTGAGAGCCGCGATGGCTGCGAAGTCGGGATCCTCGACGGGTCGCAGCCGGATCGCGATCGCGCTCACGGGTTCAGGCCTCGACCGCCGGTGGCGACCCGGAATGACGTCGGCATGAGATAGTTGCTGCCCTCAAACAGCGTCGTCGAACCGCTGACCACGATCGAGACGGCGCCGTCACTCTCACGCATCGCCTTCTCGATACGTTCAAGTGCGAGACACGGCAGCACAATCATCGACGGTTCGCCGCCATCGGCCAGCTGACCGTCGAAGACGAAACGCCAGCCGCCCGTAGCGGTGTCACGCACGAGCTGACCACGCCGACTGAGAATGCGGACGTCGCCGGCCAGCACGCGACGCGATGATGAGGGATCGCCAGCGCCCGGAACGGTTGCGGGCTTGGCGCCATCCGCGGCGTCGCTTCCCACGTCTCTGCGCACTGCCGGCGCGCTCAGCGGCGCGCGCGGGAGCGTCGCAATGCGCTCGGCGAGGCGTCGCTCCATTTCGTCGGCGACCAGCTCTTCGTCAGAAGTCGGCGGCTCGACAGTGGACCCGGACTCCGAGGGTTGTGTCGGCGGCGGCGGCGCCACGGTGACGGTCGGGGTCATCAGCGATGCGAGCAGATAATTGCGACTTCGATAAATAAAAAGCTGACCGGTGACTTCAAAGTCGACCGGAGTACTGGAGAGATGGGCGATGCGCGTCGCCTCTCCGAGCGTGTCGTTCGGCAGGAGGACGATCTCGCGCTCCAGTCCGCTGGCGTCGATGGCGTTGGGCACGAACAGCCATTCGTGCTGTTCTTCGTCGGCGCGGATACGCCCGGCGACGCGCGCGAGGAAGCTCCCCTCGCGAAGGAGTGGAGGCCGCTTTCGTTCCGCGACGGTCGTTCCGGGAATCGTGCCGACGTCATCGCCGGTCGGACGGACGAGGACAGGGACCGTCGGAGCGGTCGGGGCCGGCTCGGTGCTCTGCCCCGATAACCGCTGCGCGGCGCCTGGCGAAAGAACAATCACCGCCAAGAGCGCGAGATGGTGTTGCATCGAGAATCGCAGCCGGTAGGTCATAGAGGAGGCAAGCAGCGTACCTGCCCACGTCCGAAAGAGCGCGCCCGCGCTGCGCATGACCGGTGGAGAAGCACCGCACGATCCAACGATCTTGCACGATTCAGTTCCAAGCCGTTTGACGCATGTTCGCTCGTTTGCCAAGATGGAGCCTTCCTTCGATCGGACCTCGAACGAGCTCCGTCGACTCACTTCGGCCGGATACCCAAGTGGCCTAAGGGAACGGATTGCAAATCCGTGATTCGCGGGTTCAAATCCCGCTCCGGCCTTTGACGGAAGACCCCCTGCATCCCTGCACGAACGTGCTGGAGCTGCAGGGGTTTTCGTTGGGAGACCCTTGGGCTCGCGGCTCCAAGGGCTTCCCCCTCGCCGATATCCCACGTCGAGTCCGCGGACGGTGCCCCCATCGCGTCCGTCACGGTTTCGCAATTTGATCGCAAGATCCGGTACCGCTCATACGTCGTCTTCGCAGCCGTTGCACGCACAGCATGCCATGTGCTCCGCCCGTCACCGCAGAGTGTTCTGCGTCACTCGACGACCGGACCCGATGCATGCTTCATCGAGTCAGAGCGTGCGGCATCAGGAGTCATTCGCATGAGACCGATCCGTCGCATTCTGTTGCAGTTGTCTGGAGTGAGCACGCTCGCGCTCGCGATCAACGCCGTGCCGGCAGCGTCCGCCGCGCAGAGCGCTGCATCACCGCCCCCACCGCCACCTCCGCACGCGAGCGGCGAACAGCGGCCCCCACAGCGGGGTGAGCAGGCTGAGATGCGCCGACCGCGCGACGATCGCGCTCCGCGAGACAGTGCGCAGGATCACGCCAACAACGCAAGCGGCCAGCTGCCCGAAGGCCTGCGCGACGAGCTTCTCGCATTTGTGCGCGGACAGCTGCAGTCCGGAAAATCACCGGACGAGGTGCGCAGTGCCCTTCGTGACTCGCTGCCACCGCGTCTTCAGGAACGGTTCGACGCATCTGGCCAGGCGAACGCACGCGAGAATCGCCGTGACGCCGGTCCGAAGGCGAAGGGCCCAGATGACAAGGGTCCAGATGACGCGCCGCAACGACGTGGGGCCAAAGCGCACCCCAAGGCACGCGATCGAGCCGAAGCCGGGCAGCGGCGCGGGGAACTCCATCGGAAATCAGGAAAGGCCCAACGGGACTCGGCGAAAGCTCCCCAGCGCGGGCCCGCTCATCGCGAAGGCCGCGGCGGCGCGATGCACCACCGCGCGGCACCTCCGCAGCAGGATCGACGGGCGGATCGCTTCAACCAGCGCGGTCCCGGTGCGTTCAAGGGGCCGATGCCGGGATCGCCACGGCATCCGGGCATGAACCACGACCGTGGCCCCGGCCCGCGGCATGAAGGACATCACGGACCGCAGCGTCGCATGCCTGATCGGGGTCCGGACCGCAACCCCAAACGGCGGTAACGCAAGCATCGCGAGGCATCACACATCGACCGAGCGGATCGCCTCGCCCCCACAATCCCCCGCACGAAGAACACGCGGCCCCTCATCGGGTCGCGTTGTTCTCGTACGGTCCACTCCTCGCGGCGTCTCAGCGGCGAACTTTCTTGGGCAACATGCAAGTCCGGAATGGAGTCCGGCACGTAAGCGTCATAGATTGACTCTGGGGCCGCGCTCGTCCGCGGCGCTCTGCCCGCGTCCCAATCGCAGAGGGCTTCTCCCGTGACATCGTTCACTACTGCCGGTTGTCGTCGTCTATTTGCTGGAAAGTCGCGCGTTGTCCAAGCTTCGCTCCTGCTCGCGCTGCTTGCTCCGCCGTTCATCGCTTCCTACGCAGGCGCTTCGCCCGTCAGCCCATCGCCCGGGGCCGCCGAGGAACGGACGGCAAAGGGCCGATCGTCAAAGGAGAGCCTCGGCAAGGCCGTCGCGGCGGCGGCACCTCAGTCGCGTCCGGGTGCGAGTCCGGGTGCGCGCCCGGGTGATGGTGGAAAGGGCGGCGGAGGTGCGCCGCGTGGCAACCCTGGAGCCGGCGCCCCTCGCGGTGGTGGTGGAAGCTCGGTGCCACGGGCGACAGCACCCCCCCCATCGCGAC
>JAWXBD010000143.1:0-13384 GCA_034439815.1 Phycisphaerae bacterium
TCGAGCCGGTCGTGATCCCACACGAAGAACGACAGAAACTCCTGCATTGTCCGCACGGGCACCTTTGCCGCGAGCGCGATGGGCTCGATGCTCTTGCGCTTGAGATCGGCGAGCAGGCCCAGGAGATAGATCTGGAGATACTCCCACGTCTGCTCGCGCCTGAAGCAGACCCGAAGATCGCCAAGCCATGATTTCAGCGCAGTGTGCAACGACTGGATCTGAGGTGCGTCCAGACGGCGGCTCCCGTGTTGGTGACGGGAGTTGATCGGCTGAAGGGGTCGCGGGGCTTGAGCCGATGTAGCGCTGTCGTGCTAGGCACTGAGTGAGCAGCACGTACATGTCCCAGCCTTGTGCGGTCCGGCTCTCGCGGCCGGGCGCTCGCTCCTCGGTGTAACCCGAGATCCACCAGCGATCACCTATGTGAACGAGATAGAGAACGCGCTCCGCTCCATTTTCATCGACGAAGCTCGCTTCAGCCCGGTCCGAATCCGACTTGACCAGCGTCGCCGGTCCGCGTGGCTCATGGGTAAATGCGATCGGGTTCGGCCGGAATCAGGGGCGCGTTGAATCGAGTCTGAAGTGCCGTGGCCAGATCCTGGACAAGTGCCTTCCCATCTTTGGTGCTCAGAAATTTCTGCTGCGCATCGGTCTCTGCATACAGCAGCTCGAAGTAGCCGCGGACATCGGGCGTCGGCTTCGCCCGGATCACGTTGAATGCTGTGACGACCGACCCTTGTGTTGGATATGCGGCGGCAGTCGGCGACGAAGACTGCACCGGTGATGGGGCTGGCCCGCCGCAGCCAGCGACTCCTATGAAAGCACTCCCGAAGAAGCCGATTCCAATCGAGCATACTGATCCGTTGGGTCGCTGCCACCACATAAATGGTGATGCTACCGGTGCAGGTTCACGAACGCAATGAACCGCCGAACAACCATTGAAACGACCATGCTGTCAACTCGCGCGCAAAACTCTGGTGACCCCTTGTCAAGCCCCGGCGCATAGAAACATCGACCAACCCCAACAGGAGTGGCGATTCACGTGAGAGAAGGACGAAATCCCTGCCAGGGAGGCGGCGGCTTCGGACTGTTCCGACGGTCGATCAATCGCTTGTTCGGGGATTGGAACCCCATGATGAGGTGATGAGGTGCGTCGAAACGGGCTTCCTCAATCTGACGGCTGTGGTCGAGCCACAGAGTTTTGCGTCGAGGGTTCCCGATCCGAGCCGATCCGCACGCCTCCCCGGCGAAGGTCCATGTGTCCTATGCCAAGGCGGGTTCGCCGTCGACTCGCGCACTTTGATGCTCAGGCCCGTCTGAGAGTGCCCGCGCGCCCGGGTCGTCGATCCGCCTTGCGATGGACCAGATGAATCCCACGAGTTCTCGCGCGACTGCTGTCACGGCGACTTGAGGCAGCTTGCCCTTGGCGACGAGCTTCCGGTACCGAGCGGTCAGCCGAACCTGTGCCTTCCACGCAATGTCCCTGGCCCACTGCGGGCTTGCGTCGGCGACGCCGGTGACCTTGCGAGGACCGACCTTCGCAGGTTGGCGGCAGTGCCAGGCGGCCTCCACCAGAGACGTGCGCACCAGCGTGTCTCCCGCACTCGTGATCCCGCGCCGGCGGATCGTGCCGCCGCTGGAGTGTTCGCCCGGCGTGAGGCCGAGGAAGGCCATCAGGTGCCGAGGCGACGAGAAGCTCGCCATGGATCCAATTTCGGCAACGATCGTTGCGGCGGTCACCGTGGCCACGCCTCGCAGCGATTGAAGCGCAGTGACAACCTTCGCCAGCGGCCACTCCGGAAGCGTCTCGACGATTTGTGCATCGAGCTCGCTCAGTCGCGAGGCGGCCTGCTCCATGGCGTTCACGAGGCTTTGGAAGGCAATCTGTTGAGTCCGATGCTCGAACGTCTGCCGCGCGAGCCAGACTCGATACGCCTTCGTCCACGGCTTTCCTTCGTAGGCGATCGTGTGCCGAAGAAGAAAGCTGCGAATGCGGAGCCTCGAGCGACGGAGATCACGGCTGGCGGTGTGTCGTGCGCGGCGAGCACGTCGTATCCGCCATGGATTAAGCGGCATGGCACACGTCGTCGATGCTCAACGTGGGCGTCGACGCGCGGAGCCCGGTGGAGCGCGCTTGAGCCCCGCTTCCCGGCCACCGAGTGACTACCGACGCCGACAGCCGCCACCCGTCTGTGCAAGCGCGTGTGCAAGGCAAAATTGCGGATCTCCCAAGTGTTTGGCCCCCCCGCAACTTGGAACGCTCCGCCGTACCCTTCCCAAGCTGAATGTCGAGGGTTCGCGTCCTGTAACGCGGTTCCCGCAGTCCTTCGTCCTTCATTCCGGCGACGCGTACGAACCCAGCGCCGCGCGCAGCGGCCCGAGGTGCTTCTCATACCCCCTCCACCGCTGCACCGACCGCTTGTACATCGGCTCGCGCACCTGCTGGCTGCTGGCCGTGAGTGTTGCCCGCTTCGTCTCGTGAAATCGGAGCGAGTCCTGCGTGAACGGCAGTTTCAGGAAGTCAAGAATCGTGCGCGTTATCGCCTCCTGATTCGCGACCAGCTCTTCGTACTGCACATCGAGAATCGGCAGATCGAGCACCGCATGCCAGTGCGCCATCATGCGCTCGTACTCGGCATAGAAAGTTCCGCAGTGCGTCAGATCGCCGGCGAACGGGATGTTGCCCGCGAACAGCTGGAAGTAGCAGGACAGGCACGAGTCCATCGGCTCGCGCCGGCAATGGATGACCTTCGCTCCGGGCAGCACGGTCTGAATGAGCCCGAGGTTGACGAAATTGAGCGGCTGCTTGTCGGTGACTGTCGAGTACTCCGGACCGGCGACAGCAGCCATCGCCTTGACGTAGCTGTTGCCGAGTGCATCGACGCTCTCCTGGGTCTGCATGCGCTCGAGGGTCCACACCATCGGGATACCCATGCCGACGCTGTTCTGCGCGTCTCGCGCGACGCGGAGCAGATCAACGCGCTCGCCGGCGCCGAAGACTGATGGCGCGGCGGAAACAATCTGCTCGACGAGCGAGGTTCCGGAGCGCGGCATGCCGACGATGAAAATGAACCGGCTGCCGTCCACCTTCGCGCGGGGCTGTGCCGCAAGGGCTTCGCGCGACCAGCACGTGATGACGTTCGTCACCAGTTCCGCATGCTGCGCGGGATTCCAACGGTCCCCTTTCAGTGCGTTGCCGATCTTGTATGCGGCGAACGCCGCGTCGAATTCACCGATGCTGTCGTAGAGCGCGCCCAGTTCGAACGAGTTTTTGATGCGCGTCGCAGGGGCGATGTCGGTCCGTTTCAACAGCTGTTCGACCATCGGGATCGCCTCGCGCTGGCGCTTTACCTGCCGGGCAATCGTCGCGAACACGCCGATCACACTGGCGTCGTTCGGCGCGGCCTTGAGGATCGGCTCGAGCGTTTGCATCGCCTTCGAGTACTCGCCCTCCATGTGGTACAGCTCGACCTTGGCAGCGACAAAGCCTGGCGTGTTCGGCGCCAGACGCAAGGCTGTGTCGAAGCACGCGTGAGCTCGTTCGAAGTTTCCTTCGCGCTTCCATGTGTAGGCGATGTTGTGGTGATAGCGGGCCTCGGCGGGCGCGAGCCGAATTGCCTGCTCAAGATTCTTGCGCCCTTCGGCGGCACGATCGATGCAGGTCTGGCACACACCCAGCGCCGCGAGCAGCTGATGATTGTTCGGACTGAGCTTCAGGGCCTCCGCATAATGCGGGATCGCCTCCATGAAGCGTCCGGCGCGTTGCAGCTGGGATGCGTCATGGACGAGCGTCTGAAGCGACTTCTGCGGTACGGCCATTGAAGAGACTCATTGCGTCAATGCACACCGTGCGCAGCGAGCCAGCGCTCGCAGTCGATCGCGGCCTGGCATCCCATGCCTGCCGCACTGACTGCCTGCCGGTACACGCTGTCCGCGACATCGCCCGCGGCGAACACGCCTTCGATATTCGTATTCGAACTGCGCGTGCCCAAGTGCACGTAGCCGCTGGCGTCGAGCTCGACGCCCGAGTCTTTCAGGAACTTCGTCGCCGGCGAGTGGCCGATGGCGATGAACAGCCCTTTCACCGCAAGCGTCGAACGCTCGCCTGTCACCGTGTCTTCGAGCGTGACACCCTCTATGCGTTCTTGTCCAAGGACATCGACGACAGCCTTGTTCCACATCACTTCGGCGTTGGGAGCCTTGAGGATCCGCTCCTGCATCGTCTTTGAAGCCCGAAAGCTGTCTCGGCGGTGGATGACATACACCCGGCTCGCGAACTTCGTCAGGTAGCTCGCCTCTTCCATCGCCGTGTCGCCGCCGCCGACCACAGCAAGCGGCTGCTGGCGAAAGATCGGCAGCGCACCGTCGCAGACCGCGCAGGCGCTGACACCGCCGCCCGTGGTCGCCAGCCGCAGCTCGTTCGGCAGACCGATCCAGTTCGCCATCGCGCCCGTCGCGATGATCACCGCGTGCGACTTGACGATCTCGCCTTCGGCTGTCGTCAACGTGAACGGCCGCGACGAGAAATCGCAGCGCACGACATCGTCCGATTTGACGCGGGTTCCGAAGCGCTCCGCCTGGGCCTGGAACTTTTCCATCATCTCCGGACCGGTGACACCATGCGGAAAACCGGGATAGTTTTCAACCTCGGTGGTCAGCATGAGCTGACCACCCGGCAGCACAGGCGCGGGATTTGAGGCCGGGACGCCGATGATGCACAGCGGCGCCAGGTTTGCGCGAGCCGCGTAGATCGCCGCAGTCCAGCCAGCGGGACCGCTTCCGATGATGGTGACTTTTTCGACGGCGGGAGTGGACATGATGAAAGCGCGGATCGCAGCAGGCGCGATGAACTATTACTATTGATGAACTGTCACTGTTGAGGACCGCTGGTCATTCCTGCTGGCGGGCGACGGCGCGGAGCGGCGGCCAGAGGATCACGTCATTGCTGGCCGCTGTCGGGTCGTGGGATATCCCGCCATCGTCTTCGTTGTTCTCGCCGCGGGCGTACAACAGCGCGCCGTCGATGGTCACCGGACCGTTGACCGTCGACACAGTGCGCGGCGAAGCGCCAAGGAAGCGGTAGACGAATCCATCCGCTGCCTTGCTGTAGGGATCGGCATTGAACCGCTTTTGCCCGTTGACCGGGAAAATCTTTTCGATGTCGTCCGGATATGAACCGTACGCCCGCTTGTACGAGACCAGCGCCAACGCCGTAGCGGTCCCGTTCATCTCCATCGCGGCGCGGCGGCGAGCCCGGAAGGCCTGATCGATGTCGATCACCGCGAGCGTGATGGCTGCGTAACGGATCGGGTTCAGCGTCGAAAGCTCGGTCGGCGCGGAATTCGCCAGGTCGAACGGCCGGTAGCGCCACCGACGCCACCAGTCGTCGTACACGTTGTTGAGTTTTATGCTTGATGCGTCGAGCGATCCGTGGACGGCGGCAATCGCCTGCCAGCGGCGGGCTGCACCGAAGCGGGTCAGCGGCATGTCCACCGACTGCAGACCGGCAAAGACCTCGGCGAACAGCGCCGGGCTGGGCTGACCGCGGTCGTCGAAGCACGCGGCGAGAATCGCTTCGGCAACATACCGGTCGCCCTCGGGCATTTCGAGCCGCTTGAGACGCGGACCGTCCTGCGGGCGGATCAGCGGGTAATCCTTCGAACCGAGGCGGCGAAGAAGGTCGCCGGGGATCTTGTCCGCGTAGGTGAAGATGTAGTCTCGATGGACGCGCGACACCTCCGCGAGGTTGTCGAGCGCGTAGAGCTTTTCCTCAAGCATCTGCTGGTCAGAGAGCTGACGCAGCACCTTGAGATGAGCGACGCCGATCTTGAACGCGTCCTCGAACTTGCCGGCTTCGCCGAGACGGTACATCTCGGCGATGCACCACGCATCGAGGGCGGCAATTGCCTGCAGATAGCCGAACGTGGTCTTGCGGCCGTCGGCGTCCAGGTCAATCAGGATCGAGTAGTTCTTCGACTTCAGTGCTGGTTCGAGCGATTCGTCGCCGTACGGCATGGCGAACGCGACCTGCTCCTGGTTGGCGATGAGCGCCACGCCGAGCGACGCGTTCTTCTCCGCCCACGCTGACCAGTCCGCCCAGGCGCCGTCTTCATCGGACATGCCGGGCCAGATCTGGCCGACGTCGAAGTTCTGCCCGATCGGCTTCGGAGGCTCGGTGATGTCGAGGAGCGCCGTGAGGATCGGTTTCCACGAACTGCTCTTGTCGAGGATGCGCGACCATGGCTCGTTCAGCTTTTCGAGCACCTTCGCGAGCTGCGCAGAGGCAGTCGAACCGAGGGAGCCCACAGCGAACAGCGCGAAGGCGGCGACAGCGAGATACGACCGACGGAAACGCGGAGTTGGCATGCGTGAGTCTTGGAGCGGACAGGAAAGAGAAGAGGCGTTGCACTGTAGCAACATCATTTGCGCTCGTGCGCCGGGCGACGTTCCTACGGACTCGGCTCGCGATGGCAATCCAAAGGACGGCGCACGGCCCGCTACACTCCGCGCTGCCTCTCTCATCTCACCCACAGCAGACCGCGGAGCCAGTTCATGATTGTCGGCGTGCCCAGCGAAGTGAAAACGGACGAGTACCGGGTCGGCATGCGACCGGTGGGAGCGGAGCTGCTGATCCGCGAGGGGCACACCGTTGTGGTCCAGGCTGGCGCGGGATTCGGCTCTGGATTCGGAGACGAGCTGTATGTGGAGGCCGGGGCGGAGATTCTCCCCGCCGCGGCGGACGTCTGGCGGCGCGCCGACCTGATCGTCAAGGTCAAAGAGCCCCAGCCGCAGGAGTTCCCGCTCATCCGCGAAGGGCAGTTTGTATTTACGTATTTTCACTTTGCTGCCGACAAGAACCTGACGCTCGCCTGTCTCGAACGGAAGTGCGTCTCGATCGCGTACGAGACGCTCACCGATGACCGGGGTGGTCTCCCGCTGCTCACGCCGATGAGTGAAGTTGCCGGCAAGCTGTCGGTGCAGGAAGGCGCCAAGTATCTCGAACGGCCGTGGGGCGGCAAAGGTGTGCTGCTCGGCGGCGTGCCGGGCGTCGCTCCGGGACACGTGCTGATTCTCGGCGGCGGCGTCGTCGGCAGCTGCGCCGCGCAGGTTGCAGCGGGAATGGGCGCGGACGTCGTCATCATGGATATCTCGATCGATCGCCTCCGGCGCCTCGCTGAAATCATGCCGAAGAATGTCCGCTGCGTGTACAGCGACGTGCAGGCCATCCGGGAACGGCTGCGGTGGGCCGATGTGATCGTCGGCGCTGTGCTCGTCCCGGGTGCCAAGGCGCCGTGGCTGATCCGACGCAGCGATCTGAAGTACATCGGTGCCGGCTCGGTGATTGTCGACGTCGCCATCGACCAGGGCGGCTGTGTTGAGACGAGTCGCGTCACCACCCACCGCGACCCGGTGTACGAGGTCGACAGCATCGTGCACTACTGCGTCGGAAACATGCCCGGGGCGGTCGCGCGCACGTCGACGATCGCGCTGACCAACGTCACGCTGCCATGGGTGCTGAAGATCGCCCGCCACGGTCCCGACCATCTGGCGAAGCGTGATCACCACTTCGCCAACGCCATCAACACCAACCGCGGATCGCTCACGAATCAGGCGGTTTCGCAGGCGCACGACATCGAGTTCGAAAAGCTCGCCGGGTAGAAAACGCGTGGAACGGATCACAGACTTCTCATGACGACCCCTGCCCCGCTGCCATCTCCCTGCAACGTTCTGCTCCTCGGCACCGGCGGACGTGAGCACGCGTTAGCCTGGAAGCTGCGCAAATCGCCGCATCTCGGTGAGCTCTGGGTCCAGGACGGCGCCAGCGCCGGACTGGCGTCGCTCGCGCGCATCTGTCCGGAACCGATCGATGTCCGGCAGATCTTTCGACTGCAACGGTGGTGTGAGCGGGAGAACATCCACTTCGTCGTGATCGGTCCGGAAGCGCTGCTCGAAAAGGATTTCTCAACACTGCTCGCTGCGCCGGGGCGCGTTGTCTTCGGTCCGACGCGCGACGGTGCGAAGCTTGAGTGGGACAAGGCGTACGCGAAACAGATCATGCGCACGGCGTCCATTCCTACCGCCGAGGGAAGGGTGTTCGACACGCTCGACGCGGCGGCCCGCTACGTCATCGCGCACAGCGAAGAACCGCTCGTCGTGAAGGCCTCGGGACTCGCGGCCGGCAAGGGCGTCGTCGTGTGCTCCAACAAGGATGAAGCGCTCGACGCGGTGGAGCGCATCATGGGCGACCGGGAGTTCGGCGACGCGGGCTCGAAAGTGGTGATCGAAGAGCGGCTGAGCGGCCAGGAAGTGTCGGTGCTCGCGCTCGTGGACGGCCGGACGATCAACGTGCTCGACCCCTGCCAGGATCACAAGCAGGTCGGCGAAGGGGACACCGGTCCGAACACCGGCGGGATGGGTGCCTACTGCCCGACGCCGCTCATCGACAACCCGCTGATGGAGCTTATCCAGCGGCAGATCCTCGTGCCGGTCGTCGACGCTCTGCGCCGCGATGGCGTGGTCTTTCGCGGCGTGCTGTACGCAGGGCTGATGCTGACCCCGGCCGGCCCCAAGGTGCTTGAGTTCAACACCCGGTTCGGGGATCCGGAGACGCAGCCGCTCATGGTGCGGCTCGACGGCGATCTGCTCGCCCTGCTGTATGGCGCGGCCACGGGCACCCTCGACGGCATTGACTACACGTTTGCAGAGCGGGCCGCCTGTTGTGTATGCGTCTGCTCGGGTGGCTATCCCGGCACGATCGTGACGGGGAAAACAGTCCAGGGGGTCGACGCCGCAAGTCAGCTGCCCGACGTCACCGTGTTCCACGCCGGTACCGCTCGGGACGCTCGGGGCCAGCTGGTGACCAGTGGCGGACGCGTGTTTGGCGTGACGGCTGTCGGTCATGATCTTCTCGACGCCCGGGAGAAGGCCAACGCCGCCGCGTCGATGATTCAGTTCGAGGGGGCGTTCTTCCGACGCGATATCGGGAACCGCGTGCTGCCCAGGATCGCTCGGACGACACAGTCGAGTTCGTGACGCGCGAGGCACGGCTCGGACCAAACCGCTCGCCCGCCAATCGGAAACTCCTTGCAAGTCGCCACTTGTTGCCGATACGAGGCTTGCTACACTCGGTCTTTCGGGTGATGAATTGGCATTTCTGTGACTGCGCCTTCAATTCGTTTGCGTAGTACTCCGGGCCTGAATGACTGCGCCGCTCAACCCTCGCTGCAGCTGAGACTGCTGATACCGCTGATCAGGCTGAGCAAGCTGAGCAAGCTGAGCAAGCTGAGCAAGCTGATCAAGCTGATCAAGCGAATGCCGCCGCTGCCGCGTTCGAAGAATTTCTCCCGTACCGCTCACCTACCTCGTTGCCGACCCCGCCAGGCAATCCGGAGATCCGAAGCATGATGCTGCGTCTCGTCCCCGCCACGCTCCTGTGTGCAACTCTTGTGGGCTCGATCATGTTCGAGCACTCCCTCAACGCCAGCGTGGTTGCTGCGAAGGGAGAGACCGGGTCAGCCTCTGCGGCTGGCGCCGCGAAGTTCGGGAGTCCGCTGGCAAACCCCGCCGCGCATCCTGATGCGAGCGCGGCGCTCGCCCTGACTGACAGCGGCGACCTGCAGGCGTACCGCAATCCGCTCGCGCGCACGCACCGCGCTCCGTATCCAAAGGTGCCGACGGACCAACTGCGCCTCCCGGTCAACGCCGCCACGGGTCAGCTCAGCTATACCGGTCGCATCATCGTCAAGCTTCACGACGACATCGGTGCCCGCGCGCCCAAGACCGCGCCCACGGATCGGCTTGTCAGCATCAACGGCCGCGATGTGTCGTCGTTCGACCTCGTGCTGGCCCGCTATTCCGCGTCCGTCCAGTCATGGATCACCCACCGGAGCGACGACCAGCTTCGAGCCATCGAGCTCCGGGCTGAAGCGAAGAGCGGCCGAGGTCAGCCTGACCTTGCGAGCTACGTCGTCGTCTCCGTGCAGCCCGGCCGCGAATTGATTGTGGCGCGGGCCCTCAACGAGCTGGACATCGTCGAGTTCGTCGAGCTGGAACGGCCCCTCGAAACGCATCAGACCGTCACCGGCTGCGTGCCGAACAACACGACCATGGCCTGCAACTTCCCCGGGAACACCTGTGCGGATCCGGCTGCGGGGCTCGGCTGCAATCCCGATCCAGGCTGCGTCGCGGATGATCCTACGATCTGCGAGGCTGGATGTGCTGACGCGGCCTGCTGCCAACTCGTGTCGACGTATTTGGCCTACTGCTCGGATACCGACTTCGCGAGTGGATGGGACGTCTTCTGCGCCGCGTACGCGAACCTCCTGTGCGATGGTTCAATTTATGACGCCGGCGCCGGTCCGCCCCCGGGCCTCCGATACGACCCCTGCTTCAGCGACGGAGCGGGTGCACCGAATCCGCTGTTCGTCGACATTGTGCCTCTCCTCGCGGGCGGTTGTTTTGAGGTGCATGACTTCCGCGGCTGTGACAGGCCGGAGTGCTGCTTCGCTGTCTGCAGCCTCGACGTCACGTGCTGCACCATTACCTGGGATGCCACGTGCGTCAGCCTTGCTTCGAGCGAAGCACTCACGAGCGTCTGCCGCACCACCCCCATTCAAGGGCCCACCCCGAACTTCAAGGGTGAACTCAAGAACAACCCGAACTATCCCGCAATCGGGGAAGTTCCGCTCTTCGCGGCCGGCTGGCAGACGTATCTGTTCGCGGAACCGACGATCGGCGAGTTCGCCGCACCGCCGCCCGCGATCGACGATTTCGTCTTCCTCTCGAACAAGTTCCGTGGCGGCGGGTTGGATTTGACCGGTGTGCGGGAGCTGCAGACGCAGTTCGCAAATGTGTACCAGGGTGGTGCCGAGCCGATCCTGAATGGCGCCGGCATCAAGATCGGCGTCATTGACTTTTCCGCGCATGTGAATCATGAGGAGTTCGTCACCGGCTCAGGCGGCATCCCGCTGTTGGAACCGCGGGTCATTCTCGAGCCTGGCCAGACGCCGATCCTTATCGGTGGCGGCGCAAATGATCCGGACCATGGCACCGCGTGCCTGGGCATGCTCGTCGCAAGCGATAACGGGGTCGGTGTCACAGGCATCGCGCACGAAGCTCAAGGCTATTTCTTCCCCGCGCTCTCGCTCGAACAAGGATCCCGTCTGCCGAATGCGTTTACGTCGGCAGCCGAGACGTTTGCTGACGGTGATGTGCTGAGCGTTTCGATCGGCTTTCCAGGTGCGGGGCCGCTCACGCTCTCCGAATCCATCGGCGGGCTGATCGGGCTCGCCTCCGACCTCGGTATCACCGTGGTGGTTTCTGCCGGTAACGATGCGATTCCAATCGCCGCCTCCCCGTTTGAGACAGGCGCGATCGTCGTCGGCGCCGCGTGGCCCGGCCAGAGCTTGGGCGTCGCCGCATGCGGCAATGCGTTCTATCACTACTGCCGCATGTTCTTTTCGAACTTCACGGGTGACGGCACAGTGCACGTATCCGGCTGGGGCGCCGGGGTGACAACGTGCGGGTACGGCGATCTCCACACGGGTGCCAACGGCTCGGATCCGGAGGATCCGGAGACCAACAATCTCCGCCGCTACACCTCGAGGTTCAACGGAACGAGTGCCGCCGCACCGATGATCGCCGGCCTTGCTGCGGTACTTCAGGGCTGGTCAAAGCAGCTGTACGGCTCGCCAATCACACCCATCCAGATGCGCGATGTCGTCAGCACAGCCAGTCGCGGTGAACAGTGCTATTCAAACGGCCTCACCGCCGGTCCAGACAGCATCGGCTGCAATGGACCGGTGAGCGGCGAGACTCTGCCGCTCATCGGCGCCTACCCCGATGCCCTGGAGTCGGGCTTCGCGATTCTCAACGGCCAGTTCGTCAGCGGTAACTCCACCGACGTGAAGATCGTCTACGGCGACCCGCTTGCTTCATCTCCGCCCTCGTCGTTCCGCATTCGCGCGCTCGACGGCAACTACCTGAAGATCGTCGCGAAGTACGCGACCGCCGGCACGACGAACCTTGGCCTCTCGTATCTCGCGACTGGCTATACGACCGATCTCATCGCGGTCGTCGCTGCGCCGGCGCTCGATCCCGACGTCTTGCAGGGCATCTCGCTCATCGCTGTCTCCAGTGCCACAAAGCCCTTCGTCATCATGGGCGGCTTTCTCTACAACTGGTCCGATGAACGATGGGACTTCGTGGGCATCAACTTCATCGGGCCTGGCCTCAGCACGAACGTGTTCGCGGTCAATCAGTTCCTCCTGCCGAAGTACTTCGGACCGGGCGGCAAGGTTCAGGCGCGCCTGTGGACATGCGGACTTGGCAACGTGACGTCCCATCAGGTGTGGCACGATTTGATCCAGCTCAACGTGACCGGCGGGATCTTGAATCCGTGATCGGGATCCCCTAAATCAGGGCCCGCACGCCGCCCCCTCCGCGACGACATGACATCGAACCCCCGGTCTCCAAGGACCGGGGGTTTTCATTTGCGTCTGTACGCCGCTTTCAAAGTTTCAGTCTTTTCTGAAAACTCGCTCGCTCCCCGCGACGTCGGCCGGTACGCTGCATCCATGGACGCTCACAGCCAGATCCCTCTCGCGCCGCCACCGCCGCGCAGTCCGCGCGCGGGCGGACCGGACCAGATCACCGACACGGAGCTAGGAAACTCGCAGGACCGGTTCATCGCGCTGTGGGGTGAGATGGGGTCGCGATGGGGCGTTCCGCGGACGATGGCTGAAGTGCATGCGCTGCTCTTCGTGCACGGCGATCCGCTTCACGCCGATGCGATCATGGATCGGCTCCGCATCTCACGCGGCAATGTCTCGATGACGCTGCGAACGCTCGTCGAGTGGGGCATCATCACGCGGCAGCATGAGCGCGGCGACCGGCGCGAGTACTTTCGCGCAGAGCAGGACGTGTGGAAGCTCTTCGCCACCGTCGCCCGCGCCCGCAAGCGGCGCGAGATTGATCCGCTGGTCGAAGGGCTTTCGCGCTGCCGGACGAGTCCGCTGCGGGGACGCGAAGGTGCAGCACGCTCGGCGCACAATGCACGTGTCGACGAATTGCTTGACGCGGTGCAGCTCCTCGACGGCGTGAGCGAGCGGCTCGTCGGTGCCGACGGCGGTGCGCTGCGCCGAACCACGGTGGCGCTCGCGAAGCTTGTCGGTTTCGTGAGTCCGTTCGGCCGACGACGCTCTGAAGCCCCGTCCAAAGGAGGCCGATCGTGACCTCCATCCGAACCACCACGCCGACAAGCGACCGGATGGGTCTGGCGACGCGCCGGATCATCCTGTCCGCAGTGTGGCCGTGTCTGGCGCGGATCCCGCTGCCGAAGGCCTCCGCGAACGCCGAGGCGGAACTTTGCGTGTCCGTGACACTCGAA
>JAWXBD010000144.1:0-13416 GCA_034439815.1 Phycisphaerae bacterium
GGCCCCGACTTCGAGTACGTGATTGCGGGGATGACCCAGGTATTCGCGATTCCGCTGGCGAGCGGAACCCCGCCGCCGTCGCTCGCGCTTGCCGCTGCGGCAGGATTCGATCTGAAGAAGTGGGCAAAAGCGCCGGAGCAGGAAGCAGCCGCGGATCCGGCGAAGCGCACTGAGAAAGATGCTCCCGAAGCCCCCGAAGCAGACGAACTGATGCGCGTCGAGGTCGAGGGCATGCGCGATCGCATCTGGCGTGCACCGATTGACGCGGGCAGTTACCGATTGCTCACGCCGACGGCGGGTGGCGTGATCGTGCTGCGCGATCCGGTCCGCGGCATCGCCGGTGTTGAGTGGCCTGCCCCGCCTCTTGGTGAGCCGATCGCGACCTTGCAGCACTTTGACGTGCTTGCTGGTGAAACGAAGGAACTGGTGGACGGCATTGCAACGTACGCATCGAGTCTCGATGGTGCGCATGTGGTGTGGATGAAAGGCGACAAGTTCACCGTTCATCCGATGGGTGGCGACGGGAAGGACGAAGTTGTTGATCCCTCCGACGTGCAGGTGCGCATCGAGCCACGGGCCGAGTGGGCGCAGATGCTCGATGAAACGTGGCGTCTGCAGCGGGACTTCTACTGGGCGCCGAACATGGCCGGCGTCGACTGGAATGCGATGCGGGCGCGCTATCGGGCGCTTGTTCCCAAGCTCGGCAGCCGCAGCGAACTGAATGACGTGATGGGCCAGCTCATCTCGGAACTCGGCACCAGTCACACGTACATCATGGGCGGCGATGAGCCGGATCGCGCGAAACCTGTGGCGGTCGGAACGCTCGGCGCGGACTTTGGCCGCGAGGGCAATGCGCTCACCATTGGGACCATTCTTGCGGGCCGTCCCGGCGACGACGATCTCGTAAGTCCGCTCGCGCTGCCGCACCTCGCCGTCAAGCCGGGGAGCGTCGTGTTCTCGATCGACGGGCGCGCGGCGCGCGTTGATCGCGATCCGTACGAGCTGCTGCAGGACCGTGCGGGCAAAGCGGTGGTGCTCGAGATTGCCGACGACGTGCAGGGAAACAATCGCCGCATGATCGAGGTCGTCGCACGCGAAGAGGATCGCGGATTGCGATATGCGAACTGGGTCGACGGCAATCGCCGCGCGGTCGACGCGATGTCAAATGGCACACTCGGCTACGTGCATCTTCCGGACATGGATACGGACGGTCTCGTCGAGTTCAGCCGCACGTTCTATCCGCAGACGAAGAAGCGCGGCATGATTGTCGACATTCGCGACAACGGCGGCGGCTGGGTCAGTCAGCTGATTCTCGCGCGGATTGCACGCAAGCCGTGGGCCTATCAGGCACCCCGCCAAGGTCGCCTCGAAAGCTATCCGACGAAGGTGCTCGATGGTCCGTTTGTGGTGCTGATCGACCAGAACGCCGGCTCCGACGGTGACATCTTTCCCGAGTCAGTGCGCATCAACAAGCTCGCGCCGCTCATCGGCACGCGCACATGGGGAGGCGTCATCGGCATCCGTGCCGACAAGCCGTACCTCGATCTCGGTCTGAGCACGCAGCCGGAGTTCGCGTGGTTTGATCCGCAGCGCACGGGCGAGGCAGGGTGGAGCCTCGAGAACAACGGCGTGGCGCCCGATATTGAGGTCGACATCACGCCGGCGGATCGTCTCGCCGGCAGAGATCCGCAACTGGCGAAGGGCGTCGAGGTGCTGCTCGACTCGATCAAGAACACGCCGCGCGCTGTTCCGACACTGCCGCCATATCCCGATCGCTCGAGGTCGATACCGAAGGCTCGCGAGTGACTCGACGGGGAATGGGGCGCCGCGCGTGAGCGAAGTGTTACCCAGTGATTTCGCGTGCGAGCAGTGCGGGTACGGTCTCGTCGGACTTCCGGACGACGGCAGCTGTGCTGAATGCGGCCCCACACAGATTGAGAAACGCATCGCCCATAGGCGACGGGCAGCACGAGTAAGCGCGATCGTTACGCTCGCCGGTCTGTCCTGCGTGCCGGGCGGTGATCGTCATGACGCAGCGCGCTGCCCGGTCCCCGTCGTCGACGTGGATCGTCCTGTTCATCCGGTGGATTTCGAACGGAGTCATCGTTGCCGGATCGGCGTGGACGCTGAAGGACTTGGCGAAAGCGCTCGCGCTGAATGATCGCGATGGCGGACCGCTTGCATTGACATTTGCGGCGTTCAGCTTGCGGCGCGCGGTGCGCAGACGGGAGCGGTCATGAATCCTCGCGCCGACACAGACGCTCGCATGGACTGCGCCGTATGCCACTACGATCTGAGCGGACACACGCTTGCAGGCGCATGCCCCGAGTGCGGCACGTCGGTGCGCGAGAGCGCGCGGATGTGGGTTGCACTCCGCGCCGGGGTGTCGGGCGCGGGTTTGAACGGTTTGGTTGTGCGCATGGTGCTGGCAGCGCTCGCGTGGAGCACGCTGTACGTCTGCGTTGGAGTGCAGTGGGCGTTGACCTTCAGCAGCATCGCGTGGCGTGCGACCAACATGGGCGTCGCTCTGGTGTACATCATGCTGGTCGCGTTGGTCGCGCACTATCTCTGCCTCTTGGCAGTGACGCAGGAGTGGCGGAGCATCGGTGGCTTCAGCGACGCATCGCTTCCGTGGTATGCACGACGTCGTCGACTCGGAATCGGGCTCCTGCTCATCGCAACCGGACTCATTCTCCTGGCGATTTACGATCATCCCGTTTGGTTCGTACCGCTCGCATTTGTGTGCCGCTTCCTGCCGATGATCGGGACGGCCGCGATCGTGTACGGCGTCGCGAAGGCAACCGCAATCGAATCGGATCGGCCGCAGCGGTTTGTCGCACTGTCCATCGTCACGCTTGGCCTCTGGATCGCGACGTTTGTCCTCGCGCTGCAGGCAACACGGGGAGCTGCACTTGGCTTCGTACCGATGACCATCGGCACGATCACGGCCCTGAGCGATCTCGCGGTGCAGATCTACGCGATCGTGATCGCGGTGCGGCTGTGGCGCTCGACGCGGCTCAAGCCGCGTGCGGAAGTGACCGGGGCGTAGTGAGGGTACCTTGCGTGATGTGAACGACACCGTGATGCCGGGGCTGCGCTGCAGCTTTCCGCGATCGTCATCGCATCGAGGATGCAGCGCGAGGAATCCGGAAAGAACGGTGGTTAGCTTTCAATCATCACCGGCGGCGTGCTACAAGTCAGGACGATTCCGGGCGCGGAGATCATTGTCCGCATGTGAGTGACCGCGTCGGCACCGGGATCGGATCTGCTGCAAGCAAGAGCATGAAGGACGCAATCACTCCAGACTCATCGCTGCGCTGCCAGCAGTGTCGATACCCGCTCGATGCATCGCGCGCGTCTCGTGGAACGTCGTGTCCCGAATGCGGATGGCCGATTGCAGCGAGCGTCGCGTTCGTCGCGCAGTTTCATGCGACGCTGGCGAATGATGCATGGCGACGCATGGCTTGGGTGGGACTGTGCTTCACGGGCGTCGCGCTGTACGCATCGATCGCGTTGCACTGGGCCATGCCAGCGCGCCTGCAGAAGAGCGACGTGGTCGTGGGCGTCGGCGTGCTGTTTGTCATGGCGACGTTTGCCCTCTCGCGGGCTGCGTATCCGCCGGGGTGGAGGCGAACAGCGGGGCGCGCTGTGGCCGCGCTCTATGCGTCGCTTACCGTGCTCTCGTTTGCCTCGTGGTCAACACGGAGTCCGGCGAATCTGGTGCTCGAGATCCTTGAGCCCATTGCCCAGTTCGGGCTCGTTGCATTCATGACGTTCGGCGTTCTTCGACTGGCGCGCGGGGCCGCGACACGCGCAGGCCGATGGGCGGCCCGGGCCGCACTTGTCTCGCTTCTGGGGTGGGTGGCCGCAGATCTGGCGGTGCGTGTTGGCTTCTGGGTTCCGCAGCTCATCTCGACGGACGCGAGTGTGACGGGGGCCCTGGTGCAGTGGATAGAGAGGACCTGGGACGATTGGATGACGGTGTGGAGGATTGCCCGCCGGACATGGGAGGTTCTCCTCCTTGCAGCGATCCTCTGCATCGCGCTCCGCCTGCGCCGCGCGGCGCCGGGCCCGATGCCGCTTCTGCATGTGGACGCAGCCCAAGCCTGGTGGCGTGGCCGTTGTATCGGCTGCGGTCAGATCCTCGCTGGACTGACACGAGATTCGAACTGCCCGGAGTGCGGCATGGATGCGGAGCAGGCGCACCAGATCGGTGCGGGGCGCCGTCGCCTCGCGGCGATTGTGTTGTGGTCGCTTGCTGCACTGCTCACGACGATCACACTGGCGTTCATCGCGAGTTCCATCCCGGTTCTCCAGATGCGGCGCGAGCTGATGCAGCAGCTGCCCCTTTCCAATCGTCTGTGGACGGAGGTCGCGCTGGAAGCTCGCTTCTGGCTCGGATGGATCATCCGACTCATGCCGGTTGCATGGCTGACTGCCGGTGTTCTCAATCGCCGTGCCATGGCGCCCGGCACGTCACTCGGATTGCGCGCGGTCGTCGTCTCATGCGCGGTGGCGCTCGTGTTCACATTCGCACTGTCGCTGCTCGATCAGACGGGGATCAACCTCGTGCCTTTGATCGGTGTCCAGTTTCTGCAGGTGGCAGCAGAGCTGATGCGGGCGCTCGTGATTCTCGCGGCGGCCTGGCATCTGCATCAGATGGCGGTGTCGCTGCACGCACAGCAACGACGCCTCGAGCTGTTCCTTTTCGCTGCGATCGTCTTGTCATCCGTCTGGCTCGCAGGCCGATCGTTCCTTTTCCAGCGGCTGCTCTATGCGAACCCGCCCGGTCCACAACTGATGCGGTCGCTGTTCCTGTACACCGTGGTCGACGGCGGCTTTTTTGTGATCGTCTACGGCTGTCTGATCGCACGCGTCTGCGCCGTCGCCCGCGCGCTGCGCTCTCGCCCGCTCGCTGCGGCAGACGCTCACTCGTAGCCGTCGCGCGATTCGATCGCGAAGTCATAGAGCGTCCCGAGTTCCGAGGCTGTGAGAACGGGCACGCGATTGAACCGCTCGATGACCTTCTCAAAATCCTTCGTCGCCAGCGCACCGAGCAGACGCGCCTTGTGCTGCAGAATCGTCTTGAGATGAGCGCTGGTGTTGCGGGCGTGACCTGCGGGATACATGACGAGGCCGCTGTCGAACGTTGTGCCGTCGTTGGTGGTGATGACGATGGACGTCGGAATTCCGTCCGGATATCGACGATCGTACTCGGCCCCGCCGTGCGCAAAGTCGATCTTCGCCATGATGGAACGCGTCGCGGCGTGCTTGATCGACTGCGGGTCGTAGTCGTACGGCCCCAGCATGAGCGTCATCCAGTACGCATCGTTCGACGTGCCCCCTGTCGTGCTCTGCGTCGTGCTCTGCGTCGTGCTCTTCGTCGTGCTCTTCGTCGCCTGCGCGGCGTCGATCGCCTTGCGCAGCAGCGTGGCCACGATGTAGACCATCGAGTGATCGGCGCTCTGCCGCGTCTTCGGATCGCGCTTCGCCGGATCGCCGATGATGCCGAACGCCGGTTCATACGCCACGATCTTGATGGACTTGATCGCGTCGGCATCTTGCAGCAGCTGCGGATTCTTCTCGATCAAGCTGAGCAGCCCCTGCAGCGCGCCCGCCGACTGGTGCTCGTACAGGCCAAGCTTGAAGTGCATGCCCATCACCGCAAAGTCTTGCCCCGAGTGGCTGAGGACGAGGTCAAACGGACTGTCTCCGTTCGTTTTCTCGAACTGCCGGAACATGCTCTCGGGATTGCGAAAGATGTCGCGCGGTCCCATGAAGCCGCGCATCGAGCGCTGCATCGACAGCACCGCGACTTCGGTGGAGATCGCGGCCGACGCACCCTTCGAATCACTCAGCTGCTTGCCCGCCCGGATCGCGCGCCACGGAATGTAGTGCGCGACGACCATGCCGATCGCGCTTTCGATCTGCTCGGGCGTTGCGCCCAGCATCGCCCCGTAGACCGCAGCGCTCGCAATCGCGCCGTGTACAACGTGATCGATCTTGTAGGTTTTGAGACTGAAGACTTCGGCAAGGCGGCCGCGGATCTCATCGAGGCAGATCATGCCGCGCACGGCGAATGCGCCGTCCTTCCCCGCAAGCTGGGCCGCAGCCACGGCGACTGGGTAGAAGTCGTTGTGACCGAACTCGCCCGCGGTGTGACCGAGCGCCGGGTTGTAGCCGAAGTTGGTGCCGTTCGAGTCCCACTCGCGCACGGCGCTCGAGTTCGCGACGATCGCCTTCTCCGGCGCAACCTTCTGCGTGGAGCCGAAGACCGGGACACCGGCACCGCGTTCATACTCGGCCGCTTCGGCGCGCAGCAGCGTCGGCGCGTTGGTCCTGAGCGCGATCGCGCTGAGTCCGCAGAGCACACTGTCGGTGTGAAACATGACCGTGCGCTCGATCACGCTCGGTGCCGGCTTGCCCAGCCGGCCGCTCATGAAATCGACGGCGAACTGGCCGATGCCGAGCGCCTGATTCGAATTGCGTGGCAGCGAGGTCGACGTCGCGGACGCGGCGGGCGAGACGGTGGCGTTGGTCATTGGAGTGCCTGAAAGTGTGGCGTGGGATGCGGCTATTGAAAATGGTCGCGAAGTGTAACGAAGAGTCAGCGCCGTTTCATTTCCTGCTGCGAGGGGGGCGTCTCGCTCGCGAACGCACGGCCGCTCGAAGCCTCGCGAATGTCGCCGATCGTGTAGACGACCGTCACCCAGATCAGGACTTCGAGAAATCCGAGCGTCAGCGCCATCGCCTTGCGGCCATGGATCACCGCAACAGCTCGAAAAAACGGTGATCAGCCGCGCGTTCCGGCAAAGAGCCCGTCGAGCAGTTCGACGATGCCCTTGCCTTGTGTCGCGATTGTTTCGAAGATCTTGCGGCCGCTTGCGATGTCGAGCAGTTCGCGCACGAGCTTCGCTTCGCCCGCGTGATCCGCCTTGTTCACGACGAAGAGATCTGCGATTTCGAGAATGCCGGCCTTGTCCATCTGGACCGCATCGCCCATGCCCGGAACAACGACAACCGCAGTGCGATCGACGAAGTTGCGGATCGCCACGTCGTTCTGGCCCGCGCCGACTGTTTCAATGATCAGCTTGTCGTATCCGCCACCGCCGATGAGTTCGATGATGTCCGGAAGCGTCGCGTAGTCCTCTCCCACGATCGCCAGCGAACGATAGAAAATGCTTTCATCGACAACGTTGAAATCGACGCGCAGTCGGTCACCGAGCAATGCACCGCCGGTGATCGGGCTCATCGGGTCGAATGCGACGACCGCAATCTTCTCGCCCCGCCGCACCGCTTCGTTCGCCATCGCTGCGACCAGCGTGCTCTTGCCGGCGCCTGGCGAGCCGGTGATGCCGACGACCTGCTTCGGACGCCGGCGCGGCGCGTCGGCAGGGGTGGCGCCGGCATGCGCGAACGAGATTCGCCGCGCAAGCTGCGCTGTCGGCGAAGGGCTCGTGAGCGGCGCGTACGGCTTCGTCGCGTCACGCACGCTGTCGATGATCGCGTCCATGCCCGTGCCGGTGTGAAAGACGCGGTTGACGCCTTTGGCGATCAGCGTCTCCACGTCTTCTTGCGGAATGATCCCGCCCACATTCACGATCATGTCAGGACGGCCGACGCGCTTGCATTCGTCCAGCAGTCGCGGCACGAGCACGAGATGCGAGTTGGACATCATCGACGCGGCGATTGCATCGACATCTTCATCACGCGCACTGATCGCGAGCGATCTCGGAGTTTGCCACAAGCCGGAGTAGATCACGTGCACGCCGCTGTCGCGCAGGATGCGGGCGATCAGCTTCACGCCGCGATCATGGCCGTCCAGGCCCATCTTGCCGAGCAGCACGCGGGGTCGATGGGAAAGGTCTGCGCAGCGATCCTGTTTGGCAATCGCTGTGGTTGGTTCGTTGATGGCGTGCGGCATGAGTGCAAGAAAATGAGTGGTAAAGAGTGGATCGCTTACTGCCCGTCGGACGTCGCGGCATCAGGCGCCGGTTTGAGGATGCGCCGCGCCTCGATCGTCCACTCGTCGGGATGGAAACGGTGTGCGAGAGCGCCGATGATCAAATGGAGATTCTTGTACTTGTAATCGTCAAGAACGGATTTCGAACCGTCCGGCAGCGTCACCATGGCGATCGATTTCTCCATCCAGCGGCTCATGTCGATGCCCTTCACCTCATCAATGCGGCACGTGCCTTCAGGGGTGATGAGCGAGCCGTCATCTGTCAGTTCATATTGCTTGCGCCGTATCGACCACAGCATCCAGGCGACAGACGGCACGCCGAGCACGCCGCAGCCGATGACATAGACCCAGAGCTGCACGGGACGGTCGTACGCGGCAGGGGGCGTCGGCGCTTCGAGGAACCGCAGCGCCAGCGCCTCGCGCGCGGAGGTGAGCTCGGTCTCCTCGGCGGTCGAAAGGGTGCCGCGCAGCTGCTTGGCTTCCAGCGCGTCTTTCGTGCTCAGGAGGGCGGTGTGCTCCGCGACCAGCGCTTCCTGAGCGGGGATCTTGACCCAGTAGTCATACGCTCCCCATATGCCGAAACCGACGCAGAGCAGGCCGAGGAAGGCGATGCGGTAGAGCTGACCGGGTTGGATGCTTGTCCGGATGGCCATTGCAGGAGGCAGGATGGAGCGAGCCCGAAAGTCGCAAGGTAGCCGATCACGGGGCCCGCCGTCGGACGCGGGCCACAGCCCGGTCGGGAGAAAGCCCACTCGGCGTCGCGGTTAGGACCGGCGCGGCAACGTGGGCAACTTCGTGCAGGCTCGCAGGAACTTGCGTCAGGTTGGGGTGTTGTGGTTGGAAGAGGGGGGGCGCGCGAGTACGTTGGTGGGTCTCGGGGCGCACTCGTGACCCGGTCCCTCAACGCCAGGAGTTAGAACAGCATGAACGGCTGGAAAACGTCAATCGCGGCGATCGTCGCGTGCACAGTGTCAGCGTCCGTCTTCGCCGGTTCAGACTGCCCGGCCGACATCACCGGCGACAGACAGGTCGACGGTGCGGATCTCGCGAACCTGCTGGGGGCATGGAGCGGTGGTGCCGGTCCGGCTGATCTGAACGGCGACGGCGCCGTGGATGCAGCGGACTTGGCGGTGCTCCTTGGCGGGTGGGGCGCGTGTCCGGTCGGCGGCGACGTGATCGAGCGCGAGCTCGCCGCCGTCTCGCTCACGTCGTATCCGCACGCCGCGTTCACGCAGAGCTACAACAGCGGCTCGACGGTGCACGTCGCGGTTGATCCTGCCCAGCTCCCGGCCACAGGCGACGCGACGGTGGATGTCTTCGTGCTCTCGAACCGCTCGCAGCTCGAGTGGGATGCGGATCCGGTGCTCGTCGACGTGCGCGGTGCGCCCGACGTTGTCACCTTCGGGGCGACGGCGGCGACGAGTGTGAAGCCGCTCGCGACGGACGGCCTGGCCGCGGGTCAGGATCTCTCGGTCGGCCGAGGCTACGACCTCGTGGTCGACCTCAATCGCAATGGTGTGCTCGACGGCGGCGACCTCATCGACGGTCGTTCCGACGCTCCGGGATTCTGGAAGGTCGTCGACCTCACCCAGAACGGCCCGCTCAGCGTCTCGCAGATCAACAGCTTTGATACGAACTACCCGGCCATCGCCTCGACGTTTCAGCTGGAGCGGCTCTACTACCCGACTGACATTCAGAATATGGATCCCGTTCCGCTGATCGTGATCAGCCACGGCAACGGACACAATTACACGTGGTACGACTATCTCGGGCAGCTTTTCGCTAGCTGGGGATACATCGTGATGTCTCATCAGAACAACACGCAGGCTGGCATTGAAGCGGCGTCCGGGACGACGCTCAACCACACGGCAGCGGTCATCGCGCTGCAGGCCAGCATCGGCGGCGGGGCATTCAACGGCAAGCTTGATTCGAGCCGCATTATCTGGATCGGCCACAGCCGTGGCGGCGAAGGCGTCGTCCGTGCCTATGACCGGATCGTTGACGGGACATTCAACCCGCCCAATTACGGCGTCGCTGATATCAAACTCATTTCGAGTATTGCGCCGACGGACTTCCTCGGCACGAACTCCGCGACTCCGCATGGCGCGAACTATCACTTGATGTACGGCTCGGCCGACGGCGACGTCTGCGGCTGCCCCGACAACGATATCGCTGATTCGTTCAATCTCTATGAGCGGTCGACGGGTGAACGTGCTGCGGTCTATGTGCACGGCGCGGATCACAACGACTTCAACTGCTGCGGTGTGAATGATTTCAGCGGACCGGCGGGAACGCAGATCGGTCGTACAGCAGCGCAGCTCATCGCCAAAGGGGCATATCTCGCGCTGGTGAAGCACTTCATCGACGGAGATGTGGCCGCGAAGGAATATCTCTGGCGGCAGTATGAGGACCTGCGTCCGGTCGGCGTCGATCCGACAATGATCGTGGACCTTGAGTATCGCGATCCATCGCCGTCGAGCGACATCATCGACGACTTCCAGACGAACACGTCAACCGCACTGGCAAGCTCCGGCGCGGCCGTCGCCTTCACGGTGACGAATCCGAACGAGGGCATTCACAACGACGCGAACACCACGTTTACGTGGCTGGCGAGCGATCCGCGCAACGGCATGGTGCGAGGCCGCTCGACGGACCTGACGAAGGGCTTCCTCTTCGACTGGAACAGCCCCGCCATGATCGAGTGGGCGATCGTCCCGGCGCAGGCGAACTTCGCCGACGACGCGTATCTTTCGCTGCGGGCCGCGCAGACCACGCGTCATCCCAACAACGTCGCAATCAATGGCGCCATCACGTTTACCGTGACCCTGGTCGACATCAACGACGTGTCGAGTTCCATCAACATCGGGGCGTACAAGGGCGGTGTGCAGCGGCCGTATCTGCGGACCGGGTTTGGTACCGGGAGCGGCTGGCAGAACGAGTTTGAAACGATTCGCATCCGTCCGACCGACTTCCTGACTGATGCGACCGGGCTCGATCTCACCAACATCAAGACAGTGCGTCTGTCGTTCGGCGAGGGCGCCGGCTCCGTTCAGGGGCGCCTCGGCATCGATGATCTCATGCTCGATAAAGACTGATTGCGTGATCCCCACCCCATATATCCCCAAACGGGATTCCGGAGTTTGGACGCGAAAGCGATATCTGCACCTATGACTACTTCCATCATGCATGCCTTCTGTCTGACGTCAGTCCTCGCGACGAGCAGTGCGCTCACGGCTGCGGACGGGGTCGCCCCGGCCGCGCCGAACGCGGTGCCCGCAGAGCAGCACGTCAACAACACACCCCCCGTTCCGCCGACACCCGCACCGATCATCGAACTGATTGAAGCGCGGCCGTTCACGCTTGCCACGAGCTACACGCAAGAGTGGCGCAAGGATTCGCAGCCGATCGGCGCGGGTTACGTCATCGTCGTGCGTGTTCCGAACGACTATCTCTATCCGCGGCAGCTGGCGCAGCCGGTCCTCTTCGTCGGCTCGACTGTCGCTGAACTGATGAACGTCGGTTACGAGTCGGGCATCGTCGTCGCTGTCGTTCCGTCGACGCGAAACGAAGCCGGGGCACTCGAGCTCGATCTGACGAAGAGCCCGATCTACTTCGGTCAGCCGATGCTCCCTGAGACGGTCGATGCGGCGATTGCGCAGCAGCAGCTGCAGCTCGCGACCCGTGCGGGCATCTCTGCGATGTCCGCAGCAGCAGTCGACGCGGCGAACGAGAAGAGCGGGACCGACGGACCGGTCGCTCTCGTGGACCGCGAGGCGCTCGACCGGCTTGCGGGCTCACTCGTGCGCACCTACGCGGCCGGCGAGACCAAGCGTGCGGATGAACTCGAAGGGAAGCTCGGCCACGGCAAGGACGCCGAGCCGGTGATCGTCAAGCCATAACGAATCGCGAGGTCGCAGGACAAGCGACTCACGGTCGCGCCTGCGGCGAGATGTCGAAGATCGTCAGGCGGTCAATCCGCGGCTTCCACGTCGTCACGAGTTCGACGTGGCGGGGGTGGTGCGTGTACACGTCGTACGCCGCAGCATCACGAAAGTCGACGATGAGTCCGACGTCGTAGTCGCTCGTCACTTCCGCGCGACCCGAAGGGAATGGCGCGCCGCGCCAGTAGTGGACGATGCCTGGAATTCCCGCGAGCTGAGCATCCATCGCACGGATCACCTCGGCGGCGTCTGCTGGATCTTTGAGATCGATGAGCACGATGTGACGGATCGTCGACGGAGGGGTGCCCGCAGGCGGGGAGAATGCATCGTGCGGGCTCGTCTGACAGCCGGCCAGCGAGGTCATGACGATCATGGCGATCATGACGATCATGACGACGAGGGCGAAGTGGCCCGAAGGCGGAGGACGGCGAAGTCGTGCAGTGATGAACATGCGATGGCTCCTGTGGGGGGTGCGGTCCGGACGTGGACGCATGAGACCGGCCTAGCCACGTGCGGTCAAATGACGTGGGTGCCAGTGGTCGCGCGCGGCGACAATGGGGAAATGCAACGCCTGCTCGAAGACAGCGCCACGCGTGTGACATGCCCGCGTTGTGGATACGACCTCAGCGACCGAAGTCCGGTTGGCGCGGGCTCGGTAGGAACTGCGTGGGACGCGGCCTGCTCCGAGTGCGGGCTTCCGCATCCCGCAGCCACTCGTGCGCGCCACGTCCGTCGGTGGATTGCTGCACTCGGAGGGATCGGCGGTGCGCGGTTGACGCATCTCGTCGCCATGGCGCTCGCGACGATGATGACGCTGAGCAACAGCGGTGAACGCATCGCTGGATGGACGCGGGTTGCCGCGACGGCCGCGACGGCGATGCTGTTGATTCTGCTGTGGCGTGGTGATGCCCTCGGCACGACGTGGCCAGCGAGGGTGAGGATGCTGCTTGGACTGACCATCGCCGCAAGCGTTCTGTCGGCGTTCGTTGTGGCGATGAACGTCACGATCGCATATGGACCGATGCCGCCACCGCTGTGGTGGCAGACGATGCTCGAGTCGACCGCCGGACGGTTGACGGTGTGGTTCGCACCGCTCGTGTCCCAGCTGCTCTTGGCGCTCGCGCTCCTTCCGTTGCTCGCAGGCCTCGGTCGTCTGCCGCTTCGCGTGGCGACTTACGCGGGAGTCGTTCTGGCGGGCGCGATGTTCGTGAGCGCGGTCGCCGCGCCGCTCATGTCGCTGATCGAGAGGCGGTGGCCGTCGGTCGTGGTGGAAGCGCTGCAGTTCGTCGAGGCATCGCGATCGTCGCTTCGGATGTCGCTCGACGCCGTCGCCGTGATCGCCGTGGGACTCGCAGTGTGCTACGGACCGCGGAGGCGTTGAGGGTTCCCCGTTCGGACGTGGGCGACCCGGAGGGACCTGTCAGCAATTCTGTGTGCGAGGCGCCATTCAGTGACGTGCGTCGGTGAAACGTTCACCGTAGATCATCGCAAATTGTGACATCGCGTCTCGCC
>JAWXBD010000145.1:0-7370 GCA_034439815.1 Phycisphaerae bacterium
GCCGCCGGATTCCGCACCGATCTCTTCGACGGGACCGATCTCGTTTCGTGCCGCATGTATCACGGGTTCAGCGCCACGTGGCGAGGGTTCGCGAAGAACGCGTTCGAAGGACTCGGCAGCGTCGCGCTGCTCATCGTTCTTACCGTCATGCATCTCGCAGGCCACGTGTGGCCGTGGGTGTTTCTGGCGTGGGCGGTCGGCACGGGCCGGCCATCGGATGTCGTCACGTTGGCGGCCTCGATCGCGGTGGGCGCATCGGTCGTCGAGCGCCTGGTACTCGCCGGGCGTTTCAGGCAGCCGTTGTGGATCGCTGCAGCGCATCCCTTGGCGATCCTGCTGATGACCGGCGTGCAGTGGCACAGCCTGCTGCTCGCGATGCGCGGCCGGCGCATCTGGAAAGGGCGCGGCGCAGAAGCTGAAGCGATTCTCGTCGAGCGGCAGTGATCACCGCAGCGGCACGTCGTCGTCGTACACGTCGGTCTTCACGTCGTAGTCCTGCACGACGAGGTCGTGACGCTGAATGATCCGCACACAGGCATTGCGTCGAAGGAGCGCGTCGTCGTTCCCGTCGGTGGCGATCTTCTGCGCCACGTCAAAGAGTTCGATTGCCCGAACCAGACCGCGGAACGCCGCGTCGCGGCGCTTCTCTGCAAAGAGCAGCGCCTTCGCCCAGCGCTCTTCGATCACGCCTGCGTAGTAGGCGCGGTCGAACGCGCCGGGCAGCGACGCAGCGAGCGGGCGAACTTCGTCGACCTGCACTTCGCCGATGTGAAAGCGGTCCGTCAGCGCAAGGATCAGACAGGTCGACGCGACGAGATTCGTGGGATCGATCGCGAGAACATCCTTGCAGATGCTCTCCGCTTCGCGCGGCTCGTTGAGCAGCCGATAGCGCTCCGCGCGATCGAGTGCCCGCGGAATCGACTGCTTCGAGATTGGCTTGATGTCGAACATGGTGTCGCTGCCTGCGAAGTCCGGCGTCGGAATCACTCGGCCTTGCGCGGCTTGAAGATGCGGAAGAGCCGTGTCAGGGGGTCGTAGAACTCGTCGACCACGCGTTCCTTCAACGGAATGATCGCGTTGTCCGTGATCGTGATGTGCTCAGGACACACCTTGGTGCAGCACTTCGTGATGTTGCAGTATCCGAGCCCGTCTTCATCCTTCAGGTGCGCGAGGCGATTCTCCGTGTCGAGCGGATGCATCTCCAGCGCAGCGATGTAGACAAAGTGGCGCGGGCCCGCGAACTCGTCATGCTTCTGATGCTCGCGCAGCACGTGACAGACGTCCTGGCAGAGGAAGCACTCGATGCACTTTCGGAACTCCTGCACACGGTCGACATCCGACTGCTGCATGCGCCAGGTGCCGTCCGGTGCGTCCGGCTTGCGCGGCTTGAACGGCTTGATCGCCTTCTTCACACGGTAGTTCCACGACACATCCGTGACGAGATCACGAAGGTGCGGGAAGGACCGCATGGGTTCGATCGTGACCTTCTGCGTCAGATCGAGTTCGTCGAGCCGCGTCATGCACATCAGTCGCGGCTTGCCGTTGACCTCCGCCGAACATGAGCCGCACTTGCCGGCTTTGCAGTTCCATCGGCACGCGAGATCAGGCGCCTGCTCGGCCTGAATCTGATGCACGACGTCGAGCACGACCATGCCTGCGGAGGCTTCGGTCGTGTAGTCCGTAAAGCCGGCCTGTTCCTGCGCGCCGCGCCAGATTCGAAATGTCGCCTGCGCAGCCTGTGTAACTTGTGCCATGCGTCAGCCCATCTCCTTGATCACGCTCTGGAGGTCATCGCGCAGCGGCTTCACCGGCTCGCGCCGAAGCTGCATCGATCCGTCAGCGCCACGCCACGTCACGATGTTGAACGTTCCGCATTCCGCTGACTTCTCGGGGTAGTCGTCGCGGAACTGAGCACCACGGCTCTCCTTCCGCTCGAGCGCCGAGCGGGTGATCGCCTCCGACACGGTGAGCAGATTGCGGAGATCAATGCATGTGTGCCAGCCGGGGTTGTACTCGCGGTGGCCCTGCATGCCGACCTTGGCGGCGCGGGCGTACAGCTTTGTGAGTCCATCGAGCGCCTGCTGCATCTCCGACTCCATGCGCACGATGCCCACGAGATCCTGCATCATCGCCTGCAGCTCGTGCTGAATGGTGTAAGGATTCTCGCCGGCGCTGCCGCGGTCAAACGGCTCAAGGGCGCGACGCTGACCTTCCTCGACCTGCTGCGGATTGATCTGGGCCGCTCCGTGCGACTTGGCAAACGCGGCGGCCTGCTCGCCCGCGATCTTGCCGAACACCACGAGATCGCTCAGCGAGTTGCCGCCGAGCCGATTGGCGCCGTGCAAGCCGGCAGCTGCCTCGCCCGTGGCAAAGAGACCGGGGACGTTCGACATCTGCGTATCACCGTCGACGCGAACGCCGCCCATCGCGTAATGCGTCGTCGGTCCGACTTCCATCGGTTCCTTCGTGATGTCGACGTTCGCGAGCTGCATGAACTGGTGGTACATGCTCGGCAGCTTCTTCTTGATGTGCGCTTCAGCGTTCGGCAGCCTTTCCTTGATCCAGGCGATGTCGAGGAAAACGCCGCCGTGGGGCGAACCGCGTCCGGCTTTCACTTCACGATTGATGCAGCGGGCGACGTGATCGCGCGTGAGCAGTTCGGGCGGACGGTTCGCGTTCTTGTCGCCCGTGACATAGCGCCAGCCTTCTTCTGTGTCCTTCGCGGTCTGCTTCTTGTAGAGCTCCGGAATGTCGTTGAACATGAAGCGCTCGCCCTTGCTGTTGAGCAAGCGGCCGCCCTCGCCGCGCACACCTTCCGTGACGAGAATGCCGCGCACGCTCGGCGGCCACACCATCCCCGTGGGGTGGAACTGCACGAACTCCATGTCGAGCAGTTCGGCGCCGGCGCGGTATGCGATCCCCTGGCCGTCGCCCGTGTACTCCCACGAGTTGCTGGTGATGCGGTACGCGCGGCCGATGCCGCCAGTCGCCATCACGATCGACTTCGCTTTCCAGATGCGGAACCGGCCGCGATCACGGTCGTAGCCGAGGGCGCCGGCGATGCGATTGCCGTCGAGCAGCAGGTCGACGATCGTCATCTCCATAAAGACTTCGATGCCTTGATGAATGCCGTGATCCTGCAGCGTGCGGATCATCTCGAGGCCGGTGCGGTCGCCGACGTGCGCGAGTCGCGGATAGCGATGGCCACCGAAATTCCGCTGCAGAATGCGGCCGTCCTTCGTTCGATCGAAGACCGCACCCCAGCCCTCGAGTTCCTTGACGCGTTCCGGCGCATGCTTCGCATGCAGCTCCGCCATGCGCCAGTTGTTGAGGTACTGGCCGCCGCGCATCGTGTCGGCAAAGTGCACCTGCCAGCTGTCCCGATCATCCACGTTCGCAAGCGCCGCAGCCATGCCGCCTTCGGCCATCACCGTGTGTGCCTTGCCGAGCAGCGATTTGCACACGAGCGCGACGGATGCTCCGGCGGCCGACGCTCCGATCGCCGCGCGAAGGCCCGCACCTCCGGCACCGATCACCAGAACGTCGTGCTCATGCTCAATGCAGTTGGTCGTATTGCTCATTAGAAAAACCTGAGATCCGACCATGTCCCGGTCGAGCACATGCGGACGTAGAGATCGCTGAAGCCGACCCACACCAGGCTGATCCACGCGAAGACCATGTGCTTCGCATTGAGGCAGGTGACGCAGTCGTACGCGCGTCGGCGCACGGGATGGCCGGACAGGCGATCCATCATGCCGCCGACGATATGCCGCATGGAATGGCAGCTGAGCGTGTAGCCTGCCAGGAGCAGCGCGTTGGCGAGCAGCACGAGCGATCCGACGCCGATCCCGAAGTGCGCCAGGCCGTCGGTGCCGATGAACCAGAACGCTTTCCATGCATCGTGGATGAGAAAGATGATGAAGATCACGCTGAGGTAGAGAAAGTAGCGATGGGCGTTTTGCAGAATCAGCGGGAACTTCGCCTCGCCGCGATAGTTCTTCCCGCGGAACGACGGCTCGCCGACCGCGCAGTTGAGCGGGTCTGCCCAGAAGCCTTTGTAGTACGCGCCGCGGTAGTAGTAGCAGGTGAAGCGGAAGCCCCCCGGGGCCCACAGAATGAGCAGCGCCGGTGAGAATTGCAGAAAGCTCGGCCACAGCAGCCAGTCCGGCTTCGGTCCGAACATCGAGTGCGGCGAGTTGCCGTAGATCTCGGGCGAATAGAACGGCGAGAGGTACTGGGCGCCGCCGCCGGCAAAGTGGTAGTGCTGGCCCTGAAACGCTGCCCACGTCGCATACACGATGAACGCGCCCAGCATGAACACCACGACGGCGGGCTGCACCCACCAGGCGTCTCTCCGCGCAGTTGCCCCGAGGGGTCGAAGCTGCGGAAGTTGAAGATCGGCTCCAAGCATCTATGACTCTCCACCGCGATGCGCAAATCCCCCGCAAGCGGTGCGCGGGTCGGGAAGTGTAATGGAAAAATTCGGGAGCCTTGCCCCGCGATCTCGGCCATTGATCGGACCGGGGAGAGGGTGAGCCTCGCCGCTCGATTAGGATTGGCGGCGTGCCGCACAGCTCGAGGTTGATGCAGCCCGCGAACACCCGCTCAGGTAGCGTTATCGAAATCGCTGTTGCGCTGCTGGTCATCGCAGCGTCGGTCGGCTTGCGTGCGCTGCTTGAACCGGTCTTCGGATCCAACTATCCGTTCGTGACCATCTTTCCGGCGGTTGTGCTGATCGCCTGGTGGCGCGGACTCCGGGCCGGTATGGTCGCCGTCGCCGCAGGCTGGATCGCAGGAACGTACCTGTTCATCGAACCGAGAGGCTCGCTCCTCCACTCGGATGCACGGACGTGGGTCGCCACAGGCATCTTCGTAGTCTTGAGTTCGCTCATCGTGCTGCTTGCGCATCGACGACTCTAGGCGATCGAGCAGGCGCGCATCGGCAGGAACGCCAGTTCAATCCTCGCTGCCATCGTCGCATCGTCCAATGACGCAATCATCAGCAAGAACCTCGACCACACCATTACATCCTGGAATCAGTCGGCCGAGCGAATATACGGGTACACCGCGGCGGAAGCCATCGGCAAACCGTTAACGATCATCATTCCGCCGGATCGTCGCGCGGAGGAAGAGTCGATCATCGAGAAGATCCGGCAGGGCCTGCCCGTCGACGGGTACAAGACGGTGCGCGTCGCCAAAGATGGCCGCGAAGTGCACGTGTCGATCTCCATCTCGCCCGTTCGCGATATCGCCGGCAACATCATCGGCGTCTCGAAGATCGCCCGTGACATCGGGCCGCAGCTTGCGAGTGAGGAAATGATCCGCGCAACGCAAGGCCGGTTTCTGGCGCTCGCTGATCTGGCGCCCGCGCTGATCTGGATGGCGGATGCTGATCGGAGGCCGACATGGTTCAACCGGTCATGGCTGGCGTTCACCGGCCGCACGCTGAATGCAGAGCTCGCGGCTGGCTGGATTTCGTCGATGCACCCGGACGATATGGCAGCGTGCGAGGCGGCTTTCGAACGGGCGCAGGATTCCACTGTGCCGATCATTCGCGAGTTCCGATTGCGACGTCACGACGGTGTCTATCGATGGCTGCTCGATCGCGGTGTTCCGCTTTTCGGCGGTGACGGCAGGCTGACCGGCTACATCGGCTCATGCACTGACATCGATGAGCGCAAGGAAGCGGAGGCGGATAGGGAGAGACTTCTTGCTAGCGAACGCGAGGCACGCAGCCACGCCGAACGACTGAGCCGTGTCAAAGACGAGTTCGTCGCCACGCTCTCGCACGAGCTGCGCACGCCGCTGAATGCGATTCTCGGCTGGTCGCAGCTCATACGCAAACCTGATGCGAAACCGGCGGCCATCGCGTCCGGGCTCGAAGTCATCGAGCGCAATGCCCGTTCGCAGGCGCAGATGATCGAAGATCTGCTCGACATGAGTCGTATTGTTTCGGGCAAGCTGCGGCTCGATGTGCAGCGCGTCAATCTCCTCGCGGTGATTGAACAGGCGCTGCTGTCAGCGCGGCCGGCGGCGGAAGCGAAGGGGATTCGGCTCTCCTCCGTGCTCGACCCGCGCACGAACCTTGTGCAAGGTGATCCGACCCGGCTGCAGCAGATCATCTGGAACCTGCTCTCGAACGCGATCAAGTTCACGCCGCGCGGAGGCCGCGTGCAAGTGGTGCTGAAGCGCGTGCACTCGAGTGTGCAGACGGTCGTCAGCGACAGCGGTAAAGGCATCAACCCCGCGCTGCTCGACGCGATCTTCGAACGGTTTCGGCAGGAGGATTCGTCGACCACGCGGCAGTTTGGCGGACTCGGCCTCGGGCTCGCGATCGTGAAGCAGCTCGTTGAACTTCACGGCGGGTCCGTACGCGCCGCAAGCGAAGGGGAGGGGAAGGGGTCGACGTTTACGATCGAACTGCCGCTCGCGGCACTGCACGCGAGTTCGATGCCGCTGCCCTTCGACCTGCCCGAGCTTGCGGGCGTGCGCGTCCTCATCGTTGATGATGACGAGGATTGCCGCGACCTTATGTCGCGCATCCTTGCGGAGTGCCATGCAACCGTGGCGTGGGCGTCAAGCGCGAAGGAAGCACTCACGATCTTCACGACGATGCGCCCCGACGTGATCCTGAGCGACATCGGCATGCCCGTCGACGACGGTTACACGCTTATCCGAACCGTGCGCGCGCTGCCGCACGCCGAGGGCGGGGGAACTCCAGCTGCGGCGCTCACCGCGCTGGCGCGATCCGAAGACCGAACCCGTGCGTTGCTCGCCGGATTTCAAGTGCACGTCTCGAAGCCGGTCGAGCCTTCCGAACTGCTCGCGGTCGTCGTGAGTTTGGCACAACTGCATGGCGGCGCGCCGCGCCGGGAGTGACGGTGGTCCGCTGCGGGCACTGCAGCTGCGCCACGCTGCGCGGGGAAATGTTTGACGCACCTGATAGATCGTGACCCCGCCAGCGGATCATGCGGCCGACGCATTGCAGGTCCGTTACGCATCCGGACTGACGCAGGCATCGGCAACTGAACGTGTGACTCTGTTCGGGGTGCACCCTATGAGCCCCCGAGGCCGGCGCCCAATGACGGGCGAAACCGACCTGAGGAACACGACAATTCACGCGTCGCTTGAGGACGAGAGCCCACCTGTTTCACCGCGAGGAGCGGGACATGAGACACGGACACGGATCTCCTTGTCGAGAGACTCGATTATCGCGGGCTCCTCTGACCAAGCAGAGGCGCCCGCTCTGTTTTGCTATTTATAGCGCTCCGTAGCGCCTCCGGGCGCACACTCGCTCTTGCGCCGCGGGCGCGGCGGAGTGAATCCGCCGCTGCGGGTTTGGGCTTCGGTGCGGGCGGGCTGGTCTTAGC
>JAWXBD010000146.1:0-39459 GCA_034439815.1 Phycisphaerae bacterium
CCGATGTACCGATGTACCGATGTACCGATGTACTGATGTGCCGATGTACTGATGTACCGATGTACTGATGTACCGATGTACCGATGCGAGTTCGGCTTACTTCTTCTTCGCAGCAGGCGCGGCCTTCCCGCCCGCAGCCGGCTTCCCGCCCGCTGCGCCCGCCTTCGCGGCCAGCGGACCGGTCGGCGCACTGCCCTTCGCCCCGGCAGCTGGCGCACCCTTCGCAGCCGGTGCAGCACCCTTCGCGCCTGCAGCGGGGGCGGCTGCGCCCGGTGTTGCGGCGTCGCCTTCAACCTTCTTCTTCTTGCCCGCCGCGATGTTGATGTTTCCGACCTTCGCCATGCCGAGCGGATTCGACTTCTTCATGTCGAATTTCTCCTGCAGCGCGAGCTTGGAGATGCGCTCAGCACGCTTAAGAACGTTGCGATGCTGGCTCAAGGAACCGGACTTGGTCTTCAGACTGCTGTGAATGGTCATTGGAAAATAGGCTCAAGAAAGTGGCAACTGCGAGGCTACTGCTACTGATGCTTCTTCGGGTAAGCGTCCATGAAGTCGCGGTTCCCAGGCGCCGCGGCCCACTTCAGGCCGACGGCTCTGATCTTTGACTCCAACGCGCGAACGGCGGGCGTCAGACGCTCGCCGGCTGCAAAGCCCGGCACAACAATCAGAATTCGACGCTTGCCAGTATCGTCGGGAATGAGATGGGCATCAAGTCCATTGCTGCGGCAGAACGCCAACATCTCTTCCGCCTTCTTGTATGGCGGCTCGACGTGGGCGAGAACAAAGTAATTGAGCCCCCGCTGACGAGGGTCCGTTCCGGGAGCGGGGCCCAGGTCCGTGTCGGTGGTCCTGTTCGCGGCCACATTCGCGGCCGGCCCAGTATTGCCACCTGCGCCAGCCGGCTGCCGGGTCCCCGCGCCCGCGGGTGGACTCAAGCTCGGCGGCAGTTTTCCGGCGTTCAGCGGGTCGACTTCAGGCAGTGCGGCGAGGGCATTTGCTTCGTCGATGCGCTTCTGATCAGAGCGCTCGCGCGCTCCCTGCTCGCCGGACGAGTACCCGTACATGTAGGCAACGACCACCACCAGCAGCACCGCAGCGGCCGCGATATAGACGTAGCCCACCGGCACCTTCACGAAACGGCCGGGGCCGCTTGGTGCGGCGACTCGATCAATCGGCGGCGCAGCGGGCGGCCCCATGGCGTGCGAAGGCGCCTGCGCCGAGGGCGCGCTCGATATGCCCTGCGGCACCCCCCGCTGTTGCGTCGGATTGTGCCGAATCAATTCGTACAAAGCAGGCTGCGAACCCTTGCGAGCCATAGAGGACTTCGATCGTAACAGCCTGCGGCACCGCCTGCGGCCTCAGGGGCGAGCAGTTTCAAGGGGCTTCACGATCCGCAGGACCAAGGTCGCCGGAGTTCCCTCGGGTGGCATGCGCTCCGAAAAGGCCTCCCAGTTGGCGGTCTCGAACTCGATCAGGTCTGGGATGACAGCGGTCGCGGCGATCACCTCGTCGCCAAATGTCACAAGTCCGACCAGCGAACCGGAATAGTCGGCCACGTAATGCTCACCGGGACCGAGTGACTTCGGATTCGGCGCGATCGCACTGCCTGCGAACACCCACGATGCGGGGAACGAGCGTCCGTCGATGCCACGAATCCACTCGAGCACGTGAACTTCATGGGCGATCGCCGCACCCTCCACGGAGCGCAACAGGTAGCGAATCCTTACCTCGATCGCGGGACCGCGCGGCGGCACTACCTGCACCGATTCCTGGTCATAGCGCCAACGACCAGGCGCGCCAGGTTCGAGCCCGAGCAGAAGCAGGGCAGCATGCACGTCGCTGGGCTTGCACTCGACCGTCACGAGACTCTCGTGATCGCGCGTACCCGCAACGCACGCGACCTGCTCAAGCCAACCGACGGTGATGCCCGTCGCCGCAGGCACGCGGACTTCGCCGTTCGTGCGATCGACCTCGATCCCCCCCGGCAAGTGAATGACCGGTTGCGATACTGCCTGCACGGGTGGCGCCACGGATTCCGGCGCCGGCCGCGATGCGCACCCCGCAGCCATAGCCGCGAAGACTGCGACGCTCGCCATCCAGCCGGCCGAGATGCCCCGGAGCTGATTTTGACGCTTCATGCCTTCATGCCTTCATGCCTTCATGCGCTCGCAACTGCGCTCGCAACTGGGGTGCAACAGAAAAAGGCCCGGCAGAGGCAAACCTCGAGCCGGGCCCTTCCGGGGGCATGATACGGTCCTCATCGTGCTTCGAGTGCGCTGCGCAGCTTCGGGGTCATGACCGGCAGAGCAGTTCGATCGAGGGACACCCTGAGTATGTGAAACGTGTGTCCGCGAGCAAGCGGTACACAGAAAGAACGGCGACGCTTTGCACCATCAGCGCCGCTCAATCGGCACCGTCGCTACAGATCCACCGCCACCGCCTTTCCACCGCACCGAACGACCTTGACCTCGATCCGCTTCCACCCGCGCTTTGCACTTCGCCGCACCGTCCGCTTCGCGCTCGGTCCGCAGCCGTCCCGGGTGGCGTTCGCCGGCGCGCGCCATAACCCGTACGCCGGCTGGCCGTCGATGGCCGGGCTGGGCGTATACAGCGAGATCGATGTCGAAGTCACCGGCCAGCCGGATCGCGTCACCGGGTACCTCATCGACATTGCAGACGTGGATCGCGCGGTCCGCGACTCGGTTCTCCCGTGGCTGCACGAGCTGTTCCTCTCGCAATTCGCTGCCCACACGGCTGCAGCGTCAGCATCGTCGTCGAATCACGCACCGCTCGATGTCGCGGCCACCATGCCCGCCATGACCGCGCGCATCGCGTCGGCGCTGCCGCTCGCTGCGGGCAGCGCGCTGCGGGCCGTCACGTGGCGACTCACGCCGACGCTTTCCTACTCTTGCGAGATGTTTATGCCCGTGACCATTGGACTAACTGAATCAGGCGAATCAGGCGCGGTCGAACTGCGCCAGCGTTTCGAATTCTCTGCCTCGCACCGCCTCCACTGCAACGAGCTCGACGACGCGAACAACATCAGGATCTTTGGAAAGTGCAACAACCCCAGCGGCCATGGCCACAACTATCGGCTCGAGGCTGCTGTGATCGTCCCGCTCACCGGAGCCACGTTCTCGCACGCTGATCTCGAACGGATTGTCGATACGACCGTCATCGCCCGTTTCGACCACAAGCACCTCAATACCGATGTTGCCGAGTTTGCGTCGCTCAACCCGAGCGTGGAACATATCACCAAGGTCGCGCACGATCTTCTGCAGCCCGTGATCGCCGCCGCCGGCGCGACGCTTCGCAGCGTGACGGTGTGGGAGACGGAGAAGACCTGCTGCACGTACCCTGTTCGATGACGGCCGAACTGATCTTTGGAGATTCGAATGCACTTGGTGACAACGCAGCTGGTCTGTTCTGCACTTGTAGGCTGTTGCGCTCTCGCCTGGACGGTCTCGCCCGCGTCGCATGCTGAAGCGTCACTCCAGTCGGGCACCGCGGCTGCCGATGACGTGCTTACCGTCAAGCGGGACTTTGATGACCTTGCGAAGTATCTCGCGAAGCGGAACGCGATCGGCGCCGATGAACGCGTCATGCTCCAACGGCTGCTCGCCCGCGTGAAGCCGTTCGCAGAGAAGGGCGACAGCACCGCACTGGCTATGCAGGTGCAGATTGCGGCTTGGCTCGATGACGCTGCGGCGCTTGATGCGAGTTACGAGCAGATTCTCGCGATCAGTCCGCGAAACGAAACGGCTCTGACGCAGTGGGTGGCGGGACTCACGAGGCGGTGTGAGTATGAACGCGCGATCGGCGAAGTGAACAAGCGGTACACCGACATGGCGAGCGCGCCGAAGCTGACCATCGCGCTGGTCGAGACACTCGTCGCTGCGAATCGCCTCCTCGACGCGAAGAGCATGCTCGACGGAATTGCGGATGTCGTGAACGCGCGCCCCGACCTCCAGGCCACCTACAAGTCGGCGCGGCAGCGCGTCGATCTGCTCACGCCTCGATGGCAGCTGGAAGAGTCGCTGCGCGAAGCTGAGCGCGCCAAGGACGATCTGCCGCGCGTCGAGATCGTCACATCCCGCGGACCGATTTTGATTGAGCTGTTTGAAGACCAGGCGCCGAACACAACGGCCGCGTTCATCGGCTTCGTGGAAAGCGGCCTGTATCCCGGCACAAGGTTTCATAAGCGTTTCCCCGGGCTCGCTGTGCTGGGGGGCGATCCCAACACCAAGGTAGGCGCGGGGATCGGCGCGAGTGCCGGAACGGAAGAACGTCCCGGGTCCGCATTGCCGGGACACGGCTCACCGGGCTATCGCGTTCCGGATGAGAGCGTCCGATCTGACCACCGCTTTCCGTTCGGCGCGACGATCGGCTTGGCCAAGGCGCTCGCCCCGCCCGCGCCGCCGCAGCCGGGTCAGCCCCTGCCGCCGCGCACCGTAGAGAACACAGCCGGGAGCGGGTTCTTCATACTGCTCGCACCGGCCGAGCATCTCGACCGTGAGTTCACCATGTTCGGCAGAGTTGTCGACGGATTCGACGTCGTCGCGAAGCTCGCCACCACCAGAGGCACTGCGGACGAGATCGTCACCGCGAACGTCGTGCGCAAGCGTCCGCACGAGTACCGCGTCACGCAGAGTCCCGAACTGCCCAATGCGCCTGAGCTGACGATTCTGCTGCCGACGCCGACCGTCACAATGCCAGAAATCACGCGCGGGCGCGGCCCCCTGCCGCCTGGCGCGCGCATCCCCGGACAGCCGGCACCCGGACAGCCGATCCCGGTCCAGCGCTAGCCAAGGTCTTCTTCGCCAAGTAGGCGGAAGCCCTTCCGCCGGAGGATCTGGCCAGCGAGCGTGTTGTCATCCACGGCGAGCGCGATCGTCGTGCGCTCGTCGTTGGGCAGCATGACGGGATATGCAAAACGGATGTTGAGTTCCGCGCCAAGCAGGAACAGACAGACGTGCGTCAGCGTGAAGGTGTTCGTGAGTTCGACGACGAGCAGATCCACTTCGCTGAACACGAACTGTCGACGCCGCATCAGGTGGCGTGCCGCATCCGCGTTGTCGAAGATGAGCCGCACCACGGCGTGGTCGCTCGAGTCGAGCACGCTGAAGGCGCGCAGATTCACTTCGGGGGCATCGTCGAACAGCTGGACAAGTTCGAGGAGCTTCCCCACCCGGTTGTCCAGAAACACGCTGAACTGCCGGACGCTCGGCGGCGCGTAGCCCCGTTCGGTACCTGGCTCAGTCTCGGGAGGCATCGCCTGACTCATCGTTCGGCACTGTAGCAGTCAGAGCGCGTTACGCGTGCTACCTTTCACGCGCCATGCATACCGCCGTCCTCGTTGCCATGCTGATGTTTGCGCCGCCGCCCGCACTGTCCGCGCCCGGCGCGCCTGCCGCGACGGCCGACACATCAGCGGCGTCCGACCTTGAGGACTTCTTCCGCGAGTACGACGCGTGGCGGTTCTACGACGCGCCCGAGTACGCCCGTGAACGGGGCCATGCGATCGGACTCGATCGGATCAGCCAGCAGGGCATCGCGCCGGAGTCAAGCCGGCACGGCCAGCGGCAGCTTTTTCTCGACGACCTGGGGGCCATCGCGCCCACAACGCTGAACGAGCGCGACCGCCTCGACTATGACCTGTTCAAGCTCGAACTCGAACAGGCGATCGAAAGCTTTGAGCGGAATGAATGGCTCGAATGCGTGGGCCCGCTGCACGGACCGCAGCAGCAGGTACCGCAGCTCGCTCGCAAGCTCCGCTTCGAACGCGAGGACGATTACGTCAACTATCTCAGGCAGCTGACGTGGGTGCCGCAGAATCTGCGCAACACCGTCGCGATGCTCCAGCTGGGCGTCGAGCGAGGACGCGTGCCGCCGAAGGTCGTTCTTGCCGGACTTCCCCAGCAGTTCGAGTCGGTGCTTCGCTCGGGCCTCGACGCGCTGGGCGATCCGTTTCGGACGTTTCCTGCATCGATACCGGCGGCCCGGCAAGCCCAACTCGCAACGGAATTCCGCGAAGCTGCCCTTCCGCCCATCCGTGCCGCCTTCGAGGAGGTCGCCCGGTACATCACGACCGAGTACATCCCCGCATGCCGGGACAGCATTGCTGCCGGCGACGGCCCCGACGGCGTGGCGTACTACCGGTTCCGCCTGCGCGCCGAGACCACGACGGCGCTCACGCCCGAGGAGATTCACGCGATTGGGGTGCGCGAGGTGGCGCGCATCCGGGCTGAGATGCTCACCGTCATTCGGCGCACTGACTGGTTCACCGGCGACGTACAGCGCGGCGCGGAGCATGAGGAGAACGAGCTCTTTCGGCAGTTCTTGGCGTTTCTCCGATCGGACCGGCGCTTTTACTTCGACAACGCTGATGAGCTGCTGAGCAGATACCGCGACATCTGCAAGCGCGTCGATGCGCATCTTCCCGCGCTCTTCGGGCGCATGCCCCGACTTCCATACGGCGTGCGCCCGATCCCCGCCTTCATGGCACCAACGCAGACGACCGGGTACTACGAGCACGGCTCCATCGCCAACGGCGTGCCCGGCTGGTTCGCTGTCAACACCTACGCGCTCGATCAGCGGCCGACGTACGAGATGATCCCGCTCGCGCTCCACGAAGCCGTGCCGGGGCATCACCTGCAGATCGCGCTTGCCCAGGAGCTCGACGGGTTGCGCGAGTTCCGCCGCAACGTTTCGGCGACGGCGTTCGTCGAGGGCTGGGCGCTGTACGCCGAACGGCTCGGGATCGAGATGCAGCTGTATGACGACCCGTACGACGACTTTGGCCGGCTGCTGTACGAGATGTGGCGCTCATGCCGACTCGTCGTCGATACCGGCATGCACGCGCTGCAATGGTCACGCGAGCAGGCGATCGCGTTCATGATGGAAAACACGGCGCTCTCGGAACTGAACATCCGCAACGAGATCGATCGCTACATCAGCTGGCCCGGCCAGGCATGCGCCTACAAAATCGGCGAGATCATGATCCGCGAGCTGCGCGAAGCCGCGGAGCTGGCGCTGGGCGAACGGTTCTCGCTGCGCAGTTTTCACGATGTGGTGCTTGAAGCTGGTCCGATCCCGCTGACCGTGCTGGACGCACGGGTCCGGCGATGGATCGAGACGCAGAAGACGCTGGCGGCACCCGCGCAGTGAGCGGACCGAAAAATCCGGCGCGTTGCCGCACGAGCCGCCGTTTCAAGACCCGACAGTGCGAAACTGGAGGACGATTCCACGCATCCGCCATGAACGAACATGCGCCCGTTCGGCGCCGCATGCTTACGGGCACACGCCCCACTTCGAATGGTCTGCCCTTTCGCGGGCATTCACGCGCGAAACATCTGCCCCATCTTCTTGCCGAGCACGAGGCTCGCGCCGACCAGGCACACGGCAAGCAGTCCCATCCCCCAGACGCCCAGCGCGCTCGCCACATATGGACCGTCGCCGAGCCGGTCGGCAAGTGTGTAGATCGCCTTGGTGATTGGGAAGTGCTGCTCGCGCTGCGCGAGAATGAGCGAGTCACTGACCTCAAGCATCGCGAAGGCGAAAGCGAGGAGACCGCCGGCAATCAGGTTGGCGAAGATCAACGGAAGCACGATGCGGCGCGTGACGGTGAACGCGCCGGCGCCGAGATTCTCCGCCGCTTCTTCGAGTTCCACGGGAGTCTGCTCGAGTCCCGCCACCGCCGAGCGGACGACGTACGGAAGCCGACGGATGGCGTACGCAAGAATCAAAAGCGGAACAGGGTTGGGATCAGCGCCGAGAACGTCACCGAGCGCCTTCAGCGGTGCGTCGTTCAGCCACTCGGTCGTGGAAGCCGGCAGCCAGCCCATGCTCCACGCAAGCCACGGCGGCATGGAACCATGAAACGGCCACTCGAGCGTCATCGCGACGTAGCCGAACGCCAGCACGAGTCCCGGCACCGCAAGCGGAAGCATGACCAGTGCATCGAGCAGCCAGCGCCCGCGGATCTTCGTGCGCACGAGGATGCGCGCAATCACGACGCCGACGATCAGATCCGCCATGACTGCAATGCCGGCGAACAGAAGGCTGTTGCGGATCGCACCGGCGGACAGCGGATGCGTCAGCGCCGTTTCGTAATGGGACAGTGTCCACGCGCCGGGGAGGACGCTGCGATACCACTGGCCGGGGGGTGTGAGACTGGTGAGGACAACGCCGAGGTGCGGCAGAACGGCGATCCCCGCGACGAGCAGAAAGAGCGCGTTGGCGCTGGCCGCCCGCACGCCTGTGAGCTGCTCCTCGCGCGGCGAGACCGACGCCTTCGAATACATCGCGTACGACGCGCGGCCCAGCAGCGACTTACCGAGAATGTAGAACCCGACCGCGCACGCCAGCATGACCGCGGTAAGCGCATACGGCTGCCGCGATCCTTCCATCTCCTTGATGCCGTTAAAAATCTGGACCGACGTGACCTGGTGATACTCGAGCAGGAGCGGAGTGCCGAGTTCCGTGAAACTCCAGATGAACACGATCGTGCTGCCGGCGAAGAAACCGGGGCGCACGAGCGGCAGCACGATGCGCCGCAGCCGCGTCCACCGCGAGGCGCCGAGGTTCGTCGCGGCGTCTTCGAGCGCCGGATCGAGATTCGCGAGCGCTGCCGTCAGATTCAGATAGAGAATGGGATACAGCGCGAATGCCTCGAGCGCGACGATCAGCGCGAATCCGCCCCGTCCCAGGAAGTCGATCGGTTCCGTGATGAGCGACAGGTCACGCAGAATCGAATTGACCGAACCGCTCTGGCCAAGCAGCTGCCGGACGCCGATCGCGCCCACAAACGGCGGCAGAATCAGCGGCGCCAGCAGCAGCGACGACACGATCGATTTTCCAGCCCACGCCGCGCGGCTGGAGAAGAGCGCCAGGGGAAGCGCAATGACCGTTGCGAGCAGCGTCGTGCAGGTGGCGATTGCCGCGGCGTTCAGAAGCCCGCCGCGCCACGTCGGATCCCGCACGACCTGGAGCAGTGCGAACCAAACGAAGCGGCCGTCTTCGTCTATCACGGCGCCGCGCAGCGTCATCCAGATCGGGTAGAGCAGAAACGCGCAGAGAATCGCGATCAGCACCGACAGAACGAGATACGACACGGAACGACCCCGCATGGGACGCGAAGTCTACTGCCAAAGGCGCGAGCGGCGCGCCGCGAGTCCGGCTCAGCCCCAGGCGCCAAGCATGATCGCGAGGTCCGATGCGTCGACGATGCCGTCGTCATTGAGATCACCGAGTCCTGGCGTTCCCCACGCGCCGAGCAGCAGCGCGAGATCGGCGGCGTTGACGATGTTGTCGCCGTTCAGATCGCCGAGCGGACCGGTGTCGGTGATGTACCACGAAATCGCGACGGGCATCGCCGCCTGTGCCCCGGGCTTGCGGCGCAGTTCGATGACGTACTCGCCGGCCTGGAGCCCATTGATGTACAGATGTTCGACGTTGTCGATGGTCGATGAGCTCGTGACGTTCCCGGCGTCAAACACGCCGAGACCGTCATTGCCGACGAGCGACTGGAGTGACGTTCCGTCGACCTGCCAGAGCTGAAGGTCGAGATCCATCAACGTGAAGCTCGAGAAGTTCGCGGCCACGGAACGATTCCACGTCGCCAGCACCGACAGCTCGTCCGCGGGGCCGTAGACCTTGAAGCGGTAATACTGGCTGGTGTTGGCAGCCGGCGCGAAGATGTAATCCCAGCCGCGTTCGGACACGGTGGTCATCGCGGGGACTGTCGCGCTGCCGTTCTGCTCCTGACCGGTCAGGATGAAATGGCTGCGGTCGATGTTGAGCAGGTCAGCGCCGTACAGCGGATCCAGCGGAGTCGACGTCGTGCCGCGACTGGGGCCTTTTATCACCGCGCCGTTGCTCCAGCCGGGACGATGGTTGGCGCCGGCGAGCAGAACGCTCTTGATGACGACCGCTCGATCCGCGTTGGGATTGACGATGAGCCCAGGATCCAGATCGGTGGTGTGAAAGAGCAGCGCAGCAGCGGCGCCGATGATGGGCGTCGAAAAACTCGTGAAGGTTGCCGGGGCCACGATCTCCGGCTTGCGCCGGCCCTGACCGTCGAGGCCCGGTGGAGTGACGGCATTGGAGTGGCTGCCGGTGTCGACGCCTACAGTGACCTGGTTGAAGCCGTAGCCCACGAGCGAGAACGGCGGACTTCCTGCGCCATTGTTCGTGCCGCATGCGGCAAACACGTTGTCGCGGCTGACCTCGAAGTCAAAGCGGCGGAGTGCGTCGTTGTCGAGGAACGTGCTGCCGAAGCTGCCGACCCACGAGTGATTGAAGATCCGCATCCCCGCGGGCGGAAACAGCGGTGGCGACGCTCCCTGGTTGGTGCGCAGAAACCCGGTCGTCGCCCAGTTGCCCGCTGACCACACAAAGATGTCCGTGACGCCGGGAGCGATGCTGTTGGTGTTGCCATACAGCGCGAGTCCGACGGAGGTGGCGTGGCCACTCGAGCCAAACGGTCCGCTTTGCGCCGTGAACACCTTGCCGAAAAAGTCAGCGCTGGCGGTGTTCGGACCAAAGTTGCCCGGCGTCTCTTCCGCTTCCACCTGACCGACGCCATACCCCGCACCGGTCGGAACCGCGGCGCCCAATCGCGCCACGAGGGCTGTGTAACCGACATCGTTAAACACATCGGCACCGGCGCTGCCCGCGATACTCGCGACGAGGCAGGCGGCAAGTCCGATACCGCAGACGGGCGAAAGAGCTCGATAGGGCGGGTTCAGCGTCTTCGACTGGTTCGGCATGAATGAAGATCCCGCAAGGACCTGCCGCACGGTTTTCGGACCGTTTCGCGCCTCGCCTTGAGTCTCTCCACCGTATCACCAGTTTTGGACAGCACCAACAGGGAAGCTCAGACTCGCGCCAGTTCGAACGAACGTGGGGTCCGCAGGCGCTGCGTTGGCTGCGCGGGATGTCACGGCATCTCAACCGGCGGCGCGGCGTCACCGGTACCGGTCGGAGCAGTCGGGCTGCGCGGTGCGGCGATTTCGTCCGTGACGCGCACTTCCACCCGCGCATTTTTCGCATCCGCGTTCTCTTCGTTCGGGAAGGCATCGGCGCGCTCGTTGTCACCCGCCGAGACGATGCGCAGGCGCGCCCACTCGATACCGGCGCCTTCCAGCGCCCGCGCGGCCGCCATGGCCCGCTCAAAGCCGATGCTCATCGCCTCTTCAGGCTTCTTGTACGACTCAGCCACCGAAGCGTGACCGCGCAGCTCAAGCACCGAATTGCGTCCCCGGTGCTTCTTCGCGAACTCGACAAGCGTGAGGCCCGAGGCCTCGTCGAGCACCGTCGAGCGCAACGGGAAGTTCACCATGGTCCCCTTGCCGTAGTGATTCATCGGGCGAACGTCCTTGACGTTCTTGTCCTGGCCCTTGGTCCCGTCATCACGGCTCTCCCCCGCTCCCTGATTCTCCTGGATGCGCTGGATCAGCTTCTGGTCGACAGGGTTGTCCTCATCCAGATTGTCGAGCGTGTGAAACGCCTTGCGCACCGCAATGGCGAAGTCGATGAAGTCGGGCTCGTTGGCGACCCCTTCCTCCTGCTCGCCGCCGCCGCCGGCGTTGCCGCCCTTGGGCTGCACGTTGAGCGCGAACATGATCACGAAGAAACCCATCATGAGCATGACCATGTCAGCGAACGAGATGAGCCACTCCGGCGCTCCGCCCTCTTCGCCTTCATGCGCCGCGCCATGCGGAGCGTGACTTTTGTGAGCCTTCTTGTGCTCACCGCCTTCATGCTTGTCACCGTGGTCAGCCATTGGAAATAGTCCGGCTTATGCAGCCTGCAGTGTGTGACGGATCGTCTGCGGAACGAAGGCGAGCATCTTGTCCTGCGTCGAACGAGGGTTGTCGCCGGCCTGAATGCTCAGGATCCCCTGCAGCATCATTTCCTTCGACAGAATCTCTTCGCCGGAACGCATCGCCAGCTTGTCGCCCATCGGACCGGCGATCGCGTTCGCCATCACGGTGCCATACATCGTCGCAACGACGGCGATCGCGAGCATGTGGCCGAGCGTTTCGATGTCACCGCCGAGCGATCCGAACATGCCGATCTGTCCGATCAGTGTCGCGACCAAGCCGTAGCCTGGCGCGTACAGCTTGATGATGTCGAAGAATTTCTTGCCTGCCTTGTGGCGATCCTGCATGGCCATGACCTGCAGCCGCAGCGTCGTCTCGATCGTCGCTTCGTCCGTGCCGTCGACAGCCATCTTGAGTCCCTGCACGAGGAACGGATCCCGGATCTCGTCGAGTTCGCTCTCGAGCGCCAGGATGCCGTCGCGCCGCGCCTTGTCGGAGAGCTTGCTCATCAGCTTCACGGTTTCGATCGCGCTCATGCCACGATCGAAGAAGAATCGCTTGATGTAGCCGGGAACGCATTTCAGCTTGTCCATCGGCATGGCCATGAACAGCACGCTGATGGTGCCTCCGCCGACCATGACCAGGCCCTTGTCGGAGTAAAAGATCTCCCAGTGGCCGTGCGAGGCGCGATAGCCGACCCAAAGGCAGGCCAGCACACCCAAGATTGAACCAATGACGCTCGCTTTGTCCATCTCAGGCTCCGGCCGTGCTCTGATGCAGGGAATGACCACCGCCGACACTTGAAGTCACACCAACGGTGCGTGACCTATCGGAGCCATCGGCACAGACCAATGCCCGTCTGAAGCGGTTCGGCTGGAAAACCGGATTCTGCGGCGCGGTCGGGCGGGACCGCCTGTGCCGGCTGTCCCGGTGGTGCAGCCTGCTATCGTCTGCGAGTTATTCGACCTTCAGGAACAAGCCACCCCGATGCCCGACCGCCCGCTTGTTGTCGTGACCGAATTGCTCGCGGACGAAGCGAACGCATGGCTGGCTGAACGCTGCGAGGTGCTCAAGGCGAATCCGTGCGATCCTCGGTTTGCAGAAGTCGCTGAACGCGTGCGCGGACTGATTGTGCGCACATACACGACTGTCGACGAAGCGCTGCTCCGGTGTCTGCCCAACGTTCAGGTCGTCGGTCGCGGGGGCGTCGGGCTCGACAACATCGATGTCGAGGCATGTCGAGCCCGCGGCGTGACTGTGGTGTCGACGCCGGACGCGAACACGCAGGCGGTGGTCGAGTTCGTCCTCTGCTGCCTGTGTGACGCGCTGCGGCCGCGGGCGACGATGGACCGCGCAGTGTCGAAGGAGGAGTGGCAGCGGCTGCGCGACGAGGATCTTGTCGCCCTGTGGCAGATGAGCGAGCTGACGCTCGGAATCCTTGGGCTCGGACGGATCGGCCGACGCGTCGCCGAGATCGCGCGGCTCATCGGCTTCGACGTGCTCTTTCATGACCTGCGCGGCATTCCCGACGACGAGCGCAACGGCGCGGAGCCGGTCGACCTCGAGACGCTCTTCCGGTCGAGTGACGTGATCAGCGTGCATGTCGACGGACGCGCGGCCAATCGGCACCTGGTCAACGGTCACCTGCTCGGCCTGTTGAAGTCCGATGCGATTCTCATCAACACGAGCCGCGGATTTGTCATCGATCATCAGGCGCTCGCGGCATGGCTGCACGCGAATCCCGCCGCACTCGCGCTGCTCGACGTCCACGACCCGGAGCCGATCCCCGCCGACAATCCACTGCTCGGACTCGACAACGCGTGTCTGACCCCGCATCTCGCGTCACGGACGCTGACGGCCATGGACAACATGAGCTGGGTCGTCAAGGACGTGGTCGCGGTGCTCGAGGGCCGAACGCCGCAACATCCCGCCTGAACCGTTTCGTTCTTCCACCACTTTGCATCACCGGTTTACTGAATCATGTTTGACATCGAATACGTCCACGCACGGCAGATCCTGGATTCACGCGGCAACCCGACCCTTGAATGCGAAGTCATGCTCGCGGGAGGAGCGAGCGGGCGCGCCGCAGTGCCAAGCGGCGCGAGTACCGGCGAGCGTGAGGCGGCGGAGCTGCGCGACGGCAACAAGAAGCAGTGGTTCGGCAAGAGCGTCCTTAAGGCTGTCGCAAACGTGGACGACAAGATCGCGCCGGAGCTGTTCGGCATGGACGCGCGCGATCAGGTGGTCATTGACCGGATGATGATCGAGCTGGACGGCACGAAGAACAAATCGAAGCTGGGGGCCAACGCGATCCTCGCGGTGTCGCTTGCCGTTGCTCATGCTGCGGCGGCCTCGACGAATCAGCCGCTCTACCGATATCTCGGAGGCGTTGCCGCGCGGCGGCTGCCCGCGCCGATGCTGAACATCCTGAACGGGGGCAAGCACGCGTCGAACACCGTGGACTTTCAGGAGTTCATGATTCAGCCGATCGGCTTCAGCACCTTCGATGACGGGCTGCGGGCGGGGGTCGAGATCTACCACGCCCTGAAGACGCTGCTGCACGACAAGCACCTCTCCACCGCGGTCGGTGACGAAGGCGGCTTCGCGCCGGATCTCAAGACGAACGAGGAGGCGTGCGAACTGATCGCGACTGCGGTCGAGAAGGCCGGCTATGACCTGGGTCGGCAGGTCTTCATCGCGCTTGATCCGGCGATGAGCGAACTCGCCAACGAAGCCAAGGCCGTCAAGAAGAAGGGGTATCGCTTCTTTAAGAGCGATCCGAAGAAAATCGTGTCCAGCGACGACATGATCGCGCTCTGGGAACGCTGGTGCAGCAAGTGGCCGATACGTTCTATTGAAGATGGGCTTGCGGAAGACGACTGGGCCGGATGGAAGAAACTCACCGCCGGATTGGGCAAAACTACTCAGATCGTCGGCGACGATCTCTTTTGCACGAATGCCGCGCTGGTGGCTGAAGGCATTACCAAAGGTTGCGCGAATGCAGTGCTGGTCAAGGTAAATCAGATCGGCACGCTCACGGAAACGATCGAAACTATTGATCTGGCGCACCGCGCCGGGTACCGGACCGTCATGAGCCATCGCTCGGGCGAGACGGAAGACGCGACGATCGCTGACCTCGCGGTGGCCTTCAATTGCGGGCAAATCAAGACGGGAGCGCCGTGCCGCAGCGATCGAACTGCGAAGTACAACCAGCTCATCCGGATCGCAGAGGAGCTCGGCGACAGCGCGGTGTATGGGGTGTAAGCGGAGCGTGTGGCGCGTTCCGCAGCGGCATGCAATGACCTCAATAGTCTTCAATAGCTGATGTTCACGCAATGCTGACGTCGATCTGACACAGGCCGTGCTACCGTGACGTGCGATGACGTACTGCCCCGCAGTACGCTTGAACCGATTACGCCGCGATTTGCATCAGCAAATGCGGGGAGCTGCAATGCGAAATGCTCGGACTACCGTTTTGCCGACTGCTGCGGAGTTCGGTGCAGCGTCCCCGTCAGTCTCAGGACTGGGACTTGCGTCGCACGTTGCGGATCGCCGCCCCGGGGTCCTGCTGATCGATGACCACCGGCTCGTGCGCGACGCGATCGCCGGCATGCTCGACCGCTCGTCGATCGTTCGTGTCGTCGGACGGCTCGACTCCGCCGACGATGCGATCACCGCTGTGCAGGAGCTTCGACCGACACTCGTCCTGATGGACATCGATATGCCGGGACGTTCCGCGTTCGATGTCGCGCGGGCGCTGCATGGCATGCGGCCACGGCCGATCATCGCATTCCTCACCGGCTACGAGCATCCCCACTATGCAATCCAGGCGAAGCGCGTGGGTGCCGCGGCGTTTCTGCACAAGTCCGTGTCGCCGCAGCATCTCCTCGATTCAGTCGACCGCATCCTGCACGGCGAGACGGTCTTCGAGTGCGACGGGGAAGAAACGGGGACACTCGATCTCTCACCACGCGAACTCGAAGTGCTGACCTACATCGGTCGAGGGCTGAACACGAAGGAGATGGCGTCGACGATGTGTTTGAGTCCACGCACCGTCGAGCGGCATGTCGAGCGATTGATGGCGCGGCTTGACGTGCACGACAGGCTCAAGCTGGCGCTGCTCGCGGTCCGCGAAGGCCTCGTCACCGGCAACGTGACGTAGCCGAAGTGCCGCCTGTGCAGTGCCCGGCCGATGCACTGCAAATCGTGTGACTATCCGCTGTGGGGAGTGACCGCCCGCGAGTGCCCCGAGTGCGGTGCGGCGTTCAAAACGAGCGAGGTCGGGCTCAATCCGATGGACATGGCGGAGATGGGGATCATCGACGCGCAGACGCTGCTGCAGTGTCTCGGGACCGGCCAGACAAAGCCCGTGCTCATCGGCAGCATCCCGATCCACGAGTTCGGACCGAACGATCCCGCAGCAGATGAGCACCACCAAAGTCGACGCCATGCTCGATCGCGTCAATGCGAAGCGCACTGCAGAAGGCAGCACACCCCTTCTGCCCCCGCCGCGCGACTTGCCGGATCTCGCCGATCCCCCATTGCCCGGCAGCCAGTCGCCCAGCACTCAGAACGCCCCGTGAGGCGCGCTGCTACGAGCCGTCGCCCGCGTTGGCGTGACGTCTGTTGAACACCGCACGGATCCGCTCGGCGAGCACCTGCATGCTGAACGGCTTCTGCAGGTAGCCGATCCCGCGGCGGTCCGGTCGATCTCCTCGGGCGGGGTTCTCCGCCGGATACCCGGACATGAAGATGACCGCGAGATCGGGGTGGTGGCGCTGCAGGCTGTACGCGAGCTGCCGGCCCCCGAGGCCGGGCATCACCGCGTCCGTGAGTAAGAGATCCCACTGGCCACGACTGGGGTCGAGCGCGATGGCCAATGCCGTCTCGCCGTCTTTGGCCTCGGTCACGTCATAGCCAAGCGACACAAGCATGTCCGAGACGACGTTTCGGATCCGCGCGTCGTCCTCCACCAGGAGCACGCGCTCGCTCCCGCCAGGAAGCGCGTCTTCGATCGTGATGCCATCGACAGCGGTTGTTGCGATCTCCGGGAGGTATGCCGTGAATTCTGATCCGCGGCCGGTGGCCGTCTCGACTTCGATGTAGCCTCCGGCCTGGTGCACCATCCCGTACACGGTGGCGAGACCGAGGCCCGTGCCGCGCTCCGGTCCCTTCGTGGTGAAGAAAGGCTCGAAGAGCCGGTCCTGCACCGCGGCCGACATGCCCCTGCCAGTATCTGCGACGGAAACCGTCACGTATCGACCGGGCGGGATCGTCGTGCGCGATCGCGTCACGATTTCCATGAACTCTGCCCGGTTCGTCATGATCGTGAGCGTTCCGCCATGCGGCAGCGCGTCGCAGGCGTTCATGACGAGATTCGTCACGATGCGCTCGAGCATCCCCGAGCCCAGGCGCACGGCGCCAATCGCCGGTTCGAGCTTCGTGACGACCACGATCGGTTCAGGAAGAATCGGTCGCAGCATGCGCTCCAGATCGCGAATGGCCCGGTTCACATCAATGCGCGTCGGCACGACGGAGCCGTTGCGGCTGAAGTGCAGGAGCTGACGGGTCAGCGCCGTCCCCGTCTCGCCGCATTCCTGAATTGCCAGCGCGGCCTCGTGTGCCTCCGGCGACAGTCCCGGTTCGCGGACAAGCTGGTCGGAATATGCGTTGATGACAAACAGTAGATTGTTGAAGTCATGCGCGACGCCACCTGCGAGCTGACCCAACGCCTCCATCTTCTGCATGCGGCGATTCTGGTCTTCAAGCCGACGCCGTTCAGTGACATCGGAGAGGATCGCCGCGATGTGGGTCGTCCGCTGCCGCTCGTCGCGAATCCGCTCAATCACCACGCAGCACCAGTACAGAGAGCCGTCGCGGCGCCGCGCCTGCACTTCGCACTCATCATCCGCGTCTGAGTCGAGAATCGGCCCCAGCCTGTTGCGAACCTCCGAGCCGCCTCCAAGCACATCGATGAGCGACAGTCCGAGCAGTTCATCCGCGCGCAGGGCCACAATCGACGTGAATGCGGGATTGACGAAGAGGAGGGGCCGCCGTTGCTGATGTGCATCAAGCAGTCCCACTCCCTGGCGAGTGGCCTGCACAGAGCGCAGCAGCAGCCTCGCCGTCTCTTCGGCGCGGTGCCGATCACGTTCGAGCTGTCGCCGCTCGAGTGCCTGCCGCACGGCGAGGGTCAGCCGCTCGAGCCGGTCCTTGAGGAGATAGTCCTCGGCGCCGGCGCGCATCGCCTCGACGGCGAGTTCTTCCCCGATGGTGCCCGAGACGACGATCACCGGAACATCAGGGCGGCGGCCGCGGATCAGGGCGATCATTTCCCCCGGATCAATTCCAGGCACCGAGTAGTCGCAGAGAGCGACGTCCACCGGCCCTTCCAGCGCCAGCTCAATGTCCGCGCGCCGATCGACGCGGCGGATCGACGCGATGAGCCCGCCGCGCTTCAGCGTGTGTTCGATGATGTGCGCATCCGCCTCGTTGTCCTCGATGAGGAGGACGTGAATCTCCGCGGAGCTCGCACTGCTCCCGCCAGCGGAACTCATGAGAGTTCCTTCGGCAATGATCGCGACTGCTGGCGAAGGTCTGACGAGTCACAGGGGAGCTCGTTCCGAACGAGCCAGTATCGACCCAGCTCCCGCACCACGCTCAGGAACACCTCAAAGTCGACCGGTTTGACGATGTAGCTGTTGGCGCCAAGCCGGTAGCTTTCCAAAAGATCGGACTCCTGCCGCGACGACGTGAGCACCACGATCGGGATGCGCTGCGTCCGCGGATCCGACTTCAGGCAGCGCAGCACTTCCAGTCCGTCCACCTTCGGCAGATGGAGATCGAGCAGCACGAGACGGGGAGGTTCGTGTGTCGCCCGGTGTTCATACGGAGGCGTGCAGAGGAGAAATGCGATGGCCTCCGCGCCATCCTGCAGCACATGCACGCGATCGGCAATGTCAAATGTCCGAAACGCATGCATCGCGAGGCGCACATCGTCGGGCTGGTCCTCGACGAGCAGAATTTCAATCGGTTGCCCGTTCACGTAATCCTCCGCGTCAGTTCCTGTCCGCTCGTCTTGCCGATCGTGAAGCCGAACTCTGATCCACCGTCCGGGCGCGAGCGCCCCCACACGCGGCCGCCGTGCCGGTCCACGATGCGGTGCACGATCGCAAGTCCGACGCCGGTTCCTTCAAACTCACTTGCCGGGTGCAATCGTTGAAAGACGAGGAAGAGTTTGTGTGCGTAGCGTTCATCAAAACCGACTCCGTTGTCGCGCACTCGATATACCACCAAGCCCGGTGCAGCAGGATCGTCGCTGACGGCATCAATTTCAATTCGCGCCACATCACGTGGTCGTGAGTATTTCAACGCATTCGACAGCAGGTTCACCCACACCTGTTTCAACGCCGAACCGTCACCGATGCAGTCTGGCAGCGGTCCAATCGTCACTTCGATCTTCCGATCCGGCGCCTCGTGCCGCAGTTCATCGACCGTCCGCTGGGCGATGGCTCCCATATCCACCTGATCGGTCGCGAGCGGCTGACGGCCGAGCCGGCTGAATGCGAGCAGATCGTCGATGAGCTGCCCCATCCGCCGCGCGCCGGCGCGAATCAAATCGATGTACTCGAGTGCCTCGGGTGCGAGCTCAGCGGCGTGCTCCTGGTGCAGCATGCGCGAGAACCCGTCGATCGCCCGCAGCGGCGCCCGCAGGTCATGGGACACCGAGTATGAGAACGCGTCGAGCTCGCGCAGCGCCGACTCCATGTTGGCGGTTCGCTCACGCACCCGCAGTTCGAGCTCTTCGTTCGTGCGGCGAATGTCGATCTCCTCACGCTTACGCCGCGTGATGTCGCTGATGCCACCGACCATCCGCACAACTTTGCCGTCCTCGTCGCGGATCACATTGCCACGATCCTCGACAAAGACAAACTCGCCGTCCGCGCGCCGAAAGCGATACTCCTTGCGCCATTGCAGGCCCTCGTGCTCGATTGCATCGCGCAGCGACGCGAGCACTTCTTCGCGATCATCCGGATGAATGCGGTCGCTCCAGAAGGAAAGCGACGCATCGACCTCCTCCGGCGTGTAGTGAAACAGGTTGTGGAATCCCACACTCCACGAGATGTGATCGCGTGTCAGATCCCAGTCCCACAGCGCGTCGTTGGTCACATTCGCCGTGATACGGAACCGCTCTTCGCTCGTGCGCAGCGCTTCAGCCGCGCGCACCTGTTCCGTCACGTCCTGCGAAATGCCGTAGATCCGGGCGGGTGTGCCGACATCGTCGAAGTCCACCGCTCCGACCTCCGATACGTGACGCATCGCGCCATCGACGAGCAGGCGATACGCGAGCGAGAACCGGTGACCGTCGCGCTCTGACTTGTTCATCACGTCGAGCACGTGCTGCCGATCCTCCGCCACCACCCGATCCAAGAACTCCTGCAGACCGATCGGTTCATCCGTTTTGAAGCCCAGGATTTCGCGCTGCTGATCGGACCACTCCGAGACGCCTGTCCGGAGGTCGCGACTCCACGAGCCCAGCCGCGCCAGACGCGTGGCGGCCGCCAGATGTTTCTTGCTGGCACGCAGCGCCTGATCGGCCGCTTCCTGTTCCGCGTGCATGCGGAGCTGCCCCGCCTTGGCGGCGGAAATGTCGCGCGCCACCGTGAGCCGCGCGAGGCCCGGCAGCCGCGGATCGCGGATGTCGACGGAACGCAGCGAAATCCAGCGCGTGGCACCGTCCTTGGCAATCAGGCGCACTTCCTTCGACGGCTCGTCACCGCGACGCTCGATGATCGCGCGGTCATCCGGATGCACCCACCCGGCAATGGCGTTCGGATCCTCAAGCAGCTCGGACAGAGGATGCTCCCAGATCTGTTCGAACGCGCCGTAGACGGAGACAACGCGGCCCTCATCGTCCGCGAGCCACGCCGCCTGATCGAAAGCCATGAATGCTGCATCGCAGCAGACTCTCTGTTCGACCTCTGATGTCCGCGACGACATCAATGCCCGTCCTTCCACCGGCGACGCCGGATCCCCTCCCGGCGATTGGACGGATTATCCTGCGGCGGCATTGACTATATACACGACGCGGGCCCTGCCTGGGGGGCGTTGCTATTGGTTTGCTACTCGTTTGCTATTGGGGCGCATCCGACTCAGGTGCCGCAAACTGCTGAAAACGGGAACGTTCGGCATCCCGCATTCGATCGATGCGCCGATCGGCATCGGGGATCGAGTACGTCGCGAGTTCACCGTCGATGCTGACCGCGGCGATCCGCTCTCCGTTGTCCAGAAAGCCGACATCGCGGAGCGTCGACGGTCCTCCGAACGGCGAGAGCGAAAGCACTTCGCGCCTGAGCGTGAGGTGCCAGAGCCGGACCGTTCCGTCGTTCGAGGCGGAGAGCACAAGGTCGGGATCTTGCGGATGCGCTACAAGTTGCCGCACCATGGCCGAGTGACCGCGCAGCGGTGTCGTGACACCGTGCTGCATGTCGCGCACCAGAACATCGCCGCGCCACGTTCCAAACATGGCGGACGTCCCGTCGCTCGAGAAGGCGGCTGCAAAGCTCGTGCTCGAACCGATCTCTTTCAGCTTCGCGCCAGACTGCAGGTCGACGATGTGGATCTCGCCCTGTCTGGCGGCAACGGCGAGCGTCTGACCGTCCGGCGAGAACGCCAGCGCCAGCAATTCCAATCCGAACGGAAGCATCACTTCGCAGATCTCGCCCGTGCGCAGGTCGAGCGCGTCAACGCCATTGGCACGAGTCACGAACGCGCACAGATCATCGCGATGAAACGCCACGACCGCTGACTCGGCGGTACGGACGTTCGGTGCCTCAGCGATCAGCGAACCGTCGTCGGTGCGTTCGACGCGCAACCGTCCGTCAGACGCGACCGTTGCCACGAGGGCGCGCGAAGGCGAGGGCACAATCACCCGTGCCAACGGTGCGGCGACGGATCCGACAAAGCCTGTCGGGCGGCCGCGCTCGTCGAGTTTCTGAATGCCGCTCGTTGTCGAGGCGATGAAGGCCGCGGCGGAACTGCCGAAAGCGCGGGCGCTGGCACGCGCAGGCGCAACGCCGCGCAATGATGCTGCCTCCGGACCAAGCCGCCACACCATGATCGCCCGCGACTCCCTGCCGGCAACGGCGAGCATGTCTCCGGCCACCGTGCGGTCAAAGCGCCAGCCCGAGAGCGGAAGCAGCATGCGCACCGTCCCGCTCGCCCGGTCCAGCTCGGAGATTCCCCACCAGCCGAGAATCAGCAGCGTGCGATCGTCCGGACCGAACGCGATGTCGCGCACCGTGCCCAGCCGCGGACTGAACGTCTGCAACACTTCGCCCGTCACCGTGTCCGTGATGACGATTTCCTGAGCCGTCGTCCCTGTTGCAAGCAGCCGCCCCCCCTGTCCGAATCCGAGCCCCTGGATGGGCCGGGTGTGCGGCCATGTCGTCCGCTGCGCATCGCCGTCAGGACGCATCAGCAGGACCGAGCCGTCCGCGCCCCCTGCCGCGATCGTTCCGTCCGGCGCAGTTTCCAGGCGCATCATTGAGGCGCCGACGCCGATCACTCGAGGCGGTTCGGCGTTGTCGAGGCGGATTCGCCAAACGGCGCCATCGCTTCCTCCGATGAAAACAACGTCCTCGGTCTCTGAACACTCGACGAACGTGCGGCCGGCCGCACCTTGCCGCAGGAGCCTCGGCGCCTCCGATCCGCAAAGGTCCCACACCATGACCGTTCCCTGACCGTCGCACGTGATGCCGTGCCGTCCGTCGCGGGTGACATCCACTTCCCACGCGCCCGAAGCGGGGCCCGGCAGCACGGTGGATTCACCGGTCGTGACATTGAAGAGAACCGGTTGGCCCGAACTGCCGCATGTAAACACGCGCTCACCGTCCGGAAGGAATCGCACGGTATTCACAGTAGCGTGGAGCTGCAGGCTCGCCACGCAGCCCTGCGTCCACACCATTTCGCGCAGCGCCCACCGCGCCTGCACCGATTCAGGTTGTGCCAGATGCGCGCCCCAGAGCAGATCATGCGACTCGGCCCAATGACCGTACCGAACGCTCTGTCGTCCGCGCTCGACATTGCTCGCGAAGAGCTGATCGCTCAGGACGTCCGCAAGCCGTGATTGCTCGCGCTCGGCGTCGCGAGCGATATCACGCTCGAACTGCGCCACGCGCAGACCATACAGAGACACAGCAACGCCGATGAGCAGCGACATCAGCACGGCAATCATCGCGGTAAGCGCCACGGTGTGACGGCGCGCGAACTTTGCGGCGAGATATGCGATGGACGGCGGCCGCGCGGCAACCGGATCGTGACGGAGGAACCGCTCGAGATCCTCGGCGAAAGCGGAGACGCTCTCGAACCGCCGTTCAGGTTCACGTGCGAGCGCCTTCAGAATGATCCAGTCAAGATCGCCGCGCAGAACGCGTCGCATCGCCTGTGATTGAACTTGACGCGTGACGTCGCCGCCGCGCGCTGTGGCGACGGCGCTCGATGGACGCACGGCCTCGTCGTCCGCGCTCCGCCGGCGCCGGTCACCCGTCTCCGGCGGTGTTGCCCCGGTACTTCGGCGCGTCGCGCGCACGGCGCTGTGGACCTGACCGGGCGTTGCGCCGACCAGCAGTTCATACAGCACGACGCCAAGGGCGTACACGTCAGTGCGCGTGTCGACATCATCGCCCCGCGTCTGTTCGGGACTCATGTAATCGGGCGTGCCGACGACCTGACCGCATGTCGTGGACCGTGACGGATCGTCCCCCCGCTCAAGTGCCTTGGCGACGCCGAAGTCGATTACCTTCGGCACTGCGAGCCCGTCGATGTCGGCGACGAGAAGATTGGACGGCTTCAGGTCACGATGCAGGATGCCCCGCTGATGCGCGTGCTGCACGGCGGCGCACACATGCAGAAACAGTCGGATCCGCTCGCGCCAGTCGAGGTGTTCTGCATCGCAATGCGCAGTGATCGGCACGCCGCGCACGAGTTCCATGACGAAGTACGGCCGACCATCGGCGGTGGCGCCCGCGTCGAGCACCCGCGCGACGTTCACATGTTCGAGGCGCGCGAGCGACTGCCGCTCGGCAGCGAAGCGGCGGACGACTGCGCGCGTGTCCATTCCGAGTTTGATGACCTTGAGGGCAACTTCGCGCTGGACCGGCGCTGTCTGTGTCGCCCGATACACCGTGCCCATGCCGCCTTCGCCGAGCACGCCGTCGATGCGGTAGTTGCCGACCACCGCTCCGACACCGGGGCGCAGGACACCGCGATCGATGGTGTCGCCCTGCACATCGTGATACGCGAGCAATGAACGCACCTCGACGGCGAGTTCCGGATCCTGGGCGCCGAGGGCATCAAGCGATGCCTCGCGCTCCACCGGAGGGCGGGCACGGATCTGCTCGAAGAGCTGCGAGACCTTGTGGAAACGCGTCTCGGCGTTCGTGCCGCTCGCGGTCATGACGGATGCTCCGCGAGGCGTTTCCGCAGCCACGCGCGCGCCATGAACCAGTCCGCCTCCGCGGTGCTCCGGACGACGCCGATCGCTTCGGCGACCTCCTCACCGGTCAGCCCGCCGAAGAACCGCAATTCGACGACGCGCGCTTTGCGCTCATCGAGCGTTGCAAGGTGTTCGAGCGCTTCGTGCAGCGCGAGCAGCTCGATCGGTTCAGGCGCCTCGACCATCGCTTCCGGCAGCTCGACGCGCAGCCAGCCGCCACCGCGCTTGTCCGCCGTGTGTGCCCGCGCGTGGTCGACAAGAATGCGCCGCATTGCGGTCGCCGCCAGCGCCCGAAACGCTCCCTCACCGTGCTCCTGCCGCCACGCTTCCCCGAGTCGATCGCCGAGTCGGACATATGCCTCGTGCACGAGCGCGGTCGGCTGGAGCGTGTGATCGCGCCGTTCGCGCCGCAGCAGTGATGCGGCGATCTCGCGGAGTTCACGGTGCAGATCCGCGGTCAGCGTCTCGTCGGCGGAGCTGGCGGGAGTATTCGGAGGGTCGACGTCCATGCGTTCGACCGATTGTGCCCCGCCGAGGGGTTGCGGACAAGGAGCGGCTTCGGCATTCGTCGATCATGCGTACGAGTGCAGTCCAGTGATGACGAAGTTGATAACGATCCAGTTGAACAGCATCACACCGGCGCCGATCACCGCCAGAATCGCCGTCCAAAGCCCTTTGTCCACGACTTTCAAGCGGACATGGACCAGCATCAGGAAGATCACGAACGTGTTCAGCGCGAACACTTCCTTGGGATCCCAGCCCCATGGCCGACCCCACGAATGATCTGCCCAGATCGCTCCCATAACAATGCCCGCCCACAGCATGACGAACGACAGCTCCATCAGCACCATCGTCACGCCGTCGAGCACTTCGCCGATCGAGACGGCCGCAAGTCGGTTCACCACGCCGCCGCCCGTTCGCGCCCGGGCGTCGACGTTCGCGAGGAGCAGTGCGCCGGCACCGCCGGCGCGTGCGTGCGCAGGACCGCCGACAGTCGCGCGCCACACGAGGTAACACGCCGCCGACACGGCCGCCATGAAGATCAGGACATAGCTGAAGATGATGACGTTCGTGTGAATGTAGAGCCACACGTCGTGCAGCACCGGCATCATGTTGCCGATGTTCGGGTTGAGGTACACCGGCAGAAAGTGGGCGCTCATCAAAGCGACCATTGATGTCGCGGCGCTGCCGAGAAAGAACAGTCCGCGCATCGGTGTGCGGCGCACGAGCAGTTCGATGATCACCGCGCCGCATCCGCCGAACCACGCGGACGTCGTCACAGCCTCGAACATGTTTGAATTGGGCCAGCGGCCGGAGATGTACCAGCGAAGCAGAAGCGCGAATGTGTGAAACGCAAACGCGATCGTGAACACGCCGATCCCCGTCCACAGTGCCGGCCGCCAGCGATAAACGAGCGACAGCAGCAGAAAGATCACTGACGCCATGTAGATCAGCCACGTGCGCGTGAGCTGATCCTTCGCAAAATACCACTGCTCCCATCCGAGCCGGTTCTGATCGGGATAGATCGACGGCGCGACTGTCGGCAGCGCGGCCGACAGCGTCGATGCCGCCGCGTTCACGCCGTCGGCGTCGCCGGCAGTCCACGAGTGCACGAGCTGACGCCATGCGTCCGCGATCGTGGCCTGCACGGTCTGGTCGATGTCGGGGACGCCGGCCGTCCGCTCGGCGAGCAGCACGAATGACGATGGCTCGGCCACCGCACCCGGAACGAACATCACTTCGTCGATGCGGTGCCACGGGCGATCAAAGTCACCGCCCGACGGTGGCACGATGCGCAGGCGCGACAGGAGGAACCGCGCATCCATCACTGCCAGCGCCGACTTGATCGCGTCGATCTGCTTCGCGGTCTTGATCAGGTCCGCCTCCAGCGCGCGATACACCGGTTGCAGCACCGGGTCGCGCAGCAGGCGCGGACTGAGCAGACCCGTCTCTCCGAACGCCGCGAGGCGTTCGGACAGATCAGCACCCATGGCGGGCCGCCGCGCTGCCGCAGCTTCAAGCGCCACAGCGATGTCCTCGCGGACCGCGCGGTTCTTGACATAAATCACATCCGCGTCGACGTAGGCGTCGGGGCGGAGCATCATGTCGAGGTACGTAAATGCAGGCTCCTGTCCCGCAATCTTGCGTGGACCGCTGACCACGTCCATCATCGCGTTGGCGTGGGAACCGAAGCTCTTCAGCCGACCTTCGCCGTGCACGGCAATCCGTCCCAGCGTCGCGAGGTCGACACGGGACGCGAAGTCGCTCGGGGTGCCGGGACCAGTGTCGTCCTGCGCAGCCGCCGAAGCCGACGTCATGCCGATAGCGAGGACCAGCAGCGCAATGAACAGGAGCGCGAGCGTGAGCGTGCGAGCAATCATGAGAGCACCTTCGCTGGTGAAGAAGCACGGGCCGTCGCCGCCGCCGCCACCGACGCGTAGACAGCCTCGCGCTGGCGGCGCTTGATGACCGGCTTGAGATAGAACGCGTAAATCATTCCCGCCACCGCGACACAGCAGCCAAAGAGCATCACCCATACGCCGTGGCGATTGGCGACGCCGAGGACGGTGTAGTTGAGTCCCAGTGATGCGCGGTCGCCTTCGAATCGCGCCTGGTCGGGCGGATCCCATTGCGACTGAAAGTAGGAGAGCCCGCCGTACTCGACCGGCTTGTTCATGCTGACCGGCGTCTGTTCCGACCAGGTGCCGTCGGCATCGAATCGCACCAGGCTCGTGTAATCACGAATCGAACCCGTCTCGCCGGTGTAGCCGCCGATATGCGTCGTCAGCTCAAACGAATCGAGCGCGACGGGCGAGGGCAGCGAAAGGCGCTGACGAGAGAAGAGCACTTCGACCTCGCGCCCGTCGGCGAGCCGCACGGTCGACGGGTCGAACGGAAACCGCCGCAGCACGTCGCTCGGTTCGTCGAACACGTAACTGTGGAACTTGACCCACTGCGCGCCCACGCCCGGTACTTCCAGCAGGATGTGGGCGAACTGGGTCCCCGCATCGCGCTCCCGTTGCTGGCGCGGCACGACGAACGGCTTCAGTTCGGCAACCGCGCGCGGTTCGTATTCGGTCACTGCCGCACTGAGCCCGCCGAGCAGCGTGATCGGCTTATTGAGACTGACGTCGCTGACAGTCGGTTCATCGGCGATGGCGGAGATCAGACGCAGCTGCTCCGGCTGCGGCCCTGCCACAAGGCAGACGAGCGCGAGCCCGTGGCCAGGTTCATAGATGACATCGATCGACGGATCGCCGATGACCTTCGGAGCGCGTGGGTCTTTGAGCAGCTCCTCGGTGACATCCCGCGTCAGCGCCGGATCGGCGAAAACCCAGCGGCGATACGCGCCAGTCGGCGTGGTGATCTCAACCACGGCGACGCTCGATGCGCCGGATGCGAACGCTAGGTCGTCCTGCATCGTGATCACGCGATACGCATAGCCCTTCGTCGCCGCGTCGGGTGTCGCGGCCGGCACCGGAAGCGGCTTGAACGGCACATCGCGGTTGGAGAGCGCCACGCTCGAAATTGGCTCGCGTACGTCGATGCCCAGCGATGGAATCACAAAACGAAGCGTGGGCTTGCGCGTGAGCGCCGCGAACGCGGCTTCATTGGCGACATAGCGGAACTGCAGGACGCCTTCATCCGCCTTGTTCGAGCGAGGATCGAGCGCGACCAGCTGATACGAACCGCGCTGGCCGTCGGGCCCCGTCACCAGCATGCGAGCCACCGGGTTGAGCGGCGACTGCGCGGAGCCGGGCACGAAGCGGCTGCGCATCGTTGCGTAGCGCAGGAAGCCCGTCACGCGGAACGCAAGATCGGGAAACGGATCGTTCGCGGGATCGGTCGCGTTCACCGTCACGTCGATCGGATCGAGCGGCAGCGGCTGCTCGGACGGATCCTGAAAAACGAGCGAGCGGTCGCCGATGTAGTCGTTGTACAGCGGCAGGCCGGTGATGGTCCGCTCGACCCAAGGGTTTTCGTTGAGGCCATTCTTCTTCGCGTCACGGACGTAGAGCGCCCAGCACTTGCTGAGTTCCGTCCGCAGATAGAACCACTGCTGCGGCTCATAGGTGAGCGAGAGCCGCAGAGCAGGATCGATGATCGCCGTACCGAGCTCCTTCTTCGCGCGCTTCATGGGCTGCGCGGCATCGCCGGAAAAGATCACGTCCTCGGTGTGCTCGGGATGTCCGGCGAGCAGCTGACGCATGAATGATGTGCTGTCGGGCGCGTCGCGCCGCACCAGGACGTTGACTGCGTACGCGAGCGTTCCCTTGAACTCGTCCGACTGCATCGACCATTCGGGATCGATGCTCTGGACCTCGAGCTGATAGCGCCGGTCGCCGTCCCCGATGCTGAGCTTTTGTCCTGGGCTGACCACGACTTCGCTGCGGTGCGCGACGGTGGTCGTGCCGTTCGGCGCCGTCGTGAGCACTTCAGCGACCAGTCGCCGCCGCGCCACCAGTGCGTCACCTTCCACTTTGGTGCCGAAGTAGATCCACGAGCCCGCAAGGAGAATCAGGATCCCGGAATGAATCGTCCACACGCCGAAGTTCACCGGCTTGAACGGAATTCTCCGCACTGTGGTGATGGCAAGGTTCGTCGCCAGCAGGAGCAGAAGCAGATCGAACGGCCACCAGTGAAACCACTCGAACTCGGTGAGTTCGAAGGGCCGCCACTGACGCATCTGAGCGTGCGTCCACCCGTCCGACGTCCAATAGAGCACGCCGGCCGAGCCGAGCGACATATACACAAACAGCAGCGCCATGAGGGAAATCCCAAATGGAACGCTGGAGAAGAGATCCAGGAGAAGTCGAGCGGGACCGCGGGCCGGCGTGCGGACGAGGGCAGGTGTTGGCGAGGTATCGGACATCAGGAGGAGGTACAGCGCTAGAGCCGAATCGTGATCACGCGCCGACGGCTGGAGCGGCATGAGGGAAGATCCGGATGGTACGCCGTGTCGCTGGCCGCCGTCCTCGTTCCGACGGAACGGCGCAGCGATGCGCCCATCCAACGGAGTGCGGGTCCCACACCGTCTTCCCCGCGATTATGATCGCCGTCCGCGCCAGGACCCGGCCTGTCCTGGGCTGAACGGCTCTTCTGGAGTTTCCCACGATGGGTTGCCTCGACTCACTCCTCTCACGCGTCCGCCCCCTTGCTATCGCCCTTTCATTGAGCGGGCTTCTCGGTGCGGCAGCCGCTTCAGCGCACGCGCAAGGCATCGCAGCCGACGCGGTCCTCATGCAGTCCGTTCCCGCCAAGCCGGTGACTCCCCCGGCCGCTCCCGGCACCGCGGCACCCAAGACACCAAAGCCTGCGGACCCGCCGAAACCCAGCGATGGTGCCGCCCCAACGCCGGCGCCTGCGCCTGGCGCGAAGCCGGAGTACGTCAAGCTGATCACGTCGATGGGCGATGTGGTCATTGAGCTGAACGCAGAGAAGGCGCCGATTTCGGTGGCCAATTTCCTCCGCTACGTCGACAAAGGCCATTACGACGGAACGATCTTTCACCGCGTCATCCCGAGCTTCATGCTGCAGGGCGGCGGATTCACGAGTGACTTCGTGCAAAAACCGACGGATGCGCCGATCGTCAATGAATGGAAGAACGGGCTGAAGAATGTCCGCGGCAGCGTGGCCATGGCGCGCCTGCCCGCTCCGGATTCGGCGACGAGTCAGTTCTTCATCAACGTCGTGGACAATCCGCGGCTCGACGCGCCCATGAACGACCCCGCCGCCTACGCCGTCTTCGGCAAGGTGGTGAGCGGGATGGATGTGGTCGACCGGATCCGCGATGTGCCGACCGGCACGAAGGACGTGACGGTTCCCGGGCAGCCCCGAACGCCGCCGTTTCAGTTCGTGCCGTTGCAGCCGGTGGTCATGACGAAGGTCACGCGGACAACCGCGCCGGCCGCGGCGGCGCCGGCGAAGGAACCTGCACCGAAGTGATGTGCGTCGGCCGATGCCGTCACTGCGCGTTCACGTTCGGCTGGTGTGGACGACGAATTCGCCAAGCGTCGGCGCGCGATCGCCGCCTCACGCGACGGCATAGAGGAACCTTTGAAAGCCCGCAAAGACGGTTCCGATTTCCTCGGGCTCGCCCAAATCAGCGGTTGCGTCCGCAATTGCGTTTTTGTATCGGAGTCGTAGGAGCGGCGGCAGTTGCTCGCGGTCAAGTTCGCGGACACCCACTCACACGTACTCCGTCAGCACGAACCCGAGAAACGCGCGCTGTTTGCTGTTGAACTTCGTGCTGATCGCGCGACTCGCATTCGTCGCCCGTTCCTCGCGCGTCAGGGGCGCGAGCGCGTATGCAACATGGGCGAGAACGTCAAAGAGATCGCTGTTCTCCGCGTCGAGGATCTTCTGCATTTCGGCAAGTTGCTCGCCACCGAAGCCCTTCTCGGCGAGTCACGGGGTATAGGGGCGGTGCGCGCGTAAACGACGAATCGGCGGGTCGGACGGCGTCAGGCCGCGCCAAAAGCGGATTCGCTATGCTCGTCGGGAGTGTCGTGAATGATCCGGGCTAGGAGCAGCCTGCGCAGGCTCACCGATGCGATGTCCTCGTTCGAGAGAAACGTGTTCTTGATCACGACACCGGCGCGTCCGCTGGCCTTCTGCTTGAAGCCGTGGAGATATGGGAACAGTTTCTCGTTCACGAAGTCCCGCAGGTCGTCACCGGTCAGCGCGTTGTTGTGATCGAGCTTGCCGTCCTTGCCCTTGGGCGCGGCCCAGCTCTCCCAGCGATACGGCTTGTCGAGAATGGAGGCGTACTTCTTGCGATCGAGTGCCGCCTCATCAGCTTTGTCCTGTTCCAGCCCGTCGAGGTGCTTCAGGAAGAGAAGCCACGAGGACTGTTCCGTGCAATCGAGCTCCGTCGTGCACCCGGCTTCCTTGCGGAGGATGTCGTCGATGTTCTTGAAGACTTGTTCAAACATGATGGGCGAGGAGTTCGCTCTGTGATCGTGACGGGACTCTATTTCGACGCTCGCTCATAGGCCGGGATCGATGCGGGGAACTTGGTCGATCTGTCCTTTCCCGCGGCTGAGAGCGGAACGAAGATCACCCTTGGGCAAGACTCCACTCAGTATCATCGGACGGTCAATGCGAACCTCGTCGGGTGTTTCCGGCTCCCCGAACTTGATCCCCTGCGCCAGCGGAAGCTCGCTCCCGTAATTGATCGTGCACGTCTGGCGGCGCATGTACTGACGCCATGAGTCGGTCCCCGACTCGCGGCCGCCGCCGGTGTCTTTCTCGCCGCCGAACGCGCCGCCGATTTCGGCGCCGCTCGTGCCGATGTTGACGTTCGCGATGCCGCAGTCACTTCCGTCGACCGAGAGGAATCGCTCGGCGCTGCGCACGCTGTCGGTGAAGATCGCGCTCGACAGACCTTGGTCGACGCCGTTCTGGATCGCCATCGCGGCGTCGAGATCCTTCACGCTGAAGACGTAGAGAATCGGTGCGAAAGTCTCTTCCTTCGTGATGTCCGGGACGCCGCGCCCGCGCGGGACGCGGATGATCGTCGGTTCGACGAAACAGCCCGGTGAGCCGCGGAATCGATCGATGCCAGCGAGCCCGCCCGTGAGCACCTCGCACCCTTCGCGCACCGCGCGCTCGATCGCGGCGCGCATCGTGTCGACCGCGCCTTGATTGACGAGCGGACCCATGAGCGTTCCCGGTGCGAGCGGATCGCCGATCGGCACCGTCTTGTACGCCTTGACGAGCCGGCTGAGCAGCGCGTCGACGATCGACTCGTGCACGAGCAGCCGGCGCGTGGATGTGCAGCGCTGACCCGCAGTGCCGACTGCGCCGAACAGCACCGCGCGCGTCACCATGTCCATGTCGGCATCAGGCAAGACGATGATCGCGTTGTTGCCGCCGAGCTCGAGCAGACTTCGGCCGAGTCGTTCCGCCACCACCGCGCCGACACGGCGGCCCATGCGGCATGAGCCGGTCGCAGAGATCAGCGGCAGGCGGCGGTCGCTGATCATTGTTTCGCCGACTTCCGCGTCGCTGCCGATCACGAGGCCGAACAGATCCGCAGGATCGAGTCCCTGCGGGCGAAAGATGTCCTGTTCGGTCATGACCGCGCGGGCGAGGTCGTTGACGGCGATCGCGACGAGCGGCGTGAGGAGACTCGGTTTCCAGATCATCGCGTTGCCGCAGACGGCTGCGAGCATCGCGTTCCAGCCCCACACAGCCGCGGGAAAATTGAACGCGGTGATGATGCCGATCGTTCCGAGCGGATGCCATTGCTCGTACATCCGGTGACTCGGACGCTCGCTCGGCATCGTGAGACCGTAGAGCTGCCGCGACAGGCCGACCGCGAAGTCCGCGATGTCGATCGCCTCCTGGATCTCGCCGATTCCCTCGGGCCGGAGCTTGCCCATCTCGAGTGAAACCAGCTCGCCGAGCAGATCACACTGCTCACGAAACGCATTCCCGATGCGGCGCACGATCTCACCGCGCTTCGGCGCCGGCAGTCTCCGCCACTCCTTCTGCACGGCTTCCGCCTTCGTCACCGCGGCGTCGTATGCAGCCCTCGGTTCAAGTCGGACATGGGCGAGGGTTTCGCCAGTTGCCGGGTTCTGCGTAGGAACGGTGTCGGATCCAGCGGCGGAAACCAGACGTGGATGCTGATCGAGGCCCAGCGTTCGGAGAGTGGCGTGCATGAGAGGGCGACAGGGTACGGGGCCTGACAACCGTTTGCGCTGCCCCACATGGACGGCCATGACGCGTCAATGCCAACGCCTGCCCCCACCGAGAGGGGTCGGCGCAAGCAGGCGTTGGCGTTTGCCCGCCGCCGATGCCCTCCCTCAGATCCTGAGCAGGCCGAGGCCTGGGACAAGACAAAGGAAGGGATTGATGCCGCCCTTCGTGTGGGGCGACATCACATCGTCGGCGAGGCGTGCAGGCGGGCGACCGATCACGCCCACCCCACGTTTGGGCGTGCGGCATCCGCTGTCCGTTCCGTCACCGGCCGGTCAATTCCGGGCATTTGGGCATTCGGGAGGCAGCGACACAGCTCGATTCGGCGGAGGAGAGATGCCAAACCGATCCGTTCGAGCCCCGATGCCTGCCCGGTATCACCGTCGGCGACAGACAGCACGTTGCCAGCACTCGGGCAATGGGCCAAACTGGCACAGCCCCACGACTGTGCCAGTCCGTCCCACAAATACACACACTCTCAATTCCCGCGAGGGCTACTTCCCATGTGGGCTATTTTGGCTATTTTTGCAAGTCGTTGAAAATAGCCGCCTCAGCGTGGGGAATGACGTTGACGGAGTCGATCTTCAGCGTCGCACCGTCGATGATCTGCTCTGTTCCGTCAGGCCAGCGGATCCGGACTGCCTCGATCGCCTTGGGTGTCCCGGTCGGCGGTCCGAGGCCAAACGTCAGCGTTAGCTCGACCGACGACAGGTAACTGCGCGTCGGCATCACCTGCTTCCGTCGCACGCGCCCGCCCTCGACGAGATCGACGACGGCGCCGATCGCGTCACGGTTCAGACCGGGTCCGATGAGCTTGAGGCGGATCCACTGGTTGCGCGTCGCCTGCTGATTCTGGAGGAACGAGACCGGTCCCGTCGGCTGGGTCACGACGAGGTCGAGATCCCCGTCTCCGTCCATGTCGGCGTAGGCCGCACCGCGGCCGACGATCGGTGCGTGGATGTCACGGACGGACCCTGCCGGCAGCTCGACGAACGACGGGCCATCGGGGTTCAGGCCGGCGATGTTGCGAAACAGCTGACCTGGCTGCTGGAACTGCTGGCTCGGGTAGACGCGGTTGATCTCCTCTTCGATATGACCGTTGGCCTGGTAGTAGTCGTCCCAGCCGTCGAGATCCGCATCAAGGAACAGCACGCCGAACGTCAGCGCGCGGCGTGTTGCCGGTCCGAGACCCTCAGGAATCGCGTCGTCAGAGAACTTGATGGGGGCGGGCTCGCCAGGAGTTCCGGAGGGCGCCGAGCCAGCCGGTGCCTCGGCGACATAAAGCGACGACATCTCGTTGGCGAAGTTGCCGATCGCGATGCCCAGTCGACCGTCGTTGCGGAACCACGCCGCATCGATGCCCATCGCGCCGGTCGCAGCACCGCCGCGATCAAAGGCAAACCCGGATTTCGCACCGATCTCCTCGAAGCCCGCGTCGGGACCGGCGACGCCACGGTTGCGGAAGAAGCAGTTGACAACACCATCGTTCGCCACCGCGATGTCGAGATAGCCGTCGCCATCTGCATCGACAAACGTGACGCCGAGTGCCTTGCCGATCGGCTTCCCCGTCGCGGCGTTCGCCACTTCAATGCCCGCCGCTTTCGATACATCTTGAAACGTCCCATCGCCCTGGTTCTGCCAGAGAAAACAATCGGCACCCGCGAAGCCGGTCGGCGGCCCGTACGAGCGGCCGATCCCCGTCAGCGTGTAGCCCACCTCGCGATCGATGTCCGGCGACCATTCGACGTAGTTACAGACGAAGAGATCGAGATCGCCGTCCCGGTCGTAATCAAAGAAGCCGGCACTCGTGCCCCAGCGATCTTCGACGGGCAGTGCCGCGGCCGTCACATCCTCGAATCTCGGAATGCCGACCGCGGCGGTCACATTGCGAAAGAGACGGTCCTGCCCCAGCGCGCTGATGAACACGTCGGCTCTGCCGTCGCCGTCATAGTCAGCAACCGCGACGCCCATCCCCATCATCGGGATGTCGATGCCGCTCCGGTTGGTCGCCTCCGTGAATTTCCCCGCCCCGCGGTTCAGAAAGATGCGTGACGTCGGGGGCAAGGCGGCTGTACGTTCCACCCACGGCCACGTCGACCCGTTGATGAGCAGGAGATCGGGCGTGCCGTCCCCGTCAAAGTCGGCAATCGCGACGCCGCCGCCCATGGTTTCGGGGAGCAGCTTCTCGCCCGTCGCGCCATTGACCCGTTCTATATTCAAACCGTACTGCAGCGCTGTTTCAATAAACGGAATATTGATAATGGCGCCGGGTGGAAGTTCTCTGGCCCCTGACGGCCCGACGGGCGGCTTGACGGTGACGACTGTTTTCGCCGCGGGCCGCGTGAACCACCATGCCGCTCCGGCGATGATCGCGACAACCGCGACGAGCGCGATCGAGAACCCCACCGCCCTGCCGACGCGGGCATCGGCGGCCGCCGCTTCTGCAGCGGTCGCCTGGGTTTCGGGCAGTCGATGTTCGTGGTCGTGGTCGGGAGGCGATGTCATGGTTGGTTCGGATGGGAGAGCCCGACTGCGGCCGTGGCCGAATCGAACGTCATTCCATAGGCGCCAAGGCGACGGAGATCAAAGAGAACGACGGCTTCAGCGGCTTTGTTCGCAGCCGGATAGCGGAGCCGTGCCTGGTTCACCGCCACATCGCGGGCGTTGTCGTCCGGGCGATACTTCGCGTGCTCCGCGAGATGCTCGGCCTTCTTTGCCGGTTCACCAAGCTCGCCGTAGACCTGCGAGAGGACGTAGTGCGCGGCGGCGCTCTCACGGTCCTCCGCGAGTGCCGCGCGCAGGTGATCGGCCGCTTCGTTGAGGAACGCGGTCCGTGACGCTGCCTGACCGTCGCCACGCTCGATCCGCGAGCGTTCCAGCAGCGTCTCGCCAAGTTCGATTCGTACACGATCGTCGCGCGAGAAGTCGAACGCCCGCTCCCTGGCGAGAGGCCATGGCGTTGCGATGACCTGCCGGTAGTAGTCAATCGCTTCGTCGAGATGTCCTTGCTGCTTGGCGACCAGGCCGCTGAACCACGCGACGGACCACGGGTACGCCGGAGGATCGTGCGACGCGGCACGCTGCAGGGCGATGACTGCTTCATCGATGCGACCTTCGCGGAGGTACACGCGGGCGCGCCCGAGCGGACCCTCTGCTCTTCCGAGCTGTTCGAGAGCAAGGAACGCCGCCTCGGATTGCCGCAGTTCTCCGCGTCCCGCGCCGCGCTCCCCGGTGCGGAAGAGGGCGATGGCGTAGTCGTACCAGCGCTGCCACGCGATCTTCTCGTCCACCGGCTGTGGCTGCGCTGGAAGGTCATGGCCGGCGCCCCGCAGCGGAAAACGCAGGGTGTCGCGCGCCAGCGTCACGATGGGCAGGTCATTGACGCGGTCGGGGCCGTACACGTGCTTCATGAAGATCGTGTCGAACTTGCGATAGCGCAGCGCCACGTCCACCACGACCGGCTCGGCGATGTCGTCGGGAAGGTCGAGCACAAAGTGCGTGATGTCGGCCGCGCCGGGCGGAATCTGGTTGTTGTAGAGCGGGACGAAGATGTCCTGCGGATTGCGGCGATCGATGCGATTGCCATGGCGATCGAGCATGAAGACGTTGAAGAACTTGGACCACGGGTCCACTTCGTTGTCGGGCCCCATCGCACCGCTCCGCCCGATCACGCGATCGCCGGCGCGGACCGTGACGTCGAGCCATACTTCGTTGCTGTCGGCCGTGCCTTGCGTGAACTCGTGTCCCATCTTGACGGTGCGCGTGACGACGTCGACGAGGTAGCGCTTGCCCGGTTCCAGTTCCGGAACCACAGGACGCAGCGGCGCGTGGAGCGTGCCGTCGATCTCGCCGCCCTCGTGCACGCCCATGATGTCAACGCGCATGACGCCTTCGTTGAACGCTTCGACGGCCGCGACCATCGCGTCCTTCTCCGCCGAGTCGAGGACATGGAGCACGGCAGTGTTCGCCGAAACGAAACGGTGATCCTTCACCGACAGCGTTCCATCGCGCACCTTCGCGCCGAAGTCGTCGCTGGCGATCGCCTGCATGTGGCAGCCGTTGCAGTTGGCCTCCGCCTTGGGCGGGTAGTACCACGAGACGATGCCGTGGCCCGAGACTCCCGACAGACGAAACGAGTCGTAGTGATTCTGGCCGCGCAGCCACTTGTAGTCGTTGAGTTCGGGAGGCAAGAACACCTTGTGACACGTCGAGCAGAACTCGGTGCTGCGATGCACCTCGGGCTTCATGAATGTCTGCTTGTGAAACGCCGGCTTTGCCTTGATGAGCTGGCGATTGACCCACTGCAGCAGCGGCGAGTCGCTGAACGTGAACGGATAGTGCGGGCTCTCCTCGATCGTGAACTCGCCGTTGCCGCGCGTGCCGTCGATGTGCACGATGCTGTGGCACGACACACACGTGATGCTCGCGGCACCGAGCGGATCGCTCGCGACGTCGTACTCCGGATCGTCAAAGTGCGGCTCATCGAACGCACCGGAGAAGAACGGCACGGGATCGTGGCAGCCGGCGCAGAAGCGGGCGTCGTTGACCTTGCCGTCGTGCGCAAACGCAACGCGCCGTGTCTCACGCACCGCAAAGGCGTACAGCGGGTTGTTGAAGCTCGAGTGCGCGTGCATCGAGTGCTCCCACGATGCATACACATCGGCGTGGCATTCGAGGCAGTACTCATTCATCATCAGCTTCTCAGCCGGAATGAAATTGCCGGTGGCTGTGCGGGACAACGCGGGTTCGAAATATTGAACGCCTGACGCCGGTCCCTTCTGATTCGGATCGCGCGGGTCAAAGGAATGCAGCGCCGCCATGCCGATCGCCGCGACGGCGCCGACGGATCCCCACACGGCGCCAATCTTCCACTTGATCCGCCGTCCTGCGATGCGGTGCAGCACGAACAGCCAGATCGCGACAAACGGCGCGATGACGTGCGCCCAGTACACCACGTCGCGCTTGTCCGGATCTTTGATGACGAGCGTGAGAGCACCGACGTCGAGGCGCATCAATGCAAACCCGGTGACAAGCACCACGATCGCAATGATGAACAGCGCCCATCCGACGCGCTTGGCCCACACGTTTGGACGGTTGAGCGCATTCCGCGCGTGGAGTATGCCGAAGATGATGATTGGCAGCGTGAACAGCACGCCGAGCACCAGGTGCGCCAGGAACATCACCGAGTAAAAGAAGTTCTGATACTGCAGTCCGGTGCGCCACTCCAGAAACGTGATCGCAGCGAGGTATGCGCTGTTGACGCTGAGCACGGCGAACACCGCGAACACGACGCCGAGCACCATCTTCAGGCGCGGCCCGACAACTGGCACATACTTCGGGCGCGGCGATGGAGCAGACGGCATGCAGTCAGTCTACGAGAGGAATGCCGAGGAATGCTACCGCCCGTCCCGATACCGTGTGTTGAATTCCTGATGCAGCTGATGCAGCTGATGCAGCCGGTCGCGGACTTCGAGCGCGTCGTCGGTGAGCGGCTCGCGGCTCGGTAGCGGCGCCAGCTGTTCCCCGTCCCGAGTGAAGAGGTCCATGTCCTTGCACCATCCGTCGAGTTCCAGCACGAACCGGCGCGACCAGCCCTGGCGCTGTGGAGTGCGCGCGGCGCCGAACGACAGCCGCAGCTCTTCGCCCGGTCCAAAGATGGCGACGGCGTCGTCGGTTGCTGCGATCAACGGCGTGCACCGGCCAAACGCCGTGTAAAAGCCGGACTGATGGCGTGTATCCCACAACGGCACCCGCCGTGCGTATTCATACAAAGGCCGCTTCTGCGGCTGAGGAACGCGCAGCGCGAATCCGCCGTCGGCGACTTCCGCGCCGGCGAGCGGCAGCTCCGTGCGCACGGCGTCCGGACACGGCTCGGCGCCCACCACGCGAAACGCGTCCCAGTAGATCTCCTGTGTGCTGGTGAGCCGGATCGCGTCCGTCCCATTGGGCAGCGGCGGCAGCATGAGGGAGATTTCACGCGGCATGCCTGCGGGATATCCCCAGGGACCGTGGAGCCGGCGCCACTGTCCGTCAGCGCCGCGCGCTTCAAGATCGGGCGCGACAAGAACAGCACCTGCCTGCCATGCGGCGAAGTTCGTCTGACAGTATGGATACTCCACCCATCCCTGCGCGACGAGTGTCGGCGTGCCCGGCAGCGTGTCGAGCGCGCGATTGAACTCAAGCGTGATCGTGTGCGGGCCGCGCAGGTAGCCGATGAAGCGGGAATCAACATTGTGAAGCGGCGCTGCCACGCCGTCGACCGTCGCGATCGCTGCGACCACATCGTGACCGTCACCGTCAAGCGCCCGTACCGGAGCGATCGACTCGCGGTAAAAGCGCGGCTCGCCCGTGGGCAGCGGTTCCGCAATCCCCATGCGCTCGTCGATCGTCATCGACCATCCCGGCGGAAGCTCGTACTGCACGAGCCGCGCG
>JAWXBD010000147.1:0-2648 GCA_034439815.1 Phycisphaerae bacterium
ACCGCGCGCGCGGCGGTCGCGAGCCGCTGGATCGGGCGCACGAGACGACCGGCCATGATCCAGGCCATCGCGGCGGCGGCGATGACGCCGATCGGGATGCCGATCAGGAAGTAGGGCGCAACGGAATCGCGGCCCGAGCCGGATTCCGCCGGCACGACGACTTGGATCCAGTGGCGCGCGCCGGATTCGGACGTGTACTCGCGGGCGACGCTGCGCAACGCGAGCGGCGCGCCATCGGGTCGCAGAGCCTCGATGCGCGTGACCGTTCCGGTCGTACGCGCATCGGGCACGGGCAGGTCGCTCCCGCGCAGTTCCGTATCGCCGGCAGCGGTCTCGACGGAGCCGTCCTCGCTGCGTAGCACCACGCAGGCGCGCGCGAAGTCGGGCGTTCGCGCCAGTTCCGCTCGGAGCCGTTCCGGCAGGCTCGCGTCGATTTGTCCGTGTCCGCCGCGCACGACGCGATCCACGATCGCGAGCGCTTCGGTCTGGATGCGCTGGTCATGTGCGCCGGTAGCCAGCGCGTTCTGCGCCAAGAACCACGTCCCCGATGTCGCCAAGTAGACGATCAGGAAGACGCCCAGCGACCACAGCGTGAACTTCAGGCGCAGCGGCAGCGACGGAGCGCGCGGCCACCAGACCTTTCGCGGTTCGTCGTCCTTCCGCGGCATTGCGTCGTGTTCCCGGGCCGAGTCAGAGGCCGCGAATGGTTCGCGGATTCGGAGTCCATGAAGAACTCACGGCATCCAGTGTCGCGAAGCGACACAACGATGTTCTCCGAGCCATTAGCATCGATTTCTTCACGCGCTCTCAGACGCGCTCGGCGATCCCGAATCGATAGCCCGCCGACACGACGGTGTGGATCAGCGACTGGTCGTGATCACGGTCGATCTTCTTGCGCAGTTGGCTGATGTAGACGTCGATGACGTTGCTGGCCGGCTCGTAGCTCATGTCCCAGACTTTCTCGACGATCGTCATGCGCGGCAGCACGCGGTTCGGATTGCGCATGAGGAATTCGAGCAGCGCGAATTCCTTCGGCGTCAGCTTGATCTTCGCGCCGTCACGCGTGCACGAGCGCTTGCCGAGATCCAGCTCGAGCCCCTCATAGCGCAACGTGCGCGATTCGCTGGCTTGTCCGCGGCGCAGCAGCGCGCGCACGCGCGCGACGAGTTCCTCGAACTCGAACGGCTTCGCCAGGTAGTCGTCCGCGCCCGCGTCGAGTCCGCCGATCTTCTCGTTCGTGCCCGACAGCGCCGTGAGCATGAGGAGCGGCGTGCGCACGCCGCGACGACGCAAGGAGCGGCACAGCTCGACGCCGTCGCGATCGGGCAGCATGAGGTCGAGCAGGATCGCGTCGTACTGCCCCTCGGCGCAGCGCTCTTCACCCTCGAACCCGGTGTGCGCCACGTCCACGACGTAGCCTTGTTCGGCGAGGCCGCGTTGGATCGCGCTCGCCATCCGCGGGTTGTCTTCGATCACCAGGATGCGCATCGGTCTGAAGTCTCTCTCAGAAGCCTACGACTGCCCGGGCCGCCATGCCCACTTGCGATTCGCTCTTCGCTACCCCGCACATCGACCCGGTAGGCCCCTGCATCCATCGCATGAGTGCGTTTTCATTCCGATTTCAGGTCGGCATCACGCCCGAGTGCGAACTTCCTTCCCACACGAGTCCGGGTCGATCGGCGGGGGGGGCAATCTGGCGGTGGATCCGGGAGGACGCGTGAAATCCGCTCTCTCGGTGGATCCCGAAGCGCGGTCGGAAAAGCGCGGGTTCGATTCTTCCGGTTCCCCCGGGACTCGTGCGAGCGCGGTGCCGCAAGGGTTCGTCGCCGCGGGCAGGCGACGGCGAGCCCGACTCTCGCTGCACGCTTCCGAGCCGGAACGCGACCGAGTGACGCGCGGAGTGATGGCCCTCCGAGGTGCGCGGCAGTGATGCGCGATGCGCCAGGTAGCGGACTTCGCCGAGGACACTCGGCGAGGAGATCCGATCGTCGGTGAGGCGGGCCGAACGGCGCCAGCCCTGCCCGCCCGTGCTCTTCTCTACGTGTCGCGACTCCGCGGCGTCGATCGTGGCGCGGGCCGGCTCGCGCGCCCCGCCGACGCTTCGTCCGCGTCGACCCGCTCCTGCAAGCGCCGGATCTCGTCGAGCACGCCCGCGAACGAGCGCCCCAACGGCGTCAGCGCGTACGTGACGCGCAGCGGCGGACGTCGGCCTTCCACAGCGCGCGCGGCGATGCCGAAGCGCTGGAGCTTCGCCAGCCGCTCGTTCATCACCTTCGCGGAGAGTCCCGGGCAGGCACGCTGGATCGCGCTCGGCCGATCTGTGCCCTCGGCGATCAGGCGCAGGATGCGCAGCGACCACTTGCACCCGATGACGTCCTCGACCATCGCGGCGACGTCGCGCGGTCGCTCGGTCGCGCGGTTTCGGGGCGGCACCATCCCCGGAAGAGTACAAAACGGTGCGTTCTCGTCGACATCCCGCACCTCGCCTAGGTTCGCTTCGTCTCGCGCAGTCCGCGAGCGTTGTCACGCAGTCACGAATGCGAGGATTCCCGATGAAGAGCAAGGCCGTTTTCTATCACGCTGGTTGCCCCGTCTGTGTCGAGGCGGAACGCACGGTGCTCGAAGCCGTCGACCGCGGTCGCTACGAG
>JAWXBD010000148.1:0-9185 GCA_034439815.1 Phycisphaerae bacterium
CGATCGAGGACATGCCGAAGCTCGAGAAGGCGACGCTTCGGTCGCTGTGTCACACGTCTTGGCTCACGCGCGAGTTGTTACTGTGATCCGTATTACTTCTCACCTCTCCCCATCGCCAGCCTCGTCCGCGCCTCTTCATATCGCGACATCGTGGCGGCAATGATCTCGTCCGGAATGCTCGGTCCCGGCGGGTTCTTGTCCCACTTTTTGGTGGCCACGAGTTCCAAGAGATAGTTCCGCAGATACTGCTTGTCGAAACTGGGCTGGTCGCGTCCAGGCTGATACTGCTCGCGCGGCCAGTAGCGACTGGAGTCGGGCGTGAGCACTTCGTCGATGAGCAGAAGCTCTTCGGTCGGCCGGCCGTCGGAGTCGAGCGCGAAGCCGAACTCGAACTTGGTGTCGGCGAGAATGACGCCGCGTTCCCATGCGTACTCCGCGGCGGCCTCGTACGTCTCGAGCGTGATCCGCCGCAGGCGATCCATAAGGCCACAGCCGACGAGCTCGCCGCACTGGTCAAACGAGATGTTCTCGTCGTGCCCCTGCTCAGCCTTCGTCGCCGGCGTGAAGATCGGCTGCGGAAGCCGGTCACACTGCTTGAGACCTTTCGGAAGCGTGATGCCGCAGATGGTGCCGGTGCGCTGATACTCAGCCCAGCCGCTCCCGGCGAGATACCCGCGCGCGACGCATTCGATCGGGACAACTTTTGCGCTGCGGCACAGCATGATGCGGCCGTCAAGCAGCGCCCGCTCCGCGTCGCTGAGTCCCGGGACATCGTTCACGTCCGCCGAGATGAGATGATCGGGGATGATCGCGATCTTGCGCAGAAACCGGAACCATCCGAGCGAAATGGACGTGAGCAGACAGCCTTTGCCCGGCATCGGGGTGGGCATCACGACATCGAACGCGCTGACGCGGTCCGTGGCGACGACCAGCAGGCGATCGGCTCGCGGCGACGGTCCCGTTCCCACGCCATGCCCATCAGCCGCAGGCACGCGGTACAGATCCCGCACCTTGCCTTCCCGGCGATCGGGCAGGGACAAGGAGGTGCGAAACACAGCCTCAGTCGCGGCGGGCGGGGCGGGTGGCGAGGAGTTGGCCATCGCTGCCAATCTATCCGCTGGATGCTCATCACGGAGTCGGCGGCGGGCTGGTTCCTCACGCGCGGGCTTCATCCACCTCCGCCGTTCCGGCACTTTGGTCAGCCTTGCGATTGGGTGAGGGCCGGATGAGCGGTACACTGCGTGACTTTCCATTCGGCCACCGGGCGTGCGTGCCGTGGGCTCCGGTTGCCCCGGGCTGTCGCCCACTGCAGTTGAGGACGGATGTCGTCGCGCGTGCCGCCGCCCCCGAACATCCTTCGATTCGTCACGCACGACCCCGGTTCCATCGGACCCGGGGCGAAGGACGCCGCGCACATTGTCGGATCCGATGACAACCCGATGCGGGGCGATGTCGTGTTCGTCGATGGCGCGGGCACCGTCGAGATCCGCGCGACACCGATCGGTGAGGATGTTGTCGCGCTCTCGCTTCCTGTCCGCGCGGGCCGCGCGGGCCATCTCATGCTGCAGACGTGCATCGCACCGACGCGTGAGGAACCGTACAGCCTCTACGTCGAGCTCGCCCGCCACCGCATCAAGCACTTCATTCAGAAGTGCGAGGAGTGGCAGATGTGGGATCCCGGGCTCGCACGTGGCGCGATGCGGATGTGGGAGGAGGCGCGGGGTCATTTTGCCCAGGCACTTTTGGCGCAGGATGCCATTGCCAGTGAGCGCCATGCACAACGGTCGCTCGAGGTGGGCATCGAGGCGAGCGAACATCTGGCGATGAGTCACGCGGAAATCCTGCTGCATCGTCGCTACGGCGCAAAGGCGGCGAGCTCGACGACGCTCGGCGTGGTGGTGCGCCCGGGGACGCCGCGCACGCCCGCGCTCGAAGAGGCGATCCTTCGGGATTTCGATGTACTGCACCTCCGCGCGGACTGGCGCGAGATCGAGCCCAAGCGGGGCAAGCCGGACTTCACGCAGCTCGATCGCTGGATGCAGTGGGCGGCGGAAAAGAAGAAGCCGGTCATGCTCGGACCGCTGCTTGATCTGCGCGAAGAGGCGCTTCCGGATCACGCGCGTGTCTTTCGGCATGACTACGAGTCGTTCCGCGACCTTGCGTATGACCACATCGATCGTGTTGCGGCGCGCTACGCGACGAACGTCGGCATCTGGAATGTCGGCAGCGGATTTCACGCCAATGAATTTCTTGAGCTGTCGGTTGATCAGATGATCGATCTGTCGCGCCGCGCGGTGGTACAGGTCCGTCAGCGCAATCGCAAGGCCAACACGCTGATGGAACTGGTCGACTGCTTTGGTGAAGGATCAGTCGCGGCAGGCATGATGCGGTCGGAGCGGTCGGAGCGATCAGACCGGCCCCGGCGGCGCGGCGAGCGCATTCTGCCGTGGCGTTTCGCTGAGTTGCTGCAGCAGGAAGGCATCGCGCTCTCGGCAATCGGACTGCGCCTGACGCCGGGCCGCGCCGGATCCGTCGCACGCGATCTGTTTCAATTGTCTTGCCTGCTCGATCGTTTTCTGGGGCGCGAATCCCGCCTGATGCTGACGTCCTTCGGTGTGCCGTCGATCCCCCTCGACAGCAAATGCGGCTTCTGGCGCGAGGGATGGAGCGGAAAGACCCAGGCGTCCTGGTCGGGCCGCGCGGTGTACATCGGCCTGTCGAAGCCGTTTGTGGAAGCGCTGTTCTGGGCCGAGGCCACGGATGGCGCTCCGGACGCGAAGGGCTTTGGCCTGTTCGACGAGCAGGGGCAGCCTCAGCCGGTACTTGCGAAATTGAGCGGCATCCGCAAGCGCCTGCGGAAACCGCTCGGTCCGCGGGTGCTGCATGAGGACGGTCCGGCCGACAACAGCACTATCGAGCACAATCCGGTGAGCGAACAGAAAGACGGCGCCGATATCGCCGCGATTCGCGAGGGAGACGAATGAATACGAGACCATCACCGGCAGGCCCGCACACGAGCGGCCGCGCCGGCATCATCGTGCTGGCATTGGCGACCGTAGTCCTCGCAGCGATTGCATGGCGCGCGATGCCGCGCGGCGCGGAGGCCGCGGGTGAGATTCTGACGGGACGCCAGATCAATGTGAACCGGGCAACGCGCGACGAACTGTCGCTGCTGCCCTCGATTGGTCCGGCACTCGCCGACCGCATCATCGAAGACCGCGTCGCCCGTGGACCGTTCGTATCGCTCGATGATCTGGGGCGCGTGCGCGGCGTCGGGCCCGCGACGATCGCAGCGATCGCACCGCATGCGACGGCGGGAGTCGGCGCAGAGCGCTGACGCATGAGCGCGTCGCAATGGCTCGCCCGGATCGCGCGCGATCCGTCAGTGCGACGGCTCGCGGAAGAGATCCGCGCCGGCGGCGACATCACGGCGCGCGGGGCGCATGGTTCCAGCACGACCCTGCTCACGGGCGCGCTGTCGACGCTGCTGCCCGGGACCATCCTGCTCGTCGTCGCCCATCTCGACGATGCCGACGAAGCTGTCGCAGAGCTGACCGCCTTCGACATCGATGCCGTGCTCTTGCCGGCCATCGAGGCGTTGCCCGGGGAATCGGCTGCGAGCCTCGAGCTCGTGGCGGCACGGCTCGAACTTGCGAAGCGGATGGGGACCGGTTTGACCCCGCGCGTGATCGTCGCACCGATCCCCGCGCTGATGCAGGGCGTGCCGGACGCGAAGCATCTCGAGCGCGTGCTGCGCACTATCAAGGCGGGGGACCGCGTGGATCTGCGCGAGCTCGCGGCATGGCTCGATGCCGGCGGCTATCGGCGCGTCGAGGCGATTGAAAGCCCCGCGGAATTCGCGATTCGCGGCGGCATTCTTGATGTGTTTGTGCCCGGTGCGGAAGCGCCAGTCCGATTTGATTTCTTTGGCGACGAGGTCGAGCGCATCTTCGAGGTCGATCTCGCGACGCAGGCATCGGACCGGGCGCTGCAGCAGGCGGACCTCGTCGGCGCATCGATCGAGACCATTCAGACCGATGAAGGCACCCGGCCGTTCGCCGAACTGCTGCCCGCCGGCAGCACGGTCGTTCTGGCGGAAATCGCCGAGATCACCGAACAGGGGCGCGGGTATTTCGAGCGCGTCCACGACAGCCGCGGCATCTATGGCCCGCCGCGTGTCCTGCAGTCGCTGACGCAGCGCGCGGCGTCGATGGTGCAGGCCAACCAGTTTTCTGCAGCGAGTCTTTCCGGTCGACTGGTCGAACTGCCCGTATCAACGCTGCCCGTCTTTGCCGACGAAGTGAAGGAAGCGTTCGTCGATCTCGCGGCGCTCGGCAGCCGGTATGACATTGCCGTCTTCTGCGACACCAAGGGCGATACGCAGCGCACCGGCGAGCTCCTTGCAGAGCACGCCAGCGCAGCCCGCGCGGAAGTCGTCGAAGCCCATCTGCATCGAGGATTCCTCTGGGGCGGCGAAGGCGCGCCCGTCGCCACCGACGCGCTCGCATTCATCCCGCAGAGTGAACTCCTGCACCGCTACGGTGTGCGGCGGCGCAACGTCCGCCTGAGCGGCGGTCGAACCCGCGAAGCGTTCGTGAGTTTCGAGCCGGGCGATTACGTGGTGCATCGCGATCACGGCATTGCGAAGTTCATCGGCCTGCAGCTGCTCGCGCAGGCCGCGGGCGGCGACAAGGCCGCAGCGAAGAAGAAGACCGGCGGCGAACATGAGTTCCTCACGCTGGAGTTCGACGGCAAGACGCGCCTGCATGTGCCCGCGTCCAAGATCGAACTCGTGCAGAAGTACATCGGCGCGGGCGGCGTGCGGCCGACGCTGTCGACGATCGGCGGCAAGCGATGGAAGAACGCGCGCGAGCAGGTGAAGGAGGCGGTCGAAGATCTTGCCGGTGAGCTGCTGCGCGTGCAGGCTGCGCGCGAGGCCTCACCAGGCATCCGCTTTCCCGACGACACGACTTGGCAGAAGGAGTTCGAAGCCGAGTTTCCGTACGAGGAGACGGAGGATCAGCTCGCGGCGATCGGCGCGACGAAGCGCGACATGTGTTCGCCGCGGCCGATGGATCGGCTCATCTGCGGTGATGTCGGTTTCGGCAAGACCGAAGTCGCGATCCGCGCCGCGTTCAAGGCGGTCGAGTACGGCAAGCAGGTCGCCGTGCTCGTTCCGACGACGGTCCTTGCGGAGCAACACGAGCGCACGTTCCGCGACCGGTTCCGCGCGTACCCGTTTCGCATCGAGAGCCTGTCGCGATTCAAGACGGACGGCGAACAGCGCGCGGTGCTCGCCGAACTGGCGAAGGGTCGCGTCGACATCGTCATCGGGACGCATCGACTGCTCTCCAAGGATGTGAAGTTCGCGGATCTCGGCGTCGTGGTCGTTGATGAGGAGCAGCGCTTTGGCGTGGAGCACAAGAACCGCCTGCTGGGCTTTCGCCTGACCGCCGACGTACTCACGCTCTCGGCAACACCGATTCCGCGCACGCTGCACATGGCGATGCTGGGCATTCGTGACATTTCCAGTCTGACGACACCGCCGCTTGATCGGCGCGCGATTGTGACCGAGGTCATTCCGTTCAATGCGCATCGGGTGAAGCAGGCTATCGAGCGCGAGCTGGCGCGCGAAGGCCAGATCTTCTTCGTGCACAACCGCGTCAATGACATTCACTCGATCGCCGTCCGCATTCAGACGCTCGTGCCCGACGCCCGCATCGTCGTCGGTCACGGACAGATGACGCCGAAAGAGCTCGAGGCCGTCATGCTGAAGTTCATGCGCCGGCAGGCCGACATCCTGGTGTCGACGACGATCATCGAGAGCGGCCTCGACATTCCGTCCGCGAACACGATGTTCATTCACAACGCCCACATGTTCGGGCTCGCGGAACTGCATCAGCTGCGCGGTCGCGTGGGCCGGTGGAAGCACCGCGCGTACTGCTACATGCTCCTGCCGGAACAGCGCACCGTCACGGAAGAAGCGATGAAACGGCTGAAGGCGATCGAGGACTACTCGATGCTCGGCGCCGGCTTCAAGATCGCGATGCGCGATCTGGAGATCCGCGGCGCGGGGAATCTGCTCGGTTCGGAGCAGTCGGGACACATCGCCGCGGTCGGCTACGAGATGTACTGCCAGATGCTCGAGCAGTCCGTCCATGAACTGAAGCACGTTCGTACCGTGTCACCGATCGACACGTCGATCGACATCGGCCTCGCGGGCAGCGTTCCGCGCGGCTACATCCCCAGCGACGGTCGGCGCATGGAAGCGTATCGGCGCATCGGGCAAGCTGATTCCCTCGAAGCGCTCGCGAAGGTCGTCGGGGATCTCACGAGCGCGTACGGCGATCCGCCGCCGAGTGTGAAGACGCTGCTCGAACTCGCGGAAGTGCGGCTGATGGCGACGATGATGGGAATCCGCAGCGTGACGAAGAAGGACTTCGACGTCATCTTCCGCACCAACCGTCCGCGCGATCTTGAAAGCGCATTCGCGGGCGTGCAGGGAACGGTGCGTGTGATCGGACAGGTCGGCGACGATGGCCTCGCGGAGGTCTATTTCCGTCCGCCTCCCGCCTTCCTCGAACCGCGGTCGTTGATGGCGGTGCTGCGAAAGCGCCTCGCGCCGCGTTAGACTCCGCCTCGCCAATGCGAGTCCGCACACTCCTCTTCGTCGTCACCGCCGTCGTTGCACTCTGTACGCTCGATCCGGCGTATGCCGACGATGCGGATCAGCTCGATCTGGCGGCGATGGTCGCACGGGACGTCAGTCCCATGGCGCCGGTGATCGAGCGGTTCGAAGCGGATCGCGGGGCGCTGGAACGAAAGTACGCGGTGCGCGCATCGCAGGTCCACCGCGATCGCCTGGAGCGGTTCTTTGCCGGCTGGCTGACGGCGCTCGAAGCCATGCCCTTTGAGACGCTGTCGCATGAGGCGCAGATTGACTGGCTGCTGCTAAAGAATGAAGTGGCGCGCGCGCGGGCGCGCTTGCGCATGGATGCGAGGCATTACGCCGATGCGGCACCGTTTCTTCCGTTCGCCGAAGCGATCATCACGCTCGCGGAATCACGCGAGCAGTTGCCGCCGATCGAAGCCGCAGCCGTTGCCGATCGACTGACAGCGCTTGCTGCAGCGGTCAAGGACGCGGAACGAGTGCAGCGTGAAGCCATCGATGGTCCACACGACGCGCGCCCGACGCCGGCGGCGTGCCGCCGTGCGCTGCGGCTGCTCGACGATCTCCATCTCGATCTCCGCGCGTGGCAGCGCTTTCGCAACGGTTACGACCCGATCTTCACGTGGTGGACGGAGGTTCCGTATCGCGAAGCCGACGGGGCGCTCGAGTCCTACGCGCGCATGCTGCGCGAACGTGGCGTGGGACAGACGGCCGAGAATCGCGACGTCATCGTGGGGACGCCGATCGGCCGCGACGCGCTCCTCGAGGAACTCGCATTTGAATGGATTCCATACGCTCCTGAAGAACTGCTCGCGATTGCCGATCGCGAGTTCGCATGGTGCGAGCTCGAGCTGCGCAAAGCGGCGGCCGCGATGGGACGCGGCGACGACTGGAAGGCGGTGCTCGAAGCCGTCAAACGCGCGTACGTCGAGCCTGGCGCGCAGCCCGCAGTGATCCGGGATCTGGCAGCCGAGGCCGTCGCGTTTCTCAAGGCACGAGACCTCATCACCGTGCCGCCGCTGGTGGAGGAAACGTGGCGCATGGAGATGATGTCTCCCGCGCGGCAGCTCGTCACGCCATTCTTCACAGGCGGCGAAGTCATCAGCATCTCGTTCCCCACCTCATCGATGGGACACGAGCAGAAGCTGATGAGCATGCGCGGCAACAACATTCATTTCGCCCGCGCGACCGTCTTTCATGAACTCGTTCCCGGACATCATCTGCAGCAGTTCGCCGAGGCGCGTTTCAAGACATGGCGCAGCGCATTTCGCACGCCGTTCTGGACCGAGGGCTGGGCGCTGCACTGGGAGATGCTGATGTGGGACGAAGGGTTCGGCGACACACCAGAGCGGCGGGTTGCGATGCTCTTCTGGCGCATCCATCGCGCGGCGCGCATCATGTTTTCGCTGCGCTATCACCTCGGCGAGATGTCACCGGACGAGTGTGTGGAGCTGCTCGTGACGCGCGTCGGCCATGAGCGCGCGAACGCTGAGGGAGAGGTGCGGCGGAGCATCTCGGGCGACTACGGAGCGCTGTATCAGGTTGCGTACATGATCGGCGGGTTGCAGTTCCGGGCGCTCCATCGGGATCTCGTGGCGAGCGGCACCATGACGAATCGCGAATTTCACGATCGTGTGCTTCAGGAACACAACATTCCGGTGGAGTTCGTGCGGGCGATTCTTCTGCACGAACCGCTTCGCCGCAACCAGGCCGCATCGTGGCGGGGGATTGACGCTCCGTAGCGCCCTCCGGGCGCACGTCTCACACGCCGTGCATCTTGACGACGAATTCAAGGTGCAGATACCGCGCGACGTAATCAAGGATTGATGAGCACTCCGGGATCTCCGGATTGCTCGTCCCGCCCATCGGCTCGAACCGCATCCCGCGAAAGCGTTCGACGGCGTCACGGACCGACAGGCCGTGCTGCAGGCACAGGCTGAACGCTCGGCAGAAACCCTGAATGAGGCCGGAGAGCGTCGAGCCCTCCTTGCTCATCTTGATGAAGATCTCCCCGGGACGACCGTCGTCGAACAAGCCAATGGTCAGGTAGCCCTCGTGGCCCCCGATCGCGAACTTGTGAGTACGCGAATGGCGGGTCTCGGGCAGGACTTCACGGCGTGAGGTGGAGGTTGCAACTGGCATGGGATGGTTGCGGAGAAATCGTCGTCAGGAAATCAGTCGTGAAGAACCCACAGGCATACGTGTTGAGGCAGCGGGCGGCGACGGCCGGCAATGTTCAGGCACAGTCAGCGTCCCGTGTGCGAATCGTAGCGACCGTGCTTGATCCTGTTTGATCATGTTTGATCATGCTTGACCGTGCTCGTCGATCCAAGCGCGGGCGCCGTGCATGTCTTCGGCGAACTGTCCCCGAGTTGAGAAATATTTCAACGTCGCGCGCATGGCGCTTCCGCTCAAGTCTCTCTTGGAGTGGAGATTTCGTCGGGACCCTCTTGACAAGCGAGGGAGGCGGCGCGGAGGGGGCGAGGCAGGGGGAGCAAACAACTAGAGCGTGGGC
>JAWXBD010000149.1:0-13965 GCA_034439815.1 Phycisphaerae bacterium
GCTTTGAGCTGGGGCTTTGAGCTGGGGCTTTGGGCTGGGGCTTTGGGCTGGGGCTTTGGCCAGTCGGGGCCCCTCCGGCTGGCGGTGGCCAGCACGCTGCAGTGCGAATTCCTTTCAAAGCTCGGGTCGCTTTGAAAAATTTCGGCGGATTCTTTCAAAGCTTCTCCCACTTTGTAAGATCCTTTCTTACCTCATGGAGCCGACCGACTTTCACTCGAATGCCGCTGGCCGACCCATCAAAACCCTCACCGGTTACTGGGCGTTCGTGCCCGCGCCGCTGCCGCCTCCGATCGCCTACGACGCAGACCTCGTGCGCCTGCTCTCCCAAGCGGATGCCGCTCTCAGCGAGTTGTCTGGCCTCGGTCGTTACCTTCCCAACCCCGACCTCTTGATCGCGCCGTACGTCAAACGTGAAGCCGTCGCGTCGAGTCGCATCGAAGGCACGCAAGCGGACCTTTCGGACCTGTTGATCGACGAGCTTGAGCCCGCGCAGACTCCCGTCGGGAGCGACGTCATCGAAGTGCGCAACTACGTCGCGGCGCTGCATCGCGGCATTCGCGATTTGGAAAAGCTGCCACTCTCCAGCCGACTCGTGCGCGATGTTCATCGAGTGCTGATGACCGATGTGCGCGGGCAGGAAAAATCGCCGGGCGAATTCCGTCGCACGCAGAATTGGATCGGGGCACCGGGCTCGACGCTCACGACGGCAAGCTACGTTCCGCCACCTCCCGATCCAGAGATGCACCAATGCATCGACAACTGGGAGAGGTTCATGCACGAGCGCGGAACGTTGCCCGAACTCATTCAATGCGCACTTCTTCACGAACACTTCGAGGCCATTCATCCGTTCCTCGATGGCAACGGGCGCATCGGGCGTTTGCTCATCACGCTCTTCCTGATCAAGCGAGGTCGTCTCAGCAGACCGCTCCTCTTTCTCTCTCACTACATCGAGGCGCGGCGCGCGGAGTACTACACCTGCCTGCAACGGATCCGAACGCACGGTGACTGGCTCACCTGGCTGCGATATTTCTTGATCGGAGTGCGCGATACGTCGAGAAGCGCGATCGCACAGAGCCGATCAATCCTCGCGCTCCGTCTGTCATATCAAGGGCATCTTCATGGGGAGTTGAGAGCTCTCGCGCTGCTCGACACGCTCTTCGTTAATCCCTACACGACCGTCGCTCGAGCATCGGAACAGCTTGGTGTGACTGCGCCGACTGCGCGGAAGACGATCGCGCTGCTCGAGTCGGCGGGCATGCTCGAAGAATCGACAGGCAAAGCGTGGGGACGCGTCTGGGTCGCGAAGCCGATCCTGCGTGAATTGGAAACGGCACCGCCGGCAAGCGAATAGAACGAGAGCGTTTCGCCATACATTCGCGATGCCCATGTGCTTCGCATCTCGAACACTCGCGAGAATTGGCGTCGGGCGCCTTCGTCAGCAGGGTGACGACGTGGAACCACGGCAATTGGGCAGCAGGCTGCTGCCCAATTCGGAGATCCGGGCAGAGCCTCGCGAACACGCTCATGTACTTGAGGTTCCGCGTCGAGAAGCCCTTCATCCCGGGGAAGGCGTCGGACAGGTCGCCGGCCGCGCGCTCAATCACCTTCGCGCCCCAACCGTTGCGCTCTTGCCGCGTCAGGATCTCCGTCCCGATCCGGTGGTACAGGCGGATCTGCTCCGCGTTGATCGACAGGACCGCGCGTCGCTGCGCCGCAGCGATCTCGCGCTTGAGTTCAGCGATGCACTCGACGTAGTCCGGCGGAAGTACAAACGGCAGCCTGCTCATGGCTTCGCGGTCTCTCCTCGCTGCGGGTTGTGAGTGATTCGCGACGTCGCGTTCGACTCGCGCGCTCGCGCTCGTGAGCGAGGCGAGTCAGGTTCATCGACGCGCGAGATGCACCGCGCCCAGAATCTCGCGCGTCCATCGCATGCCTTCGTCGCGAACCATGGCGGCGATCGGCGATGAGTCCGAGCTGATCAGGTGGTTCGCGATACTACCCCATCTTCGATTGACTGATCACCACCTCGGCACGCAGGAAGAGATCAATGTCCTGCGTCGTTCGCGCAATCGGCCAAAGCGCGACGGGCAAGAGCGTCTTTGTTCGAGTCGCTTGCAGGCGCTGCTGCTTGATGTAGAGACCGAAGCCGCCAGCGAGCAACAGGCGAGAGTCGCCGCCAAGCGCAACATCGAGATCGAGATCAAACGGGCCATTGCGTAGCTGTACGAAGTGCTTCCCGCGCGATCTCGGCCGCTTGTTCCGGCTTCAACGCGAAGCCAAGCTCGCGGAGCGCCTCGACGATCGCAGCGCAATTCGCTGGCGTCTTCTCGACGAACACGTCTGCATCCTGCGTGGTGTCGGGATAGCCGAGGATGATCGCACCGGACTTGCCGATGAAAAGGAAACGAACTTCGCGTCGCGCGAAGACGTCGCGGATCTCTTCGGCCTGTCGACATTCAAATGCGGCCATAGCCGAGCCAATCAGGAAGCGCGGATTGGCACCAGTCGCGGTACTCGCGCATCGATTCGAACGCGCGGAAGCCTGCGTCGTCCATCACCGGCTTGTGGGTCCGGATGAACGCGTAGCGGAATCGGTCGCGCAGGCTTCGTCGCGAGGCAGCGTCGAATTCCTCGCGCAGCTCGGCGAGGTCCCGAGGCGACGCCACGAATCCCGTAGCGGGATCCTGAGCGGATGGCAGATTGGAATCTCGCGCCGGAGTCACTACCACAGCTCCTCGTTGAGGCGCAGGCGACCGGAAAGGCCTTGTGCGGCGCTCAAACTCCTTTGGGTTTCAGCCACGAAAACGATCGTACCGCGCTCTCGCAACTCGATGTTGAGGTCCCTTGGCACTCAGGGCGACGACGGCGATTCACCAAAGATAGACCGCGTCCTTCGCCACAATGCTCGCCCAGGAGCGCGATGCGTTTGCCTTGTCTCCCGTGAGTTGATCAGTTGGTCGACGCCGACCTCGTCGGGTGACCTTCGCGGCCAGGATCGCCGCGGCATCATCGACGAGCGCCGTCCACTCCGCCAGGCGCGAGAACGAACTGCGAGCCGCACGAGAAATTCCTGCTCGATCTCGAGGCCAAGCGAGCTCGATGCCAGGGACGCGCCGAGCAAGTTGAAGCAATCGCGCCGCATACTGGATCACTCGCACGGTCTCGATCCCGCCGACGTCGTCAACGAGCCACGCGCAGCTCACAGGGTTACCGATTTCATGCCAACAACCGAGCGACCAAGCGGTCGATGTCCTGCGCCGTCCGTATCGCAAGGAAGCGGTTTTCCAAGAGGTGTTACTCTCCGGTCGACAGCTCAGAAAGGGTCTTCACAAATTCTCTGAGCGCTCGTTGTTCTTCTTTCGACAAGTCCGCGCAACGCGAGAGGGCAGCGAACCGAACCGCAGCCGCACCGAGCCTTTCACCATGACAGTGCACTAGCCCTGCAAGCTCCATCAACGGCGATTCGGGAAGCTTCAGCACCAGAGCGAGCTTGTGGACGGTCCTTGGCTCAAGTTCACGGTCTTCGCACTGCTCGATGGAGGCGACATCATCCAAGCCGACCTCCGCGCTCTGGGCGAGATCCTGTCGGCTCATCCCCCTGCTCCTGCGAGCGAGTTCGACCAATCGCGCCAACACCGTCTTCGCGGAGATCTCGACCTCTTGAGGAGGCTTGAGCATCCCAAGGTCGCTTACGAGTCCACCTACGGACATCGACGAATACTTCTCTTCGGCTTCGGCCTGGCGCTGAAGCCAATCGCGTGATGGTCCGGTTTGTTTTTTTGCGGGCTTCATCCTCCTCCTTCCTTCAAGAATTGCTCCGCCTGTTTGCGTGTGAACTCAAGGTACACAAGGCCCTGCTTCGACGCATCGGGACCGATTCGAGTCAATCCGAAATGCCCCTCATAGAACGCTTCTGATTGCGGCAACGCGTGAAGACCAACTCTTCCGTGAAAACCCTCGTCCCTGCTGTGAAGCACTGCTTCGCGAAAGAGGAGCGAACCGATCCTGCCGAATCTTCCTCGAACCTTGAGCGGTTCGCTGCTCCAGTTCCATGGAGCCGTCTCCAGAAAATCGACGTAGACAAGAGGCTTTCCTGCGTCGTCCTTCAAGCGGGTCACGTGCCTCGTGTTCTTCGTGAGCATGAGACCCTGCGATCCCGACTCGGCGTGGATCCCGAATCCTCTCGCCTCAAGCAGCTTGAGATCGGGAGCCTTGGCTCTCCAATCCCAATGCAGGCTCTGTGGCCATTGGGCGCGAGGCACATTCTCCTTGAGCAACGCAGCCATCAAGTCCGCCCGCTTGCTGGACCAGCTTCGCTCCGCAAGAACCACATCCGCAACCTTGAGCTCTCGGTGCAGATCGACCGCTACAAAGGCGCCAGTCTCCCGCTCCAAGAGCTCGACACACGACGTCGTCACAGCACCATCACCTCGGCCTTCTTCTGGAGCTTGTCGTCTTCAAAGATGAGCTTCTCGCCCAAGGCCGTCCTGGCATCGATGAGCTGATAGCGCCGCAGCGCCTGTCGGATCACCGCCGTCTTCGAGAGGTCTTTGCGCTTCGCGGCATAGAGGGACGCTCCCAATCCCGAAGTGGCTACCGGAACTGAACGTGTCTCGGCCGTGCTCCCCGCGCCGGGGAGATATCGCAAGAGCTTGCTATCCGCGGACTTCAACTGAACGCCCCGGGCGCGACTCGAACGCGCGACCTGCCGCTTAGAAGGCGGCTGCTCTATCCAACTGAGCTACCGGGACTGCTGCGCCGTTGCGGTTCGGTGGGTGCTCGGCGCGCTGCGGAGTGTAGTACGAATCATGTCTACTCAATGCTATTTGGGCGGCCAAGAAAGACCGTGCTCTCCCGAGCGAGTGTGCGCCCGCGCGGCGCTGCGGAGCGCGCCCTCACTTCACCGCGACTTCCTTCGATGCTGCCTTGCGATTCAGCTGGAGTACGCGCACGTCGGGATCGACGTCGACGCGGGCCGGTTCGAACGGGCAGACGATCGTGAATGCAGCGGCCTGGTTCGGCTCCGTCACAACGCGCGTTGTCGACGTCGGTTCCACAGCCGTTGCCGCGTCGTCAGACTCCGGCTTCGCGCCGAGCGCCCCGAACGCGCCGATGTCGATCTCGATCGTTCCCGTGCCGACATTCGTGACGGTGCCCGTCACCGTCCACTCGCTGCCGTTTCGATTGACGGTGATCTCGCTGAGCTTGAACTCGGGAACGACCTTGCCGAAGATCCATTGATTCACAAACGCGTCGAAGCCCTCGGGGTCTTCCGCCTGCTCGCGCAGGGTCGCGATCATGTCTTCGACCAGCGGAAAGTCAGGTCCGTCCTTGAAGCGCTCGATGAACGCGCGGAGCGCGCCGAGCATCGGCTCGCGTCCCATCGCATCCTTGAGCATCCAGAACGCCCAGCCGCCGCGGTCGTACGTCACCGTGGTGTCTCCCGGCCGCGTTCCGTCGATCTTGTGCAGCGGTCGCTCGCTGTCGGGACTGCGGCCGTTGCTGTATTGCGCTTCGAAGCGGCGCATCAGCGACTTCCGCGCCGCGTTGCCGCGCAGGTCCTCAATCAAGAGTGCAGCAGAAAAGTTCGCCATGCCTTCGGACAGCACGTTTCCGCCCGGGCCCTTGCCCGGCGTGAGAATGTTGCCCCACCACTGATGCGCAGCCTCGTGCGCCACGACGAACTCGACGGCGTCCGCCTCGTCGTCACCGCCGCGCTTCGTCAAGAATCCGATCGACTCGCTGAAGCTGATGTTGCCAGGAAAGCCCTGCGCATAATCGGCGAGTCCCGGGAACTCCGTGAGCTTGAGATCGCGCCACGGATACGGATAGAACCACTCTGAGTACTTCGCCCGCGCATGATCCAGCGTCTCGCTGACGCGATCGATGTTGTAGGAGTGACGCGCGTCGTAGTAGACGCTCGTCGATGTCCCCTTCTTCTCCACCAGCGGGCCGCCCACCAGATTGAAGAACCGCACCGGATGATCCGTGGTCCACGTGATCGTCTTCTTGCCGTCAGCGACCATCGGTTCGCCGGGCACGCCAACGGCATTCACCGTCCACGATTCCGGTGCTGTCACCTTCATCGTCACCGACGTCGACCACGCCGGACCAAACAGCGGATCGACATCGTGTTCAAAGTGGCTGTCGGGATAGTCCTTCGCATCGCGGCGGTTGTCGTCGTCCTCGCCGACACCCGATGAAAAGCCCACGAGCGGCATGAACGATCCGGAGAATGTCGTGAGCACCACGCCGGACGGGAGCACGAACTCGCCTGCACCGGCCGATCGCTTCGACCAGCCGCGCGGAAGTACGCCGACCAGCTCAAAGCCCACTGTCACTCGTTCGCCCGGTGCGAGCGGCTGTACGGGCCGCACGACCATGAGCCCGGCCTGATCGTCGATCGCAGGCGGATCCGTATCGTCGGTCACCTTGCCCGGCGTGATGCTGACGCCGTCAACTGTCCACTGACTCACGGTCAGATGTTCGCGCAGTGTCAGCGGCAGCGCCATGATCGGCGTGATCCCCGCGTTGCGCAGCACATACGTTCCCTTCACGTGAAACGAGTGCGACTCGGGAAACAGCTCGACATCCGCCGTCACGCTGTCGAGCGCCGGCGATGGCGCGTTCTCCCACGTCGCACTGTTCTGCCGCCAGTAGTCCTTCGCTTTGCGTTCCTGCGGACCGCCTTGCGACCCCGCGCGCATCGCGATCAGCATTCCGCACGCGATGACCACTGCTGGAAGCGCGGCGAGCGCCGGCGCCCACATCGAACGCAGCAGCTTCGCGGGCTGCATGCGATCGGCCTGCGCCCGGATGTCCGGCAGCCGACGCGGCCAGATGCGCAGTGTCAGCGTGATGAAGAAGACCGCGATCGCGAGCATGAGGATGCGATTCCAGACAATCGACGTCCATGCAACATCGAGCCGGTCCAGGTCCGACCATCGCACACTGCTCCACAAATGCCAGCGCGAAGCCCAGTTCATGTAACCGAACTGCGTGAGGAAACCCGTCAGCACGAGCGCACCAAGCGCGACGGCATACGTTGCATATCGACTGCGGATCGCTGCGTACACCAAGGTCACGAACGAGGACCAGACGATCAGCGTTGGCGCGAGCAGCACGACCCAGATGAACGCGAACACGCCGAGTTCAGGAGCAATGGGCACCTTGGATCCAATGAGCTGCCACAGCAGCGCGATGAGCGCCGCAATGAACGCCGCGCCGACAATTGTCGCGGTCATCGCGGCGTTCGCGAGAATCTTGCCGGCAAGCATTCCCGCCGTGGGAGCGGCCGTGGAACGAATGATCTTCGCGACGTTGTGCCGCTCCTCGCGGACCAGACTTTCGACCGTGTAGTACAGGATCAGCAGCGTCAGGAGCAGCGTCAGCGTGTTGAACGCCCCGGCTGCAATCGAACCCGATGTCGACAGCACCAATGTGTCGAGCGGTCCGGTGCGGATGAGCGCGGTCCCCAGCACCTGCAGCAGAATGAGCGGACCGAAGATCCAGAGACCGGGCGAACGAACGAGGGAGCGCAGCTCGCTGCGCAGCATGACTGCCGTTGTTCCGAGCAGCCCGGGCACTCGCTGCGTGCACTCCGGCAGCGGACCGGATGCGGCGACGCTTGCCAGCACCGTGATCGCCTCGTGCTGCGGAATCGCGTCCAGCGCTACGACTGGTGAACTGCCGCGCACGCGCCGACGGACGATCGCAGCGACGCACGGGATGCATGCGAGCCCGATGGCGAGATACACAATGCGGCTGAGCGCGAACGGAATTTCGATACCGACCGGCGTGGTGTTGTAGTACCCAACGCCTCGATCAACGGTGCGATACGTCTCCATCATCCAGCGCATGCCTGCCGGATCGACCAGCTGCATGGCCCGATTGACCGACTGGGGAAGCCATTCGGGACTGAAGCTCCAGAGAAAGAACACGCCACCGACGAGCATGATCGTCGGAAGCGCGAAGACCAGAGCAGGCTGCCGCGTCAACGTGCCAAGCAGCATCGCCGTGCCCGCGAACGTGACGAGAAGCGTGCCGCCGAAGATGAGCATCGGCCAGACATAGTTCATGAGCGCGAAGGGACCGCGCACTTCGTCGGCGTTGTCGAGCGGCCAGAACTCGTACAGACCGATCTGCACGATCATCCACGCGAGCAGCACGCCCGCGATCGGAACCACTGCGCCGAGAAACCGCGCGGTCGCGTACTCCATGAACGTCAACGGTGTCGCATGGAGCATGCGATCGAGCTTGCGATCTTCATCGGTCAGCACGCTCATGCCGCTTCCGACCGCTGCGAAGAATGGCAGAATCAACGCCAGCAGAATGATGTCGACGAACGCGAGATTGAATTCGCTGTTGATCCACGCTTTGGCGCCGCCGGTGTCCGTCGAGCCCGCCGTGATCTGCACGCCGCCGAGGACGAGACCGAGCGTCATCAGCGACAGGATCAGGAAAAGTGCGATGTAAATCGGCCTGCGCCACGCGAACCGGATATCGCTCCATGCCAGTGAAGCAATGCGGTAGATGCTCACGCGCGTGCTCCCGCGCGGACATTCGCCGAGCGGAGCGCGCCCGGCACCTCCGCGATCGGCGTGCGCATGAGTACGAGATACGCGTCCTCGAGCGTCGCCTGCGTCTTCGAGAAGCCGTGCGGCGCGGCGGCTTCGCTGCAGTGCACGCGCACGCGGTTCGTCCGTCCTTCCACCAGGACCGCCGAGAGCACGCGGTGCTGCTCCGCAAACGCCGCGAGGTCGGCATCTGCGATGTGCCCTTCGAAGATCCGCCCTTCGATCGCGCCGCGCGCCGCATCTGGCGTGGTGGCGGCGACGACGTCGCCCCCGCGGATCACGGCGAGGCGCGGGCACAGCGTGGCAACGTCATCGACGATGTGTGTCGACAGCAGCACGATGCGATTGGTGCCCATTTCGGCGAGCAATCGATAGAAACGGTGACGCTCCTCCGGGTCGAGACCCGCGGTCGGCTCGTCCACAATCAGAATGCGCGGCTGGCCTGCGATCGCCTGCGCGAGTCCGAGGCGCTGGCGCATGCCGCCGGAATACCCGCCGACCTTGCGGTGCATCGCCTCGCGAAGATTGACGCGCTCAAGCAGCTGCTCGGCAAGCACGCGGCGCCCTTGCGGGCCAGTCACGCCTTTCAGCTTGAGCAGCAGTTCGAGCATCGCCCGGCCGCTGAGGTCCGGATGAAAGCCGAAGTCCTGCGGCAGATAGCCGAGGCGCGCCCGCACCGCCTGCGGGTCGCGCACGATGTCCACGCCGTCGAGCGTGACGCTCCCCGCCGTCGGCTCGATCAGACCGGCGACCACATTCATCAGCGTGCTCTTGCCGGCACCGTTGGGGCCGAGCAGTCCGAACAGGCCCTCGCCGATCTCGAGATCGACGCCGCGGAGTGCCGCGACCGGACCGGGGTGAATTTTGACGAGTCCGCGAATGACGAGCATGGGGGCGCTTCCTGGGAGAAAGTTCGAAGTATGAAGGGAGAAGTATGAAGGAAATGGACGGACGCGGACTGCGCCGGACGCGCCGATCGGTTCATCCTTCTTCCCTTTCACTTCTTCCCAGTTCCATCGCTTCCGGCGCGATGCGCCGAACTGCTTCGCGGCTCGCGGCGATCGCGATCGTGCGGAACAGCCGCTCGCGGCGCGAGGGATGACTGGCGAGCGGCGGCGGAGCCAGCGTCTCGCGCAGCGGAAGATCGGCGAGCGGATCGACGCCGCGCGCAAAGTCCGCTTTGCCGCGCCGCAGCGGCCGCTTGTGACACTCGATGAGACCCCAATCCGCAGGCAGTTCGCGGGCTCGAATCATCCCCGCCGGGGCGAACAGCACGAGTCGATCGGCGAGTCGATAGCGCGCAAAGCGTGCGAACTTTGTCTGTCCGTACAGCGACGCGTCGACCTTCTGCAGATCGCGCAGCACTTCGCGATAGCTCGCCATCTTGCTGTTGCCGAAGTTCCACTCGTCGAGTTCCGAAAAGAGCGACGAGCCTTCGCTCCGCAGCGACGGTTCGAAGAGCTTGACGCGTGTCTCTTCCATGGTCCGCTTGCGCTCATCCAGCCGTTCACGGGCCCGCAGCAGCGCGTCGGGGTCGCAGCCGTCGCGCACAAAATCCGCACGTGACTGCTTGCACTCCACGATGATCGTGCGCCATGCGTCGGGTCCCTTCGCCGACGTTTTGCGCGCTGCGTCAGGCGTTGCCCACAAGGAGGCGCTCTCGCGCGCCGCCCGTTCGAGCATGCCATCCACGGGCCGGTCAAACCAGCCTGCGACATCGATGCGATAGCGCCCGAAGGGACACTGCACTTCAGTGGCGACAACGCGGCATCCCAGCCTCCACAGCCATGCGACGGCGAGCCGCTTCAGCGCCAGATGATCGAGTGTTTCGGCCATAGTGCACGCGGTCGATCGCTACACGATGCGGCGCTCGGCATGCGCGTGGTACTCGATGCCGCGCTCGCGCTGCTCGCGCAGCATGCGGTCAAGGAGCCCCTTGATCGTCGCCAGCCGCTCCGGCGGATGGACGCCCGGCTCCCGTACGGTTCGGTCGAGCAGCATGCGCGCCATGCTCGTGCATGGATAGGCCGTCGTGCGCGACATGCTCGTGAATCCGGTCTTCGCGTCGCGGCGATCGAGGAGGTCCCAAGTCAGTCGCGTCGGCACCTTCTTCAGTGTGCCTTCGACAATCACCCGCATGACCGTCAGATCCTCTTCCCCCTCTTCGTACGTCCACTTCGGAAAGAGCAGCTTCGCGAGCAGATCGCGCGGCCGCACCTGCACGCCGTTGACATCCACAGCTTCGAGTCCGAACAGTCCCGTCGCGCGGAACACGCGCATCAGCTCGATGTGGCCGGGATATCGCATCGTGCGCTCGCGCATGTGCGGCACTTTCAGCGTCGTGGCGAGGCTGCGCAGCCCGTCGGTGTTGAACACTTCGAGCGTGCCGACGCCGGGAAAGTCGATGAGCTCTGGTTCGGAGAGCGCCTCCTTGATGACAACTTTGCCGTGTTCGACGATCCGCGCCGGCCGCACGTACTCTTCGATCACATCACTCGGCGCGAAGCCGGCCTTGTACTCAAACGGCCAGGCGCGGTGCCGCGGCACGCCGCCGACCATGATGTCGATGCGCGTCGCGCGCTCGAGATGCGCGACACCCCAGCCGGCGAGCAGATTGGACATGCCGGGCGCCACGCCGCAGTCAACGACGCACACCGCGCCCTTCTTCTTCGCAAACGCCTGCAGCGACAGAAAGTCTTCCGGCATGAACGAGATGTCGCAGTATCGGAGGCCGCGTTCAGCAACAGTCTTGAGCGCGGAGAGTCCGAACACGCTCGGCAGCGCTCCGACGACGAGATCGGCATCCCCAATGACGCGCGCGATCTCGCGCGGATCGCTCAGATCCGCCTCCACCGTCTTCGCGCGGCCGCCGGTCCGCGTCTTCGCGCGGGCGAGCGATGCCGGCGACCGATCGGCCACCGTGAGCTTCAGCTTTTTGTCCATCGCCAGATCCGCTGCGATCACGGATCCGATCATACCGGCACCGAGTACCACGACGTTCGTCATAGGCGACCATCGTACTGCGCGCTCAGATTTTCACGAGACGCGTGATGCGTCCGATCGGCACCCATTCGGCGACGAGGATCGAGCCGTCGTCGAGCCACATCGCGGTATGCGGATGAACGAACTTGCCGGGAATGAACTGGTCGCGCGGCACGCCGCGCAGATTCGTCGGATCTCCGTCGCACAAATGCACGACCGGCTTGTGGTCTTTGTCCAGAATCGTGACGACGCTCGAAAGATCCGGCACCAGCATCAGTTCGCCGCGCGTCTTGAAGTGGCACGGCTGACGCATGCCGTCGCTCACGAACCGGATGTGCTTGCCGTCGAGTGAAAAGTACTGGATGCGCCGATTGCCGCGATCGGCGACCGCGAGCACCGGTTCGGCGCCGCGCGTGTCGAGCCACAATCCGTGCGGGCAGTTCACTTCGCCCTTGCTCGCACCAGGTCCCGCGAGCGTTGCCCGCCACTCGCCGTCGCGCGAGAAGCGATGCACGAAGCTCTTGCCGTACCCGTCGCCGACAAAGAGCGCACCGTCCGGCGCAAACGCCACGTTGGTCGGACTCCACTCGTGCTCGTTCGCGTAGCACGCGCTGTCGCCGAGCTTGGCCTCGAGCGGCGCGCCGACTTCCCAGACGAGCGTGCCGTCGAGCTTCGTCTTCGCAACGCGCCGGCGATGCACGTCACAGTGATACAGAAACTCCTCGTCCCCTTCTTTGCGGACATCGAGACCGTGACCACCACCGACGAAGCGCTCGCCAAAGCTCGTGGCGAACGTGCCGTCGCGGTTGAAGACGACGATCGCATGCTTCAGTTCGCTCGCAGGATGCACCGTGTGCGACACATAGATGCGCCCTTGGCTGTCCTGCGCCAGGCCATGCGTGTCGCCCCACTGGATGTTCGCGGGCGGCGTGAGCCAGTCATGCTGCACGCGATACCGATGTTCGCCGCTTCCCGTCACGATGTCGGGTGCAGGCGCCTGTCCAAGCACCGCTCCAAGCCCCGGCACGAACGCGACGATACCGGCGGCGGTGCGCACAAACGTCCGGCGCGAGAGCGGGTGCATGGGCTGCATGCCGGTCACTCTACACGAGACACGCCGCGTGCATTCGGCGGGGCTTCCGGCTCGGTCGCTGGGACGACGGCGCCTTGGTCGATCCAGCGCGTGATCGCGTTGACCTCGTCGAGCGTGAGACGGTCGCCTTTGGGCGGCATGGCATCGGCATCATCGCGCGGCAGGAGAATGCGCTGAACGAGCTCGCTCCGTTCGGCGCTGCCGGGCACGATCGCCCATTCGTCTTCGGACTTCGTAAACGCGGCGGCGATCGGAACGAGCCGCATGCCGCCCTTCTGCTTCGTGGCGCCGTGACACTCTTCGCAGCGCGCCAGCAGAATGGGGCGCACTGTTTCGAGGTAGAAGCGTTCCTGCGGCGTGGCACTCGCGGGCGTGATGACCGGCCGCGGAGGGACCGGGATCGGTCCGCTGCGATGGCCCAGACCGGCGAGGATGTAGCCTTCGCCACGAACGACCTCACCGCCGAAGTGTCCGACGAGCGCGAGCAGGAGCGCTGTGGCGATTGTCCCGAGGCGCTGGGCCGTGAGGATCGAGTCAAGCGGGCCCGCGCGCAGGGTGCGGAAGGCAATCACGGCGAGGCCAAGGAGCAGGACCGTTCCGATCGTGCCGAGCCAGCGGTGAAGATCGACGAGCTCGTTTGGATCGCCCGCGTACTCCCAGGCCGCATTCATCCATCCAGCGAATGTCGTGATGACTGCGGTCGCCGCGCCGGCGATGATCAAGGCGGGCGTCACGCGTGACGGACCGGCATCGCGACGCAGCATTCGCCACACTTCGACAGCGGCCGCCGCGCCGACCAGCGCCAGCGGGAAGTGCAGCAGCGCAGGATGAAGTCGTCCGATGAATCGAGTGGGCGTGAATTCCCACGATGAACGGGCGCTTGCATCGCCGATCGCGTCGAGCGCGACCGTCGACATCCCCGCCATCACATCCCCCGCCAAGATCATGAGCATCATCGGCGCGAATGTACTGCGAGGGACGGACTGCCGCTGAACGGCCGAAGGAAACGCGATGAATCCGCCGGATGGATTCCAAGAAGAGAGACTTGGGCCCAAGAACGAAACCCCAAGAACGAAACCCAAAAACGAAACCCAAAAACGGGCGCTTCCGGCTTTCGTGTGGGTAGCCGACCGGCCCGGATGCAGATCAAGCCCCGTCGGCGCTTGGCCCCGGCGGAAAAGACGCGGGCCAGATCCGCAGGTGGATCAGCCGTGGCACCGGCCACCATCCGCACTCAGCGCTCGGGTGGAAGACGCCAGACGTGTTCCACACGCATCACACCGCGATCGCGCTGGTCGCTGTGCGATCCACTGA
>JAWXBD010000150.1:0-38596 GCA_034439815.1 Phycisphaerae bacterium
ATCAAGCTGCGCACGATCGAGCGCCGCAAGGCCCGCAGTCAACTCCGCCGCGAGTTCGGCAGCACGCACCGGTTCGCGATTGAAAACGACTGCGTGACCACCGGCAAGGGCGACGCCGCCGGCAACGGCTCGGGCCACGCCTCCTGCTCCGAGCACTGCGACACGGACGCCGTCGAACCGGCCCGATGCAATGTCGAGCGCTCGCGCGAGCTCGGCGACGGCCGCCGGCGCGTCGGTGTTCGCGCACACGAGCAGTCCGTCGTCGTCCACGATCAGCGTGTTCGCGGCGCCGAGCGCCGCAGCCAGCGCGCTGACGCGACCGCCGCGCTCGCGGACGAATCGGACGCAGTGCGCCTTGTGCGGGATCGTCACGCTGGCGCCACGCAGATCGAGACGCGGGTGATCGACGAGTGCGCCGACCGTCGCCTTGAAATGCTCCCATTCCGCCGGCACGGGCAACGGAAGATACACGCCGTCGAAGCCCGCCCGCTCAAACGCGTCGTTGTGAAAGTGCGGACTTCGAGAATGACCGACGGGCCACCCCACGATGCCGTACACCCTGGTCGGCGCGCCGATGCGGTCGAAGCGATAGAGCTTGCGCATCTCGTCGAGCGTCGGTTGTCCTGGTGCTGACTCCGAACCGCGCTCCAGCGCGGCGAACGTGAACAGTCCGCCGAACTTCGGCGCGAGCACACGGGACATCAGACCGAACTCGCCCATGCACATCGCCACAGTCGGCTTCACTCGTTCGACAAGCAGATCGATGACTTCGAGATTGTCGCGGAGCGAGCGTGCCATCCATGCGATCTTCATCACCGCACACGCCGGTTCCGAAGCCATCGCGGCGACGCGCTGCAGCAGATCGGCCGGTCGCCCGCGAAAGTCATGCGTGGAGAGAATGAGTGATGGTTCGACATCACGCACCTGCTGGTCATGATCGACAGCGAGGTTGACCTTCTGCCGGCGATTGCGGCTTGTGCGGTACGCGTCGAGCTCCACATCGATATAGCGCGGCGCGTCGTCCGACGTTCCGATCGCCTCGATAAGACTCACGCGGTCGGTCTCGCTGCCGCCATACATGCCGCCCTCCCACGTCGGCCGGATTGTCACGATGCATGGGAGCGGACATTCGCGAATCAGCGCGCGCAGCGACGTTACTGCAACGGCCGCGTCCTCCTCGGCCAGCAGGTCGGCGCGCCACTCGATGAGCTTGGCTCCCTGTTCGAACGCGGCCCGTGCCCGTTCCAGCGCTTCGCCGACCGACTCCGCGCTTTCCACGTGCAATGGGCAACAGAGCAGACTCATATAAGGCGCGAGGATACGCGACCGGCGCGTGCCCGTTGAGCAGCCTCGATCATCGGGTCGTTACACTTTCGCCAATGAGCGACATCGAGGATCCAGCGATTGAAGACGCCGTTGCGTTCCTGCGCGGACATCTCAGCGGCCTGCTGCGGTTCGATGGCGATCATCGTCCCGTGAAGATCGTCGTGAGCCACGACGGCAAGCTCACGCTGCCGGCGATGGTGGCGATGCTGCGCTCGCTGGACACGACGCTGTGCCTTCCAGACGAGGAAGAGACTTCGATGCACTTGCAGGTGTCGCTCGAGGAGTTCGAGGAGAAGGGGCAGCACGCGGCGCTGGCCGATCACTGGCGGATCTATCACGGTGAACCGCCGGACGTGCGCTGGGCCATCGCGACGATCGACGCGGCACGATTTGACGGATTCTTCATTGATGGCGACGCACTCGGCCGTCCGAACCCGCTCGCACCGCTGCAGGCGTCGTTGTGCAAGAAGCTCAACACTGAACACACGGAAGAGATCCGCACAGCGTGCCTGAAGCATGCGCAGATCGGGATCGAGAGTCCGGTCGTCGTGGGCGTCGATCCCTTCGGATGGGATGTCCGGGGCACATTCGACGTCTTCCGCCTTGAGTCACCGACCATCCTGACGAGCGAGCAGGACGTACTGGCTGCTCTGGCGGAACTGCGGTAACTGGAGAAGAGACGCCAAAAGGACGCGGCCGGCATCCGCGAATGCCGGCCACGCTGCCTCTCTGGGTCTGTCGCGGCGTTCGCCTTTCTCTCCTCGCGTATGTCCGCGCGTATGTTTGCGCGTCTCTCCGCGCGCCTGCAGAATCTCCAAAAAGGTGCGTCTGCTTCGAAGTCCCGCAACTCTACCGATTTCCTGAAGCCGTAGGATGCAGGCGGAAACAGCGAGAGCATGCCTACGTTTGCCGACGGTCGGAGCAGCTTGATCAGGGGAACCCCGCAATGGCCAGCATGTCCAGTAGTCTCAACCACGCAATGATCGATGACGGCCAGGCCAAGCAGGCTCAGCACTACGCTGACCATTTTGGCGAGCCAAGCTTTGATGATCCCGAGAAGGTCTATATCGATCAGCGGTACTCCGGCTACTCGCAGGAGAATCAGGAGACGTGGACGACGCTGTTCGATCGCCAGATGGAGTACCTCGCGACGAACGCGTCGCGCACGTACCTCGACGGCGCGACGACGATCAACCTGCGGCGCGAGCGCATCCCGGAACTCACCGAGATCAACAGGCGGCTGAAGCCGTTGACCGGCTGGCAGAGCCGCGGCGTCCCTGGGTTTCTGAAGCCGAAATCCTTCTTCGCCTGCCTGTCGCGTCGGGAGTTCCCGACGACGGTCGTGCTCCGTCCCAAAGAGTCGATTGAGTACCTGCCCGAGCCAGACATCTTTCACGACATCTTTGGACACGTGCCGCTGCATGCCGACCCGGTGTTCGCCGACTTCCTGCAGACGTACGGTCAGGCGGCGCTGCTCACCGCCGATCCATATCACACCGAACGGCTGGCGCGGCTGTTCTGGTTCACCGTCGAGTTCGGGCTCGTGCGCGAAGACGATCGCGTGAAGCTGTACGGCTCAGGACTCATTTCCAGTCCCGGTGAAAGCAAGCACGCACTGCACGCAGCCGAAGTCGAACGTCGACCGTTCGACATGGAGCAAGTGTGTGACACGCCGTACGAAATCCACCACTATCAGCCGATCTTGTACGTGCTCGACAGCTTCCAGCAGCTGCGTGACGCCATGAACTCGTATGCCACCATGCTGCTGACCATCAAGCAGACCCCGGTCGGCACATCCTGACGCGCCCGCCTCCGCGGTTCGCGGCGGACTGTACGCTTCCGCGTCATGCAATCGAAATCAACTGACGGCGCGATCCCGTTGCGCGAGTTTGCCGACCGTCGCGAGCGAGTGCTCAAAGCACTTAAGAACTGCGTCGGATTCGTGTTCGCGGGCGACGCCGATCCGAGTCTCTCGCATGCGTGGCGGCCGCATCCGCATTTCGAGTATCTCACCGGCATCGTGGACGAGCCCGGCGCGGTGGTGCTGCTCGATCCTTTGAGCCCCGTCCCGGCGCGGCGCGTCATTCTCTTTCTCAAGCCGCTGAACCCGGAACTCGAACAGTGGGACGGCTACCGCGAGACCATCTGCCAGCGATTGCGCGACCGTTATGGCGCGGCGACCGTCATGCGCACGACCGCCTTGCCTCGATGGGGAAGTGAAGCGATCCGCCGCGCGAAGCACGTCGCGTGTCTGCACCCGTTCGCCGCGTACAACGCTCCCGTTTCTCCCGATCTCGCGTTGTTCCGCGAGGCGAGTCATCGCATCCCCGGACTTGCGATCGAAGACCGCACCCAGGTCCTCGCCGAACTTCGTGCAAAGAAGAGCGCCGCGGAGCAGGACGTGATGCGTCGCGCCGCCGCCATCACCGCTGCCGGATACGACGCCGTGGTCACGATGATTCGTCCCGGCATCACCGAGTTCGACGTGCAGGAAACGCTCGAGCACGCATATCGGAGCAACGGTGCGCGCGGGCCCGCGTACAACACAATCGCCGGCACGGGATTCAACGCGACAGTGCTGCACTATCACCGCAATGATCAGCCGCTGCAGGCCGGGGAGTTGATCGTGATTGACTCCGCTGCCGGCTGCTTCGGCTACTCGGCGGACGTCACGCGCACGTATCCGGTGAGCGGCACCTTTTCAAAGCGGCAGAAGGAGATCTACGAGATCGTCCTGAAGTCCGAACTCGCCGGCATTGCTGCGGCGAAGGCCGGCGCCACGTTCGCACAGGTCGACAAAGCTGCGCGTGACATCATCACCAAAGCCGGATACGGCGATTATTTTATTCACGGCATCGGCCACCACCTCGGACTCGAGACGCATGACATCACGCCCGACGGACCTCTGCCGGAGGGCGCGGTCATCACCGTGGAACCTGGCATCTATCTGCCGGACGAAAAGCTGGGTGTGCGCATCGAGGACGATGTTCTGATCGGCAAGGGCCGATCGAAAGTGCTGACGGCGATGATTCCAAAGACCGTTGCCGAGATTGAGAAGTGCATGCAAGGGAAGTCAGGCGCGGGCCGCACCCGTCGCGTCACCGGATCTCGGGATTGACCGGCGGGGCATCCGCCTGCGCTGGTTCGTCCACGGTCCACGACAGCAGGCGCACCGTGGACGCCCTGGGGATGATGCCGCCGACATCGAAGACCGCAGCAGGTGCAGGCGCGACGTAGAGCAGGACGCCGTCAATCCGAAGTTCGATGTCGTGATGGGCTCGGCGCAGCTCGACGTCGAAGGGAACACCGCGTTTCCATACTTCACTCGCGGGGCGAAGGATGGGGTTGCCGCGAAACACCCGTCCTTTGACCTGCACGGAGCCCCCGCTGTTTTCGAGCAGAACGAAATGCGTGTCGAGGGCCAGCTGCGGTCCGTCATTTTCGCCTCCCTCAACGATCAGACGCCACCGCATCGAGAACGGTCCCTCACCGATCTTCAGAAATGTCGCGAGCCCCGCCGTCGCGCCGCTCGCGACCAACGCCCCGTCCTGCAGCGGCCAGTCGTGGTGCCCGGTGACTTCGTGCGCTGTTCCGTTCTCGACAAGAACACGGCGGACGAGGCCGTGAGGCAGCTCGATCGGCCGATACATTCCGCTCGCGATCGCGGGCGGCTTCCCGAGTACCACGGTCGCAACCGCTGTCGCGATCCGCTCGCCGGCCGCAGCGTCTGCGACGATCCCTTGCGTCAGGGTCGCCTCGCTGCCGAGGAGCGCCGGCTCAAGATCAACGATCGCGAGGGAACGCGCCGCCGCGCAGCGTTTGATGTCGGCAGCCGCAAGGGTGCGATGCTGCTGATAGACGGCGGCCCGCGACCAGCGGGGGTCGCAAGGCGGGGGCAGGCACACCACGATGGTCGGATGAGACGGCAGCGCCAGCAATTCGTCGAGAACAGCGGCATAGCGCTCGGCGAATGGCTGCGCTACAAAATTCGGGTCCATCGCGTCGGCGCTTCCAAGTGCCACGACCACGATGGCAGGCTCGAATGCCTTGATGACCGGCCAGTCCGGTGAACGAAAGACGTATCGTGGCGACTCCGGATCAGTGGTTGCATTGATTCGCACGAACGACCGCGTCGCGTGATCGGGCGCGAGCACGCGTCCGAGCTGTTCCGGCCACGCATCGAGCTTCGCAGTCGGACCCGCTCCCGACGCCGCAGCATCGCCGATGACTGCGACGTGTTTCAGTCGCGGTCCAGCGGCGATGACGCACTGCGCAAGCAGCGCGACGAATGCACACACAACGATTCTGGCAAGTTTCATGAGCGGAACTCCGTTCGCGGCTTTCAGCGGACAGGGCGCAACACGATGTGGTCGAGCAGCAAACCAAGTGAGTAGACGACTGGAAAGGCGCTGATACCGACAGCGACGATCGCGAGTCGAAATCCTGCCCGATCGCTTTTCCGTCCGATGATCTCACACGACACAATGACAAACAGCATGAGCGCAAACTTGAACGCAATCGCGCCGTGCAAACCCCACATCGCGATCACCAGATCCGCGACTGGATTCACTTCCTCTCCACCTTGCTGCAGGATGGCCCACGTCAGCATGATGTCGAGGCTGGAGACGAATACGAGCCAGACGTATTCGGACTGATAGCGCATTTCAGGAGCGGCGAGCGAGAGCGGTCTTGCCACGGCAACGGCCGACGATGCGACAGTCGATGCAGCGGCAACTCCATCTGTCGGCCCGGCCGTGTGCATGTGTGCGTGCCGTCGCCAGCTCCGCAGTACTCGTGTTGCGTGCGACAGAAAGAAGACGAGCGACGCCCAGAACACCACGTTGACGATGAAGCCAGACCAGATCGGCCGGAGCGGTATCGTTGTCGACCGCGCGCCGTCCGCACCGAGGCGCAGGCCCCATCGGATTGCTGGCGCGGGGTCGTTGCCAGCGAACCAGGCTTCGTCCGCAAACGCGCGCGCGGGCCAGCCGCTGAGGCGAGTGTCGACACGCCTCCAAGCTTCGTTCCGCTCGGCGTCGGGCAGCGCCAGCGCCAAAGGGAGCGGGGGACGCTGCTGCTGCTCGACCCGACCGTCTGCAACCGGTTGGGCACCGAGTGAAGGCGGCTCGGTACGGAGCTGCCACGCGTCGACGAACGTAGCTCGTCCGAAGCGGACGCTGGCCGGAATGCCGTGAGCCTGTCCGATTGGATCCGCAGGCCAGAGGCGCCATTCAAAAACGGCGAGTCGCGGCAGCGCGGCCGAGACCACGGGATGCGCGAACCATGCGATCGCCACCGTCGAGACAACGCCGAGGAGCAGACTCGTCCGTGCCAATGTGAAAAGCAATGGACGCTGCACGTGGAGATTGTCGCGGCGTGGCGCTGCGGTGCAATAGCGCACAGTCGCTCAGATCACCGAATCATGCGAAGGAATGTTGTGCGCGGGCGCGGTATTGAGCTTCACGAGCTTCTCGGCCTGCACCTGCTTCGCGGTGTCGGGATCGACAAAATCGCTGTGGCAGCCGGCTTTGGCCGCGTCCGCGCCGACGCCTTTCTTGGTCTTGCTTGCGAGCTTGTGGATCTCCTCAGGTGACAGCACGCCTCGCTTCGCCAGGATCTCCTGCTGCTCTGTGGTGAGCGCCGCCGTGCGCTGCGGCTTGTCCCACTGATACGCCTCGCTCTTGCCGGAGGTGAACTCGACGATCTCCTTCGAGATGCGCACGGAGCACCAGTCGTGGCCGCACATGGCGCAGAAGTCGGTGTCGACGTCGAGATCCTCGTCGTGATACGCACGGGCCGTGTCAGGGTCGAACGAAAGTTCGAAGTGCTTCTGCCAGTTGAGTGCCGCGCGCGCCTTGGTGAGTTCGTCGTCGCGATCGCGCGTCCCCGGAATCCCCAGCGCGACGTCCGCAGCGTGCGCGGCGATCTTGTACGCGATGCATCCCTGCTTCACATCGTCACGCTTCGGAAGGCCGAGGTGTTCCTTCGGCGTGACGTAGCACAGCATGCTCGCGCCGTGATACGCGGCCGCTGTCGCGCCGATGCAGCTCGTGATGTGGTCGTACCCGGGAAAGATGTCGGTGACCAGCGGGCCCAGCACGTAGAACGGCGCTCCGTGACAAAGCGCGCGTTCAAGCTTCATGTTGAATTCAATCTGATCGAACGGCACATGACCAGGACCTTCAATCATGACCTGCACGCCCTTCCGCCATGCGCGCTCAGTGAGCCCACCGAGTGTCTCAAGCTCCGCCAGCTGCGCGTCGTCGGTCGCATCCGCCAGTCCACCGGGCCGCAGGCCATCGCCGATTGAGAACGTCACGTCGTAGCGGCGCATCACGTCGCAGATGTCCTCCCACATCGTGTACATCAGGTTCTGCCTGCCGTGGACGATCATCCATTTTGCCAGCAGCGATCCACCGCGCGACACGATGCCGATGAGCCGGTTCTTGATGTACGGAAGATGCTCGCGAAGCACACCAGCGTGAATCGTGAAATAATCGACGCCCTGTTTCGCTTGGTGCTCGAGCGCTTCGAGAACAATGGACTCGTTCAGATCTTCGATCGTGCGGCCGATGATCATCGAGTAGATCGGCACGGTGCCGATCGGGACATTGGAGTTGCGACAGATCGCATCGCGCGTAGCGTCCAGATCGCCGCCGGTCGAGAGATCCATGACCGTGTCGGCGCCCCATCGCTCGGCCCACTTCAGCTTCTCGACCTCTTCGTCGGTCGAACTCGAAACGGGCGATGCACCCATGTTCGCGTTGATCTTCGTCTTGCTTGCACGGCCGATCGCCATCGGATCAAGGTGGTAGCCGAGGTGGACGCGATTCGCGGGAATCACCATCCGCCCCGCAGCCACTTCGTCACGCACCTGTTCCGCCGTGAGATGCTCTTCGCGCTCCGCAACGCGGCGCATTTCCTTCGTGATGACGCCGAGCCGCGCCGACTCCAGCTGCGTGACAGGAACAAATCCCGCGGGCGGGACGCACTTCACGAAGGAGGCCACGGCCGTCTGATTGTGGCCCGCGCAACCATCCGCATGCGATGTCGTCGCGACGATGCGCCATCCGTCCGGAAGAAAGTCCCACGCGGTCTTGCTGCTGGGCGGCGGCATGCCAGGCGTGTCAGGCGAGGAAAACGCCAGCGGACTTCCGATCGCCGCTCGCCGCGCGAACGAGCCCGGCGACGTCCCCTGCTTCGCCGTCGAAGGATTGAACGCACCGTCCAGCGGAAGCGCGTAGCCGGTCGTGGAATCGGACTGTTCGGAACGGGAACTGCTGGCCTTGCGGATCATGCGATGACTCCTTCGCGGCTCGCCGGTCTCCACCGCGATGGGAACCAAGCCCGCGAAGGCGGCAGAACCGCTCCGGAGCTCGCTTCCCTACGCCGGTGCAAACCGGATCAGGTTCGACGGGTGCTTCTCAGTCCAACGGCAGCAGCCCCAACGGCAGCAGTCACGGACGCCCCGAGCGAGTGGACGGAGTGTAGCAAGCCAGTTGTCCGACGAACGCGGAGCGAGGTCAGCTCCGTCCGGCAGCCACCCAGTTCTCGCGTGCAAAAGACGATGAATCGCTCGTGGGGAGCTCGTTCGCCCCCAGCGGCCGCAGCATGTTCTTGCACTGTGCCGCGTGGTACATCTGATGCATGCAGACGTGCAGAAGGACCTCTTGCACGGTCGTGGTGAAGCGCTTCCCCTCACGAACTCGCACGACCGGAAGCACAAGATCGGCTTGCGTGACACGGGCCAGATATGCGTGTGGATGCGAACCGGATAGCGTACGAAAGAGTGACCACCTACGCCGCCACGCTTGAGTCGATCCGGGACGCGATGCGCCGCGTCGCTCCGCACATCCATCGGACGCCGGTTCTGTGCTGTGCGACGATCTCGCGGCTCGCCGGTCGAGATCTGCGGTTCAAGTGCGAGAACTTTCAGAAGGTCGGTGCGTTCAAATTTCGCGGCGCGTGCAATGCGGTCTTCAAGCTGCCGGAGTCCGCGGCGCGCCGGGGAGTCGTGACGCACTCGTCTGGAAATCACGCGCAGGCAATGGCGCTGGCAGCGCGGTTGCGCGGCATCCCCGCGCACATCGTGATGCCGACCAACGCGCCTGCCGTGAAGCGCGAAGCGGTCGAGGGATACGGCGGGATCGTGTACCCGTGCAAGCCGACACTCGCCGATCGCGAAGCGACAGCAGATCGCGTCGTGCGCGATACCGGTGGCACGCTCATCCCGCCGTTCAATCATCCAGACGTGATCGCGGGACAGGGGACGATCTCGATCGAGTTCCTGCAGCAGTGCCCCGACCTTGCGGCGATCATCTGCCCCGTCGGCGGCGGCGGACTGCTGTCGGGTGTGACGATCGCGGCGAAGGCGCTCGTTCCGACGATTCGCATCATCGCGGCCGAACCTGCGAACGCTGACGATGCCGCGCGCAGCAAATCGACGGGATCGATTCAGCCGGTCGCGGAAGCGGCAACCATCGCCGACGGCCTGCGGACGTCGCTCGGTGATCTCACGTTTCCGGTGGTTCGCGACCTCGTCGACGAGGTCGTGACCGTGAGCGAAGACGAGATCATTGACGCGATGAAGCTGGTGTTCGAGCGGGCGAAACTGGTCATCGAACCGAGCAGCGCCGTTGCAGTCGCGGTCGCCCTCGCCAATCGATCATCCATTCTCGCAACGCTCAACGGACCGGTCGGCGTGATCCTTGGCGGCGGCAATGTCGATCTCAATGCGCTGCCTTGGCTGCGTTCAGCTGCTCCAGGCGCCTAACAGGAGCGCGAGATCGGCGGAACCGACCAAGCCGTCGTTGTTGAGATCCGCCGCTCCGCTGCCGCCCCAACTGCCCAGCAGTATCGCCAGGTCGGCTTGGCCGACGACACCGTCGCCATTGAGATCGCCGAACGTGCATGAGCCGTTCATCATCTGCAGCACGTAGCGGAGGCCATACGGACTCGGGTCCGGCCCAGGAATCTTCGGATCCGGTGGCGGCGCATCGGGATCGACTTCGTCGCAAGTAAACACGTTTCGCAACACACGGCTCGGGACCCCGGCGCCAATCACACATGCGTACGTGCCCGGCTGCAGACACATGTTGATCACGGCCTGTCCGCAGGGCAAACCGTGCGTTTCGACGAGCGTTTCGAGCGGACCGAAGCAGTCGCCTTGCGTGAGAAGGAGCTGAGTCGGAAACTCCGCGGTCAGGGTGAACGTCACGTTCGTCGGTGATGCCACGCTGAATCGATACCAGTCCGTGTCGCGCGGTGACCCGGACGCGTGTTTGCCCGAACGCGTCGCAGGCAGGACAACATCGATGAACCCGCTGTCGGGAAGATTGCAACCGTCGTTGAAGCGCTCGTAGCAGGGTTCGACTTCATCGATCGCGTTCGCGGGGATCTCGATCGTGCACGGTGCCGCGCCGCAGAGAAGCTGCGTCTCTTCCACGCACGCGGCATCCCACGCCGTGAAGCAGCAGAATCCATCAAACATGCACGTCCAATGACAGCAGTCGCTGTCATCGCAGCCGGGGCTGTAGTGCACGACGGTGCACGAACCTGGACTCGGACAGCTCAATCCATCGCAGTAGAGGACCGCGTTGTCGACACACTCCTGATCCCACGCGCCTTCGCAACACTGGGGATCAATCATGCAGACGATCTCGCAGCACTCAACGACAACACAGCCGGGCGTCCCGTGGAGTTCGAGGCACGAACCTTGGGCGCTCGCGCATTGGGCAGCGCACATCTGCGAGAGTGACGCTGCACAACAGATGCTCGCTGCCGCGATGAGCGTGAGTGCTTTCACTTGGCCACCTCCGGGCTCGCGGGCTCTGGCCCAGGCTGCAACCCAGGCTGCAACCCAGATTGCAGTGACGGCACCCAGTCGCCAAGCCACCGCGCGACGTCGGCGGCATCGAATCGGCCATCGCCGGTGATGTCCCGCTCTGGAACTTTCAGCGGCGGAGTCATCGGCGCCTTGGGAGGATCGGCGCTGCGCTGAGCAGTCGCCGCGCCGCCGTGATTGTCGGGCGCCGTCGCATTGAGCAGCGTGAAGAGCGTGCTGCCTGCGATCTCGATGCCGACCAGATCAGCATCGCCATCGCCATCGATGTCGGCGCTCACCAAGTCACGCACGAACAGCCCATACGGAATGACGAGCGGCTGCGCGACAAAGGCGAGCGGTCCGGCGGGCGATTCCGTCTCGTTGCGCACAAAGCTGACGAAGCCACTCAATGCGGTTCCGATGGCTAGATCGATCCTTCCGTCGCTATCCACGTCAATGGGAACCGAGCACCATGCGTACGAAAAAATGTCCGCGTCAAACACCGACTGCTCAGGAAATGCGCCGGTGCCGTCGCCGCGCAGCACGACCAGCTTCTGAGACTGGGTGACCAGCAACACCGGCAGCGCGAGATCGAAGTCACCGTCGCCATCAAAGTCAGCGATGTTGGTTCCGATCACCGCCGGAGCTTCCTTGTTGATGAGCGCGGGCTTCCAGTCCACACCAGATGCAAGCGTGCCGTCGTTGCGCCCGCGGAGGACGCTCACGCGCCCCCCGCCGATCGTGGTCGTCAGCACGTCAGCGTCGCCGTCACCCTCAATGTCCACTGCAACTGCCTGTTGCGGGAACGGCAGACCGCCGAGGTACGGCATCAGGCGAGTCACGCCGATGGTCGTGAAGACACCGCTGTCGTTGCGGGCGATCGAGACCGACCCGCTGCTGTAGTTGACTGCCGCTGCGTCGAGATCCCCGTCGCCGTCCAGATCCGCGAGCGTCATGCCGCGAGGGCCTCGCTCGATGTCGGTGAACGTCGGCGCGGCGAATCCTCCATTGCCGTTGCCGAGGAATGCGGCGATGCGTCCGCGGGGGCCCGACACACTCACCGCGACGTCAAGGAATCCGTCGCCGTTCAGGTCGGCGATCGCTGCATCTTCGCTGTGACCCTGCGGAATCAGCAGCAGACTCCACAGCTCGAACGTTCCGTCACCGATACCGCGCATCACGGCAACGCGCCCGTTGGTGTTGGGCTCGCCGTCCCAGTTGCGCCCCGTGGCGACCGCGTCGAGGATGCCGTTGCCATCCAGATCCCCAAGCCGCACCACGATTGGGGTGTGATCCTTGGGCAGCGCCGACACGATCGGCGGCGCAAAAGCAAAATCCGCCGCCCCGGCGGGAGTAGCGGATGCCATGACGATGGCAATGACGAGTCCGCGCATGGGCAGCTGGTTCATAAGCATGTGGACCCATACCAGCGATGTCGCGGTCAGGCTGCAGACCACGAAGCAAAACTGCGCTAAGTTTCTACGACCATGCGCCCAGCAGAATCGTAAGATCTGCCGCGCCGACCGTGCCGTCGCCGTTGAGATCGCCAGGTCCGCTGGTGCCCCATGCCCCGAGCAGGATCGCCAAGTCGGAAGCCCCCACGATGCCGTCGCCATTGAGGTCTTCGGACACCAGCTGCGCCGCCGCGTCTGCCACGATGTCAAGTGTGAGCGACTCAATGACGGTCAGTTCAGCGATGCTGCCGCTGAAGAGCAGATGCGCCGTGCCTCCTGGCGGGAGGACGGTCGGGATATCGATCGGCTGGTCGATGATGGTGGCCGGCGGGTCAATCGCCTGCGTCTCGCGGAACGTGTTCGTGCCGTTTAGCGTGACAATGACATTCTCTCCGCCGAACACGATCGTGCCGGCGATGGGCAGCGCGAATGGGATCGGCGTTCCTCCGAAGATCTGGCCGTTCGCTTCGATGGTGGCCAGCAGGTCGACCGGAACCACGATTGCGAATGTGTAGCTGTTTCGACCATCCGCCAGCAGCACGCCGGCAACGTCGCCACCGGTTTGCACCGCGGTGAGTTCGATCAGGTTTGCCGCGCCGAGCGGGACGGGAACCGTGCCGACGCTCGGAAAGACCGCATTGGGGTTCTGGGTATGGAAGTTTCCGTACGAGACGTTGAGTGTCGCGTCGACGCTCGCCGGATCACGGTTCAGAAAGTCAACATCGAGTCCGCCGAGCGTGAACGTCAGTGCCTCGACATCGACGAGCATGTGAAAGCCGCCGCTCGGGTTCGTTGTGAAGGCGCCGTCGCCAACGAATGACGCGGTGTACGGAATCGGATTGTTGCCGCTGCCACCGAACAGGCCGGGGATGGTCTTCGTGCCGCTCGGATTCGAAACGGCATCAAAGTCGCCTTTGAACGTACCGGACAGCGGCACGGTGAGATTCGTCGTCGATTCGATTGAACTCTGCGATGACACGATCGTGACGTTGTAGTTGACGCCGGCCGCCCACGCGCCTGCGGTGCATACCGATGACAGCGCGAGCGCGAACGCCCCCGCACCTCGTGAAATGATCTGCATAAATATCTCCATTGCCCGCACGCTGTGCTGGCCTGTGCAAGATACCCCGCAGCCCTGTCGGCCGATCGCACAGAGATGGCGATTTTGCGTCCGGAAACCTCGCGAGCAGCTGTCGTTCAGCGGCCGATCAATTCATCCAGTTTCGCGAGACGAGCCTTGTGGTGCGGCTGATCCGGCTCGAGCGTCAGTAACGCGAGGAGGTGAACTCGCGCTTTGGGGAATTCCCCGTTCTCGATGGCGAGTGCCGCCGCCATCTCGCGCACGGCGGGATCGTACGGATCCATGCGCACCGCTCGCTCCGCCGAAACGATGGCCAATGGCCGCTCGCCCGTGGCGCGATACAGCTTCGCCAGTTCCAGAGCGAACGCATTGTCATGCTCTTCGCGCACGTCAAGTTCGACGAGATGCGGAATGGCGCCAGCCCGATCATCCGAAGCGAGTTCACGCTTGGCGAGCAGGCGATGCGGATACGGATCGACCGGGCGCGCGTTCATGTAGCGCTGCACCAGCTCCAGCGTTAGCGCATCGATCGGCGCGTCGCCGAGTCGGTTCATCGAACGCCGCAGTGCAAACTCCAGGATGTCCGGGTGTTCCGCATGGTGATGCAGCCACTCACCCAGCTGCGCGTCGTCGATGTCGACAGGCCGCGTCTGCGCGCGAGGCCATTCGGCGCCTGTGAGCCGATCGGTCGCCGGGTTGCCGGGCTCGGCAATCTGATCAGCCAGCATCTGCGCCACAGCCGTCAGCGCGGCGGCCTCGGCAGCACGGTACTCCGCCTGCGCGACGGAATCCTTCGATCGCGCCGCTGCGAACAGATCCTCCATGCTTGGCGTCGGTGCAAGCCCCCAGGAGCGCACCTCATCGCGCGCCCATGCGAGGAACGAGCGGTAGAACTCGTCGCGCGATACGCCAAGGACACTCGGCACTGCTTTCGACTCGGGAACGCCGTCGTGGTACTGCTCCAGGAGTCTGACGAGCGCGTCCATGCCAAAGCGCTCGTTCATGTACTCCACCATCCAGTGACCCTGCGCGTATGCGAGCGGGCGATCCTGCGGACGGCGCGGGCGGACGAATCCCCAGTTGATCGATTCGAGATCGAACAGCGTCCCCTGCTCGAGTTCACGGGCAAGCAGCTGACACGTCGACCAGTCACGCGGTGTCAGCTCCATGCTGACGGCTGCCGCTTCGGTCAACCAGTGCGGAATGCGATTGCGCGTCTGTGAAAGCGTCACGGTGTGGGTGTATTCGTGACGCAGCACCTTGAGCCAGTCAAAGAGCCCAAGATGCTTCGATGCCGGTCCGCGCTTCGGCACTTCGATCGCGATGACCGGTCCGGTGCACGCGGCAATCGTGTGGAGCTGCGGCATGCCAGTGATGCGCACCGCGAAGCTCGAGTGATCGGGCATCAGATCAATCGCGGTCTTCCGAGACGGCGTGTGCTGCAGGCGGCCCGCCACGATTTCGTGCATGCTGTCGAGCGCGTCCGGCATCATCGCGGCGACGATCTCGTCGGAACCAGGTTTGCAGCGCACGATGAAGTGCTTTCCTTCGAACCGAACCCAGCCCTGCATTTCATTCAAAAGAAACAGGCTGTTCTGCGCGCGCTTGTTGAACGGGTCGAGCTTCGTTGCATCTGTCAGCACCGCGCGTGATTTGTCATCGCGCCCCGTTTGCGTCTCGAGGAGCCCGAGTGCGATGCGCGGCTCTGACCAGTTGGGCGCTCGGAGGATCGCTTCCTCGAGGTAGGACGCGGCCTCGTCGTACTGCCGGTTTTCCGCGAGAAATCGGCCGACCGTGTACGGCCCGAGTGCGTGCTCCGGAGCAGTTGCTTCAAGCTGTTCGAGCCACTGCTTCGTTCCGACGGCGTCGTGCCGGACTGCATCCGCCGCAGCACGCAGCGCGATGGCCTGGGGCATCGCGGGCACCGTCGCGAGCACACGATCGAGCGCCGCCGCCGCGAGATCCGGATCACGGCGCATGAGTGCAACGTGTGCTTCGAGAAGTCCCGCCAGCGGATGGCCAGTACGAAGGCGCCGCAATGCCCGCACTGCTTTGTCGGCCTCTTCAAATGCGAAGTGATCCGCAGCGATCGTGCCGAGGCGAAACCAGGCGTCACTCGAGCGTGGCTGAAGCATGAGCGCTTGGTTCAGCGCCGGAATCGCGAGCGACTCGTGATGCTTCTCCGCGAGCAGCTCGCCCTCGAGCAGCAGCGACGGCCAGTCGAGTCGGTTGAACTCGTTGCGCGCCCGACCGAGGGCATCCAGCGTGCGCTGCCAGTCGGCCGTTTCGCGAGGCGCGAGGCGGCTGTGCAACGACGCCGCCCGCGCGGCAACTGCAATGTCCTCGGCGCTCGATGCGCCGCCCTGCTCCGGCGAGGGGTCAAGCATCGGGTCAAGCGCCGTCACAATCTCCATGGCTTCGGCCGTCCGGCCGAGCCAGTAGAAGCACTCCGCCCGCACCGCGAGCGACGCGGGGTCGTCATGCTGCGCAACGATCGTGAGCGCGTCGGCGAACAGACCGCGACGAAGCAGCGCATCGGCGCGCACTGCTGCGGGAATCTGTTCGTCGCGCAGTGCGGGATCGTCGAGCTCCCAGCGAAGCATCGCCGCCTGCGCGGCGCGCGCGGGCGAATCCAGATCCCGATCGTCCCACACGCCGTGGAACACGCGCAGGTCTTTGCGCTCCTCGTCCGTGAGCCAGTCTGCCGCCACCGACTTCTGCACTGCCTCGGAAAGCGGGACGACATCCGGCACCATCTGCCGCGCAGCGGCCGCCGCGGTGACGACGAACGCGAGGAGGCAGATGAGACGATGGCGCGCAAACAGTGGCATCAATGGAGATTCATATCGACACGCGAGCGCTGCGGCTGCGGGAATCTCCGGTTTCTTGCGACATGCTGGTCATGCTGTTCAGGAACCCGGCGAAGGAACCTGGACTCCGCCTGCGTCTTCCCACCGTCGAATATCGATCTGCCATTCACGCGGGTCCGGATTCGGCAGGACGAGGAGCCGTTGCTGGTCCGGCGTCAGCCCCGTGTTAACGGCGGGTCGCACGAGCAGGAAGCTCGATCGATCGCCGTTCGCCTTGACCATGTTCGCCCCGCGCAGCACGAACGTCGTCTTGTCGTAGAAAAGCTCGACGAGATCGGCGTTGCGCGCCATCGGCGTATACGGCTTTGGCCGGAGGCACAACCCGATTGTGTCCCCCAGCGATCGAAAGAGCGGCAGCGGAGAGGGTCCGCACAGCTCGACGTCGAAGACCGCCTTCACCTCCGCCGCGGTCTGACCGAACGGCAGCGGGATAGGGCCCTCTCCCAGCTTCAACGGGTCGAAGTCCTTGCCTGGCTCGCTGACCTGCCGCTTCGTGAAGCTCTTGTTCCGCTCATCGATCTCCGTCACCCAGCCGTCGCCATAAATGTAGTGCCGGCGCAGCTCGTCGCCGGCGCCTTTGGACGGAGCGTACTGGTTGAACAGCAGCGAAATCTTCCGCTCACGTCCCTGCCCTTCGATGACCAGCGTTCCAGCTCGCTTCTCGGATTCGTCCTCGAACGCGGTGTAGCGCTCCCACGTGACGCCGCTGCCGAAATCGTGCATTTGCTGCCCCGCGTTCTCCACGAACGCGAGCATCGTGTCGACATCCTCAGCGGGGCGCAGCAGGAGGAGCCCGGCGAGCAGGAGGGCGTACGTTGAGTGTGGAAGCATCATTGGCAGTCGACGGATCCTTCGAAGCGCGATGGCATTCCGCCTCGCGCACCAGAAAAACTACTGCAGCGTGATCGGAACGTGCTCGACGATGTCGAGTCCGAAGCCGTGCAGGCCCGGCATCGCTTTCGGATGGTTGCTCAGGATGCGCAGGCGCTTCAACCCAAGATCGCGCAGAATCTGGCCGCCGATGCCGAACTCGCGGTCGTTCATGGGTTGTGCCCGGTTGCCGATCCCGTCCACCCGCGTCAGATCAGGCGCGTTGACGTCATCCGAGTCGCCTCGTCGAATCTGCTGAATTCTGGCACGGAGATCCGCTCCCACAGCTTCCGGCCGCAGGTACACAATTGCCCCGCGCCCTTCAGCCTGAATGCAGCGCATCGATGCCCGCAGCGTCTCGCCGCTCGAGATTCCGCCGTCATGCGACGCGACTCCAAAGATGTCGCCCAGGAGATCCCGCCGATGCATGCGCACCAGGACGGCATCGTCGACTCCGGGAATGCGGCCGTCGGCGCCGGGAAGTCCGATGCCGCCGACGGTCAGGGCCAGATGAGGAGTCGGATCGATCGTGCTCGACCACGCAAGAAGATCAAACGCGCCTTCCGGTGTTTCGATTCGCGTGCCGGTGTGCGGTTCAAGCCGGGTCACGAGCGCCTCGCGCTTCAGCCGGTACTCGATGATCTGTTCGACCGAACACATCTTGAGCGTGTGGCGGGCGCACATCATCTCGAGATCGGCGACCCGAGCCATCTCGCCGTTTTCCTTCACCACTTCGATCAGGAGCGCTGCCGGCTCCAGACCTGCAAGCCTGCAGAGATCCACCGACCCTTCCGTCTGTCCCGTGCGCACGAGAACGCCACCGTCGCGCGCCCGAAGCGGATTGATGTGACCCGGCCGCACGAAATCGTCGGGCCGCGAATCGCGCTCCACCAGCATCTGAATCGTCTTGACACGATCGCGCGCTGATATGCCCGTGCCGACGCCATGTCGCGGATGACCGTCCACGGACACAGTGAATGGCGTTCCGCGAACGCTGGTGTTCATCGCAACTGCCGGCCCAAGTTCGAGCCGATCACATGCATCACCTGTCATTGCCACGCAGAGGTAGCCGCCACCCACGCGCGTCATGAAGTTGATGATTTCGACGCTCGTAAACTGCGCGGCACAGACGAAGTCTCCCTCGTTCTCACGGCGCTCGTCGTCAACGAGGACAATGACGCGTCCCGCGCGCAGTTCGTCAAGAATCTCAGGGATCGGAGACAGCGGCATTGCGAGGAAGGGAGTCTACCAGCCTGGCTCGCGCGTTTTCTCGTAGGATTTCGCTCCTCAGCTTCGAATGCCGATCGCCACGAAAACACTTCATGCCCGCATCCACACGCACCAAACGCCCCGTCCGCGCATCGCGGCAGCAGAGTTCTTCCGCCGATGCGCGGCGCTGTGAACAGTGGCTGATGGAACTGACGTCACTGCCGACGGCCGCCGGCAAGGAGCAGCGCGTCGTGGCGTGGATCACATCATGGGTCAAGAAGCGAGCGAAGGATCTGTCGCTTGACCATGACACGTTCGGCAACCTGCTGATCACGCAACAACGGGACCGCCGGGCGCGCACACACGTGGCGCCTGTCTGGTTTCAGGCCCATCTCGACCATCCTGCATTTGTCGTGCGAGATATCTCGGTCGATGGTGATCGCCGCGCGCTCGCGCTGGAGTTCCGTGGCGGTGTCCACAATCCGTACTTCGAGAACGCCAAGCTGGAAATCGTCGACAGCAACGATCGCTCGCATCGGGCAACGATCACGTCGCTGGACGCGGACGCCAAGCCGTTCAAGGTGGTGACGGCGCGGCTCGCAACCGCAAGCGCCGACGTCCGCGTCGGCGATGTCGGACGATGGCTGTTTCCCAGGCCGGCCGTACGCAAGGGCCTCACTCATACACACGCATGCGACGATCTCGCTGCAGTGGCGGCAGCCCTGTGCGCCCTCGATCGCGTCCGATCGAAGCCTGCGTGCGAGCACGTGGGCTTGCTGTTCACGCGCGCGGAAGAGGTCGGATTTCTGGGAACGATAGGTGCTGCACGATCCGGCACGCTGTCCGATGACGCCCGCATCATCTGCATCGAAAACAGCCGGTCTTTTGCCGAAAGTCCGATCGGCGCCGGTCCAATTCTTCGTGTCGGCGACCGTCGAAGCGTGTTCACTCCCGAACTGACGAATCGCATCGGCGATCTGCTGCTCGCCCACCAGAAGCTGCATCCCGAGTTTCGCTTTCAGCGCAAGCTGATGGCCGGCGGATCGTGTGAGGCAACCGCGTTTGCCAGCTACGGCTATCGATCAACGTGCGTTTGCCTGCCGCTTGGCAACTACCACAACATGGAGGACATCGACGGTGTTCTCGCGGGCGCGCGGCCGGCGAAGGTCGGGCGCGAGTTTGTATCGATCGCCGACTTTCATGGACTCATTGCCATGCTGGAGATCATCGCGCATGACCTCGACTCATCCGAGATTCCGCCGACGCGCGAGGTGATGGAGACGATCTGGAAGGATCTCCGCTTCGTGCTCGGTGAACCCGCCTGATGCCACATGACGACCTCTGATCCCATCGCTCTGCTTGATCAACGATTTCGGAGCGCCATGGCGCTCGCGCTTGGCGATCCGTCGCTCGATGCGGATCCTGTCATCAAGCCGAGCCAGAGTGCGCAGTTCGGTGACTTCCAAGCCAATGGCGCCATGGGACTCGCGAAACTGCGCGGGATGAATCCGCGCGATCTCGCGCAGCGTATCGTCGACGCGGTGGATCTCTCCGGCGTTGCGCTCCGGCCCGAGATCGCCGGCCCTGGGTTCATCAACGTACGTCTCGATCCCGAAGCGCTTGCCGCGATGCTGCACGCGATGTCGGTCGAGGATCTTGGCGTCGCGAAGTACGAGCGTCCGTGGGGCGTCACCATCGATCTCTGCGGCGTCAATGTCGCGAAGCAGATGCACGTGGGGCATCTCCGCGCCACCATCATCGGTGACTGTCTTGCCCGGGTGTATGAGCGGCTCGGACGCGTCGTGCATCGCGAGAATCACCTCGGCGACTGGGGGCTGCCCATCGCGATGACGCTCGCGTCGCTGCGCCGCGAACGAATCGATCTCGATTCACTGACGCTTGCCGATCTGAACCGCGCGTATCGCGCGGCAGGTGCTGCTGCCAAGGCCGATGCACCGGGCCTCGCGGCCGCGATCGCGACCGGCGCTGGTCCGCACCGAATCATCGAGCTGACGCTGCAGAACGAGGATGCCCGCGCTGTCGTCGATGATGCGAAGCGCGCGCTCGTGCTGCTGCAGTCGGGCGATGAGTCGCTGGTGCGCGACTGGCACAAGCTGATCGAGTGCACCATGACGGAAGTCTTTCACACGCTCCGCGTGCTCAATGTGGACCTCGGTCCCGACAACACGCGGGGCGAGAGTTTCTTCCGCGATCGACTCGCGGAGGTGGTGGAGACGTTTGTCGGCGCTGGACTCGCGACAGAAGACAGCGGCGCGATCGTCGTCCGATTTGCTGATCGTGAACGTCCGCTCCTCATTCGCAAATCGGATGGCGGATTCCTGTACGCAACCACCGATCTCGCAGCGCTGCGGTTCCGTGTGCAGGAGCTCGGCTCGGATCGCGTCGTGTATGTCGTCGACGCGCGACAGCGCGATCACTTCAAGGACGTGTTTGACGCGGCGGAGCTCATCGGCTGGGATCGCCTTCCTGACGGCACGCAGGCGTCTGTGACGCACCTCGGCTTTGGAGCGGTGCTCGGCAAGGACAAGCGACCGCTGAAGACGCGCTCGGGCGAGAACTTCACATTGATCGACCTGCTGGACGAAGCGATCGAACGAGGCACTGCGGAAGTCACACGCCGCAGCCTCGATCCGAATGCGCCAACGCACGGGCTGACGGGCGAGGATCTCGCAGGCATCGGACGCGCGGTCGGCATCGCTGCCGTGAAGTACGCCGATCTCTCCGGCGAAGTGACGCGCGATTACGTGTTCGATCTCGATCGCATGATCGCCTTCGAAGGCGACACGGGGCCGTACATCCAGTACGCGTACGCCCGCATTTCTTCCATGATCGCCAAGTCGGGGATGACAGCGGACGTGATCACTGCGGCCCCGTTTTGCACGGCGGAGCCGGCGGAGCGCCAGCTCGCGCTGCATCTTCTCCGGTATGGCAGCACGGTGGAGTGCGTGGCCGATTCACTCGAGCCAAGCCGCCTCTGCACATACCTGCAGCAGCTCGCGAATTCTTTCAATGGGTTCTATCAAGCCTGCCCCGTGCTCAAGGCGACCGATGACGCGACGCGCCTCGCGCGGCTGCGGCTGAGCGATCTGACGCGGCGCACGATCGCCGACGGGCTCGGTCTTCTGGGCATCGAAGCGCCCGCGCGCATGTGACTCTTCCCTCCTGTCCACTGATCCACACACCGCGACGATGCCGAGTCTTCATCCCGACTTTCCCAACGTCAAAGTGTTTGATCATCCCCTGATCCGACACAAGCTCAGCCTGGTCCGCAATCGGCACACCACGCATGCTGAGTTTCGCCGCCTGCTAAACGAGATCGCCGGTCTGATGACCTACGAAGTGTGCCGCGAGCTGGCAACCGAGGAAATCGACGTCGAGACTCCGATCGCAAACTGCCGCGGCTGGCGCCTGCGCGACAAAGTGACGCTCGTTCCCGTGCTGCGCGCCGGCCTTGGCATGACTGACGGCATCCTCTCACTCTTTCCGGAAGCGCGGGTCGGCCACATCGGCATCTACCGGGATGAAGCGACGGCGATGCCGGTCGAGTACTACTGCAAGCTGCCGCGCGATGTCGCATCGGGTCCTGTGTTCATCGTCGATCCGATGCTTGCAACAGGCGGCTCGGCAGCGAAGGCCGTCGCGGATCTCCGCTCGATCGGCTGCGCCCAAATTCAGATGATCTGTCTCGTTGCGGCCCCCGAGGGCATCCGTCGCATGCGTGAATGCGATTCGGACGTCATGGTCAATACTGCTAGCGTGGACGAGCGGCTGAACGACCGGAAGTTCATCGTGCCTGGTCTGGGTGACGCCGGCGATCGGATTTTTGGCACCGCTTGAAAGGCACCAATGGCCGAACAAAAGAACCTTCACTTCGACCGCCCAGGCGGCTATGCGATGCCCAAAGGTGCGACGCAGATTCAGCGCCAGGCGCGTAAGCAGCTTGCGAGCGCCGAGGCGAGCCTCGACTCCAAGATCCAGCTGCTCGGCGACAGCGCGCCGAAGCACCACGCCGAACAGCAGGTGCCAACACCTGCGTTTTCCGACAGCACGCCAGATACACGGCTGTATGTCGGCGACTGCCGCGACGTCCTCGCGAATCTGCCTGACAAGGGCGCGATCGATCTCATCTTTGCGGATCCGCCGTTCAATTGGGATGTTCCGTACGACGAGTGGCAGGACGGCATGCCGCGCGCCGCGTACGAACGGTTTACGTTCGACTGGCTCGACGGCTGCATCGAGGCGCTGGCGCCGCACGGATCCCTGTGGGTGAATATTCCGGACGACACGGCGGCGGAGATCGTGATGCATCTGAAGCGGCGCGGCCTCACCATGATCAACTGGTGCGTGTGGCACTTCCGCTTCGGGCAAAATCGTGATTCGTCGTTCATCATGAGCAAGGTCCACGCGCTCTACTTTGCGAAGGATCCCGACCATCGCATCTGGAACCGTGACGCCATCCTTGAGCAATCGGATCGCGCGAGCATTTACGCCGATCCACGCACCATGGCCAAGGGCGAAAACAAGGGGATGCGCGTTCCGATGGACGTCTGGTACGGACCGTACTGGGGTCGCGTGCAGGGGAACAATGGCGAGCGCCGCCATCGTCATCACAATCAACTGCCCGAGGTCTATCTTGAACGCGTCATCCGCGCCTGCTCAAAGGAAGGCGACCTTGTTCTCGATCCGTTCTGCGGCAGTGGAACGACGAGCACGGTGGCGCGTGCGTGGGGCCGCCGTTCGATCACGGTGGAGTTCGGAAAGGGCAACGCTGAGAGTGCTTGGGATCGCATCATCAACGTGGGCATGCTGCGCAAAGGACTCTCAAGCGGAGGGTCTTCCGCCATCGGACTCGCGCGGGGCGGCAAGAAGCCGGAGACGGCAGCCGAGACGACATGACGACATGACGACATGACGACATGACCTTATGACGCGCTTCGTCAGGTGTCGCGCGGGACGCCAGGAATCCACGGCACATCGGCCACGCCGAGATCGTGATTCGCCCGGCGGGCCATCGCGAACAGCAGATCGCTCAGTCGGTTGATCCAGTGAATCGCCGCCTGGCTCACGGACTCGGAATGAGCAAGGTGCACCATCAATCGTTCGGCGCGGCGGCACACCGTGCGCGCGAGATGCATGCGGGCCGCGAGTTCCGTGCCGCCGGGCAGGACGAACGCTCGAATGGGCGGATTGCCGCCGTCAATCTCGTCGATCCATGACTCGATTTCCTGAACGACCGATGCATCGATGCGGACGATCTTCGCCGCGGCTTTGGATTCCTCCGGCGTGGCGAGATCGGCACCGATATCAAACAACCGCGACTGTATCTGGCCGAACATCTCGAGGAGCCGCTTCTGCACAGGCCGGTCGGCGCTGCAACTGCTCGCGGCCAATCCGATGCATGCGTTGAGTTCATCCACCGTTCCGTACGCCTCGATGCGCGGATCGTCTTTGCTGACGCGCCCGCCGCCGAACAGTCCCGTCGTTCCGTCGTCGCCGCTGCGCGTGTAGAGCTTCATCGAGGGACCTCCAGTCAAGGTTGTCATGCGATATCCGGCAAGATCGTCGCATCCGGCTCCAGAATCCGCGCGCCGTTGTCGTCGCGGATTGCTGCACGAAATCCTGGCCGAAGCGCGGCCGACGCCCATAGGCCGTCGGGACGCATGGCAAGCATCGCGACCTGATGATGCGGTTCGAGTACGTAGCTGCCGCGAATCCGCTCCAGTGTGAGGCGCAGCGCCTCGAGCGGGGACATTCCCTGGCGCATGAACTCTACGGCAAGAAAACTGCCGCACACGCCCATGATCAATTCTCCGGTCCCGGTAGCGGTTGCTGCACCAGCCTCGGGATCGACATACAGGCCGTGACCGATGATCGGCGAATCGCCAACTCGACCGGGGACCTTGAACGGTGTGCCGCTCGTCGAGCACGCGCCTGCAAGGGTTCCGCGCGCATCGAGACACAGTGTTCCGATGGTGTCGTGGTGCTTCCAGCGCGCTTCCGAATTCGACGGCGTATCGCACCTGCGTGGCGCGAGAATGTCGCGCGACTGGTCCGGGATCTGGCGTGACCGCGTCCAGTCCTCCCACCGAGCCCGTGCTTCCGGCGCCAGGAGCTCGGCCGCAGCGACTCCGTGGGCATCGGCGAACAGATCTGCATCGTCGCCTGCGAGCATCACGTGCGTTGTGCGCTCCATGACGAGCCGGGCGACACTCACCGGATGAAGGTGCCGCTTGAGAACGCACGCGCTGCCGCATCGCGACGGTGAGAGCATGACGCATCCGTCGAGGCTCACTCGACCCGATGCGTCTGGCAGTCCGCCGAATCCGACCGAATCAACGTCCGGCGCCGCGTCGACTACTGCGCAGCATCGTTCGACCGCGTCGAGCGCTTCGCCTCCGCGCAGCAGGATCTCCCAGGCTGACTCGTTGCCGCGGGATGCAAACGACCACGTCGAAATGATGAGCGGCATGTCGTGACGACTTGTGGAAACTCGATCTCTGATCTCGGACAACATGAACACTGTCGTCGAAGGAGCCATACACGTCGCGAAATAGGGCCGGGATGAACAGGGCTGGAACTTATCGGACGCATTCCGCTGAGCACAGCGGAAAAGATCGTGAATTGTTTCACGCAACCCCTGATCGCGGTCTGCGAAGGGTTTAATGCACCCCGACCGACGGCGCTCATGCGCCGCCCTCCTAAACGGCAGGTTCGGTCGTTCATGTCTTGGACCTGCCACAATTTGGGAACGGCAATCAAGCCACCAGTGGCTCCCGGTACCGGGAGCTTCCGGCGAGATCACCTCGCCTCATCCCAGGTTCAATCGGTAGTTTCGTGCATTGCATGCAAACTCACCGGTCTTGCTTCGTGGCCAATTCATCGGCCGCGGAAAGGAAACGTATGCGAAGGACACACCGTTATGGCTTCACCATCGTCGAGTTACTCGTCGTGGTGTCGATCATCGCCCTGCTGATCGCGATTCTCCTGCCTGCAATCGGCAAGGCACGCGACGCAGCGCTCGTCACACAGTCACTCGGCAATCTGCGAAACATGGGTACGGCCAATGCGTCGTATTCAGCCGACTGGTCCGATCGTCAGTTCACCGCAATTCCCGATGACGCCGGCGCCGTCGCAGGCAACTGCACGACCTACATCAATGAGGTCGCCTGCCCGCCCCAGCAGCTTCTTGGCTGGGCAGCAAACGGGAGCATGTGGGGCTATTTCCTCGGATCGAGCGCTCTTTGCACATGGAACGTCGGCAACTGCGGAAACTGGGTCGTCTACAAGCCGATGGAATTCCAAGGCGCGGACGGCTTCGGAGCATTCCGACTCCCCAACGTGAAGTCGTTCGCCGGTTACGTGAACAACAAGTTCTACGATCCGGTGTACTGGGCACCGAAGGACAAGATCAACATCGCGATCGCCGAGAAATACTGGCCGCTGGCTGACCAGTTCACTTCAGTCTCTCAGGAAATCGCGTTCAGCTCGTACTGCTGGAGCCCGGCGGCGATGTATCCGCCGGACGTCCTGTCGAAGAACGGCTACAAGAACCCGAACTCGATGTCGGGTGGCTACCGCTCCCCGTCCGTCAGCATGTCGACGTACCCCGATCTCAAGACACGCATGCTTGAGCACTCTTGGCTCCAGCACGCGGAGTCGGCTGTCAACTCCAACTTCGCAGGCGGCAACGAGCCCTGGTACTTCAACCACGGCTACAACAGCGCGCCCGCGACCCTTTTCTACGACGGCCACGTTGGCATCATGGGCGTCGCCGATGCAATGGAATCGGACGGTCGAGCGAAGGCCACCGCTCCGGCTACTCAGCAGCAGAAGGGCCTCTGGCATCGCGGCACGCCGTTCGGCGGCGATGGTGCAGGTTACTTCGGTGCGTTCACGTATGACTTCATCGTCAACACCTCGTACCACATCCTGACGGTCGACGGCATTCAGGGCCGTGACACCATCGGTGCGAAGTAATGTGACGTAGGACGCCAACCCCTCCCTCCCTTCAGGGGAAACGTCCAGACGGCAACCCAGACGGAAACCGGGACGGAAACCGGGACGGAAACCGGGACGGAAACCGGGACGGAAACCGGGACGGAACAACCGGGACAGCACGATTTGCACACCGGGCCCGCTCACAAGGAGCGGGCCCGGTTTTTCATCGCACCGTCATTCGTTCAATCGGTTCCGCTACGCTGCAGCTTGCACTATGAGCCCTGTCCCTTTCCCCCCGACCGGCGGCGGTGCTCTCGGCATCTTCGGCGGAATGATGATTCCGATCGGGATCTTCCTGATGCTGCGACGGCAGCCGCCGGGAGTAGTCGGACTGCTGATGCGTGCGGGTGCCACCTCGCCTGCCACTGCACTCAAACCCAGCACAGCCAAGATCACGCGCTCCTTCATGCTTGCAGGTCCGCTGCGGAGTGGCGTCGTGACCATGCTGCCCGACGGCCGTTGCTGGGTCGACGTGGCCAAGGTCAGGCGGCGACGCTGGATCACGGCCATCGCGCTCAGCATCCTTGCCGGCGTTGCCGCTGAACTGGTGTGGCTCTTTGTGCAGTGGGCCAACATCGTCTGAGGTGGTCAAAAAGAACGGGCCGGTGCCCGCACGTAGTGAAGGCTCCGGCCCGTATTGCTGTCCGTCCGTCTGTTGTCAACCAATCTTGCGATGGATCAGTAGTCCATGTCGTCCATGCCGGCGCCGGCGGGAGTCTTGGCCTTCTTCTCCTTGATCTCGGTGATCGCGCAGTCGGTCGTGAGGAGCAGTCCCGCGATGCTCGCCGCGTTCTGCAGCGCCACGCGCTCGACCTTGGTCGGCACGATGACGCCGGCCTTGACCAGATCCTCGTACACACCGGTCATTGCGTTGAATCCGAAGTTCGGCTCGTTGGACTCTTCGATCTTCTGAGCGACGATCGACCCGTCTAGGCCGCCGTTGGCCGCAATCTGCTTGGCCGGGGCAGCGAGCGCCCGCCAGATGATCTCGGCGCCGACCTTCTCGTCACCGGTGAGCGTCTTCTTCAGCTTCTCAAGCGCCTTGCGGGCGCGAAGCACGGCCACGCCGCCACCCGGAAGGATGCCCTCTTCGACCGCCGCACGGCACGCATGCAGCGCGTCTTCGACGCGGGCCTTCTTCTCCTTCATCTCGACTTCAGTCGCGGCGCCGACGTTGATCTGGGCCACGCCTCCCGCCAGCTTTGCGAGCCGTTCCTGGAGCTTCTCGCGGTCGTAGTCGCTGGAGGTCCCGTCGATCTGCGACTTCAGTTGTTCGATGCGCGCCTGAATGTCCTTCGTCTTCCCCGCACCCTCAACGATGGTCGACGCGTCCTTGTCGATGGTGATCTTCTTCGCACGGCCAAGCTCGCTGATGCTGATGTTCTCGAGCTGCATGCCGAGCTCTTCCATGATCGCCGTGCCGCCCGTCAGGACCGCGAGGTCCTCGAGCATCGCCTTGCGTCGATCACCGAAGCCAGGTGCCTTCACGGCGCACACCTTGAGAACGCCGCGGAGCTTGTTGACGACCAGAGTCGCCAGTGCCTCGCCTTCGACGTCCTCCGCAATGATCAGAATCGACTTCCCGCTCTCCGCGAGCTTTCCGAGGATCGGGAGCATGTCCTTCGCCGAGGAGATCTTCTTCTCGTGGATGAGGACGTAGCAGTCCTCAAGCACACACTCCATCGTGGCCTGATTGGTCACGAAATGGGGGCTGAGGTAGCCCTTGTCGAACTGCATGCCTTCCAGCAGTTCCACGTGGGTCTCGAGGCTCTTGCCCTCTTCGACCGTGATGACGCCGTCCTTGCCGACCTTGTCCATGGCTTCCGCGATGATCTTGCCGATCTGCATGTCCTGGTTGGCAGAGCACGATCCGACCTGCGCGATCTCGGTCGAGTTCTTCACGGGCTTCGAGAGCCGCTTGAGCTCGTCGACAAGGGCCTCGACTGCCTTGTCGATTCCTCGCTTGACCGAATTCGAGTTCGCGCCGGCCGTGATGTTCTTCAGGCCTTCCTGATAGATCGCCTCGGCGTACACCGTCGCGGTGGTTGTGCCGTCGCCGGCGTCCTTCGACGCCTTGCTCGCCACTTCCTTCACCATTTGCGCGCCCATGTTCTCGTAAGGATCGTCGAGCTCGATCTCCTTCGCCACCGTCACACCGTCTTTGGTGATTGTGGGAGAACCGAAGCTCTTCTCGAGAATGACGACGCGACCACTCGGACCGAGAGTGATCTTGACGGCCTTGGCGAGCTTCTGCACGCCTCGGAGAATGCGCTCGCGAGCGTCGTTGTCATAGGCAATTTGTTTTGAAGCCATGGAACAGTTTCCTACTTTTCTAAATGAAGTCGTTGGTTGCTAGATGCGGGTAGTGTGATGCGAATCAGCCGATCTCGATCCACGTCACTCGATCCGAATCGACGATATACACATGCGATCCGTCGGTGACTTTGACGAGGCCGTCGGCCTCTTCGGGTATGAGCAGCGCCTTCTTGACAATGCAGGCGTGCGCTCCAGAAAACTCAATCCGCAGATCCCGGAGCCCGTTCAGTTCACGCAATGCCTTGCGCAATTGGTCGGACTGCATGTCAATGCCCGTCCGTTCGAACCTGATATGCGACCGCGACGTGTTCGGGGTCGATCCATATAAAGTTCTGACGCGTGACCACCTTGATCACTTTGTTGCCGCGAAGGTCCTCGACGTCCACGACGTTTCGGATCTCAACGGGCGTCGCGTCTCCCGCGATGACAAGATCGAGCTCTTTGAAGGTGCCCTTCATGTCGGTCAGGATTTTCAGGAGCGGACCTCGGTCCATAGAGCGTTCGGCCTTTCACTGGAGCGGCGGACGGTCAATCATTCAACGACGCCGAGGATGTCTTCCTCAGTCATGATCAGGTACGGCTCGCCATCGATCTTCACTTCGCTGCCGGCGTAGCTGGAGAAGATCACGCTGTCGCCCTTCTTCACAGAGAAGGGAATGCGCTGACCGTTTTCCTTGTTGAGAATGCCGTCGCCGACGGCGATGATCTTGCCTTGCTTCGGTTTGTCCTTGGCGGTTTCCGGCAGAAAAATGCCGGACTCAGTCTTGGTGGCGGCCTCGTTGCGCTTCACGAGGATCTTGTCGCCGAGGGGTCGAACCTTCATCGAATCTGTCTCCTGAAAAGTGAATAGGAAGGGCGAGAGTACGAGTCGCGTGCTCGTGTGGGACGCAGCCTCACGCTGCGGGCCAGTGATCGCGGTAGTGTCGCCGCACCACGCGGCGCAATACTTCAAGCATGTTTTCCAATCGCACGGGACCGTCTATAACGGTGAACGCGCCGTCGCGCAGCGCCTCGCTCAATCCCCGGGCGCTGTCGCGCGTGCTCGGCTGCGGTGGCCGGACAACAACGGTCGGCGGGGGCTGATCGAGCCGCCGCAGCAGCTGCATCACGCGCGGACCGGCAGGCATCGCACGCGCGCAACATGCCTCCATCGGAATGGAGAGGTCGACGATCGCGATGTGGACGGGGTGGTGCCCGGCCGCGCGCCGGAGAAACTCTGTGGCTTCGATGCCAGTTCGGCATCGGTAGCAGTCGATTCCGAGGGGTCCGAGCAGTGCCGGCAACTGATCTGCAAAATCGCCTTCGCGCCAACCGCCGGATGTCAGCATCAGACTGAGCCGCCCACGGGGCCGCGCATCGCCATCGGCTTCGGACCGCGCGTCAGGCGGCCCGTCAGGACGAGGATCCTGGCCCGAATGCGAATCGCCCCGGTCAGGGCGATCAGGTGGTGGAAAACGGAAGTGCATACAGATTGAAAGCAGAGAGACGCCCCCGCGCGAAGGATCGCGAGACCCGTTGCCTTTACGCGGAGGGAAAGTGCCCGAAGGCAACCGTCGTGCCCGTCTCGCCCGAGTCCGATGACTTGCAAGGGGTGCCACCGACGCTGACGAACGCCCCAACGTCCCTGCGGCGGCCCGCGCGTGATCGAAGATCCGCTGTCAGGCTTTCGCGCATCAGCACGCGTACTGCCATATTGGCACAGCATTGATCGCGCGCCCGGCGTGCCCCCATGTGCTTACCGGACTATTACACTCGACGTGCAGGCTGCTTCCATTCCACACCCTGTCGCCGAATACTGCCCGCTTCCGCCCGATGTCACCTCTCCGGAGTCTGAAGTTCCAATGCCTGCCACCCGCATCGCGTCTGCATTCGCCCGGCCCGACGATTTCATCGGACAAGTCGCCACGGTGCAAGGATGGGTTCGAACGCGTCGTGATTCGAAGGCGGGACTGTCCTTCATTGCGGTCAGCGACGGGTCCTGCTTTGACGCGATGCAGCTGGTCGCGTCAGCCGACCTTCCAAACTATCAGTCCGAAGTGACGAAGCTTACGGCCGGATGTTCGATCGAGGCCAAGGGCACATTCGTGCGGAGCCAAGGGAAAGGGCAGTCGATCGAGATGCAGGTCGAGAGCGTGAAGGTGCTCGGCTTTGTCGAGGACCCGGACACGTATCCGATTCAGCCCAAGCAGCATTCGTTCGAATACCTGCGCGAGGTCGCGCACCTGCGGCCGCGCACAAACACGTTCGGCGCCATCGGCCGCGTCAGGCATTGCCTCGCAATGGCCGTGCACCGTTTCTTCCATGAGAACGGCTTCGCATGGGTTCACACGCCGATCATCACAGGATCCGACTGCGAAGGCGCCGGTCACATGTTTCGCGTGTCAACGCTCGACTTCGCCAACATGCCGCGTACCACCGACGGCAAGGTTGATTACGCGCAGGACTTCTTTGGCAAAGAGTCCCATCTCACAGTCTCCGGGCAGCTGAATGTCGAGACATGGTGCATGGCGCTTTCGAAGGTGTACACGTTCGGACCGACGTTTCGCGCCGAAAACTCGAACACCAGCCGTCACCTCGCTGAATTCTGGATGATTGAACCGGAGATCGCGTTCGCTGATCTCGCGGCCGATGCCGATCTCGCCGAAGCGCTGTTGAAGTACATCTATAAAGCTCTGCTCAACGAGCGCGCGGACGACATGAAGTTTTTCGCTGAGCGGATCGACAAAGGATGCATCGAGCGCCTTGAGAAGTTCGTTGAAGCAAAATTCGAGCGGATCACGTACACCGAGGCCATCAGTCTGCTGGAGAAGGCTGTCGCGCAGGGCGAGAAGTTCGAGTACGCGCCGCAGTGGGGCATCGACATGCAGTCGGAGCACGAGCGCTTTCTGACAGAGAAAGTGTTCGGTCGCCCCGTCGCGGTCATCAACTACCCCAAGGACATCAAGGCGTTTTACATGCGGATGAATGACGACGGACGCACCGTGGCTGCGATGGACATCCTCGCGCCGGGGATTGGCGAGATCGTCGGGGGCTCGCAACGCGAGGAACGGCTCGACATGCTGGACAAACGTCTTGATGAGATGAATCTCAACAAGGCTGACTACTGGTGGTATCGCGACCTCCGTCGCTACGGCACGGTGCCACACGCCGGATTCGGCCTTGGATTTGAGCGGGCTCTCATCTACGCGACTGGAATGCAGAACATCCGTGACGTCATACCGTTCGCCCGTTCGCCAAAGAACTGCGAGTTCTAAGCGACGTTGATCTCTGTCGCTGAAGGAGCATTGACGATGCAGTGCAACATCGACTCGCGCGGCAAAGCTGCTCGCCTGGTTGCAGGCGCAGCGGTGGAGGTCGCGGGTCTCGTACTCGTGACGTGCTGGCTTCTCGAGTCCCTTCCGCTGTGGGGCGGTATCCTTGGCGGAATCAGCGTGATCGCGGGGCTCTTTCTGATGTTTGAAGGTGCCGTCGGATGGTGTGCGCTGCGCGCTCTCGGTGTGAAAACGCCACTCTGATCAACTGCATGAGTCCTCGTAAGCATGCCGCGCGCATTGTCGACAATCTGGCGAGTCACCGAGGGTCATCGGGTTCGGTACACGATGGCATGGGCGGCACTGATTGCGTCGGCGGCGGTGCTATATGCCGTTCCGCTTGTCACTCTAGCGACGCTCGACGGAGTCCTGATCGACGGAGGATCGAAGGCGAGTCACCTCTCGACGCAGATCGTCGACTGGATGGGCGGCCCGCAGTTCGTGCGCGATCATCTTTGGGTTCCGGGCGTGCTCCTCGTGATCATCACGGCAATCGCCGGCGTGTTCACGCATCTACGCACGCGCCTCGCGTCCGGAGCCGCTGAGTCGGTCGCGCGCCGCCTTCGCGATCGCCTGTACGACCATCTGCAGCGGCTCCATTGCCGCACGCTGGATCTCAAGCAGTCGGGGGATCTCCTGCAGCGCTGCACGTCCGATGTCGAAACGCTCCGAACGTTCCTCTCCGGTCAACTGATCGAAATCGGGCGGGCGCTGGTGATGCTGCTGGCGCCGATCCCGCTCATGCTCGCGCTCGATTGGCGGATGACTGTTGCGTCCGTGGTCATTGTTCCGCTCATCGTCGGATTCTCCTGGATGTACTTCCGCAGAATGCGCCCGATCTTCCAGCTGAAGGAGCAGGAGGAAGGCAAGATGACGACGACCATCACGGAGAACCTCGCCGGCATTCGCGTCGTCCGAGCGTTCGCGCGCCAAGAGTTCGAGCGCGAAAAGTTTGCGGCAACCAGCGGCGAATTCCGCCGGCAGGACATGGATCTCTTCAAGCTGTTCGCAAGATTCTGGGCCACATCGGATCTGCTGTGCTTCCTGCAGACCATCGTCGCGGTCGGGACGGGTCTGTGGCTGCTGGCATCGGATCGTCTCTCGATCGGCACGTTCTTCTGGTTCATCACTGCGATTGGCATGTTTCTGTGGCCGGTCCGCATGCTGGGGCGCATCCTCGCCGATCTTGGCAAGGCGCTCGTGGCGATCGACCGCGTTCGCGAGATCCTCGACACACCCGACGAGTTCGCCGGTGAACCGGAGACGGTGCCGACACTCGGGACGGGCGGCGCGCGCATCGAGTTCAAGCACGTCACCTTCGGCTTCACCGACGCGACACCAGTCCTCAATGACGTCTCGTTCTCGATCGAGCCTGGAACGACGCTTGGGATCGTCGGGCCGTCGGGATCCGGGAAGAGCACGATCGTGCATCTTCTCCTCCGCCTGTATGAGTACTCGGGAGAGTCGCTCCGTGGATCGATCCTGATCGACGGGCAGGAACTGAAGACGATTCCGCGGCGCACGATGCGTGGCATGATCGGAACCGTGATGCAGCAGCCGTTCTTGTATTCGAAGACGCTGAAGGAAAACATTCTGATCAGCGCCGCCGGCCATCGCAATGATGAATCGGCGATGCAGAGCGCCGCCGCTGTTGCCAGCGTTCACAACTCGATTGAAGAGTTCCCGTTGAAGTACGAGACCATGGTGGGTGAGCGTGGAATCACACTGTCCGGCGGGCAGCGGCAGCGTGTCGCCATCGCCCGGTCGCTGGTGCAGGACCCGCGCATCCTGGTGCTCGACGACGCATTCTCAGCTGTCGATACGCACACGGAGGCCGACATCCTTCAGTCGTTCCGTGCACGCGATGCGCATCACACGACCATCATCGTGGCGCATCGTCTCTCAACACTGATGCACGCCGACCGCATCATCGTGCTCGATCACGGCCGGATCACGCAAAGCGGGACGCACGAAGAGCTTCTCGCGCAGCCCGGGATGTATCGCACGCTGTGGGACATTCAGACCAGCCTGGATGATCCCGACGAGCTGCCCGACGGTGCCGCTGCAGTCGCCGCCCTATGAGACGAGACCATGGCAAGTTCGCATCTTGATGATGATTTCAAAGGCAGGTTCGATCCACGTGTGTGGCGGAAACTGCTTTCGTATCTGCGCAGCTGCCGCGGTGCGGTCGTGCGTATTGCGATTGGCGGCGCGGCCATCGCGATCATCGAGGCGCTGCTTCCGATCTTGGTCGGGCAACTGCTTGACGAGGCGCATCAGAACGGATTCGCCGGCAACCTTCTGCCGCTCGCAAGCATCTACATCGTGCTCTTCATTCTCTTTGCGTCGTGCGTCTGGCTGTTCATTCGCGCAGCCGGCGACGTCGCGACCGGAGTCGGGTATGCGCTGCGACGGGACTGCTTCAAGAAACTGCAGGAGCTTTCTTTTTCGTATTTTGATGCGCGGCCGGTTGGTTGGCTGACGTCGCGCCTGACGAGCGATTGCGGGCGCATCAGCGGGACGCTCCCATGGGTGATCCTCGATCTCGTCTGGGGATCGCTGATGATCCTCGGCACATCGGTCGCGATGCTCTACATCAATCCCCGGCTCGCGGGCTACGTGTTCTGGACGGTTCCGTTGCTGATCGTCGCGAGTCTCATGATGCAGCGGCTCATGCTGCATTCAGGACGGCAGGCGCGACGCACAAATTCGGCGATGACGGCGAGTTTCAACGAAGAACTGCTGGGTGTGCGCACGACCAAGGCGCTGGTCCGCGAGGAAAAGAATCTCGCTGAGTTCCAGCAGCTGTCGACCCAGATGAACACATGGATGCTGCGCAACGCGGTGCAGAACGCTGTGTATCTGCCGATGATCATGACAATCGCCGCGGCTGCAGCCGGCCTCGCGCTCTGGAAGGGTGGCGCGCTCGCGGGTCAGGACATGACGCCGGGACGGCTGGTCGCGTTCCTGCAGTTTGCAACGCTGTTCGCGCAACCCATTCAGGAACTCTCGCAGCGCTTCGCCGATGTGCTAAACGCATCGACCGCCGCCGAACGAGTCGTGTCGCTTCTGGAGACGAAGCCGGAGATTGAAGACGGCCCGGGGGTCATCGCCGCCATGGAGCGCCAGCGGGTTTCGCCTCGTCCCGGCGCCGCGATCGATGGAGGGAGCCCGCGGATCCGCGAACTGCGGTTTGAAGGAGTCACGTTCTGGTACAAGCCGAACGTGACGGTGCTGCGCGATTTCGATCTCGTCGTGCACGAGGGGCAGACGGTGGCGCTCGTCGGCGCGACCGGTGGCGGCAAGAGCACGATCGTTTCGCTCGTCGCACGCTTTTACGAGCCGCGCGAAGGCCGGATTCTGTTTGACGGCGTCGAGTACCGCGACCGGTCGCTGCATTGGCTGCAGTCGAACCTCGGCGTCATTCAGCAGGTCCCCCACCTTTTCTCGGGGACGATTCGCGACAACATCCGCTACGGCAAGCTCGATGCCACGGACGCGGAGGTCGAGTCGGCGGCCCGCCGCGTCAACGCGCACGGGTTTGTATGCGAACTTGAGAAGGGTTACAACTTTGACGTCGGCGAGTGCGGCGAGAAGCTGTCAACGGGACAGCGGCAGCTCATCGCGCTGGCGCGGGCGGTGCTGCGCGATCCGCAGATCTTCATCATGGATGAAGCGACGAGCTCCGTCGACACCTCGACCGAACGGCTCATTCAGGGGGGCATCGAGGAAGTGCTGCGCGACCGCATCGCGTTCGTCATTGCGCACCGGCTGTCGACCATTCGTCGCGCCGACATCATTCTCGTCATCGACGGCGGAAGGGTCGTCGAGCGCGGCACGCACCGGCAGCTTCTCGCATTGCGCGGCCGCTACTTTGAGCTGTACACGAACCAGTACGCAGTCGAGCGCGAGGCACAGCTGTTCGGAGCGCCGTCAGAGCTCACGGAGTCGAGCTCACCAGCATGAACTCTTCGCCGAGCGGATCGGCAAGGCGCACGCATCGACCGTGAATGGGATCGTCTTCGCGACGTTCGCGCAACGACGCACCGAGTTCCATCGCCCGCAGCATGGTCGCGTCCAGCTCGCTGCACTCGATGCACGGCACACATGTGCTCCGCTCGCCCGGCTCGGACTTGCGCATCGAGAGCACGCGATGCCCGCCATGCAGGAACACCGTGCGCAGCGACCAGTCGTGATCGCGCACGGACTCCGCGTGCCATCCGAATGCCTGCCAGCAGAAGAGCGCGGTCTTGGCGGGGTCGCTCGCGCGAAGCTCGGCCCATCGGACGCAGCCCGGTCCGCGCGGTGTGCGGCCGTCATGAAGATCGACAAGCGAACAGCACACGCCGCTCGGACCGGCAAGCGTGGCGTGGCGCCCAAGTCCCGGGAATCCGACGGGAGCGCTGAGAATGTTCGCGCCGAGCGCGGCAGCCTGTGCTGTCACCTGGTCCACATCGGGAACGGGAATGACAGGAAGCCAGCTTCCGCGCGTCGGGCCGCCCGCCAGATCGCCGAGCGCGAGGAGACCGGCGACATCGTGGCGGCGCTTCGAGGGAGAGGTGTCGGCCGGGTCGGACGCCATGAACGTGACGTACGCGCCCTCGGAGCTGAACTCTTTTCGTCGCGATGTCCAGCCGAACAGCCGCTCAAAAAACTGACGGGCCACTTCGATGTCGCTCGCGGCATACTCGCACCAGGTGACGGAGCCGGCGGGAAGGTCGACTTCGGTGATGCCGTGAACAGACTTCCCGATTTTGGCAGAACCGTCCGTTCGCATTCCTGTCATCGACGAGCCCCCGTTGATCAGACCGTGCTTCGCTCAAAATGTAACGCGCGGTCCCCGCTATCGGTACAAAGAACTGCGCTGAAGTTTCGAGCGTCCCGGCACACCGGGCATGGTGATGCCCAGCGCGGCAAGGTCGCGTTCCGCCGCCGCTTCCCATCCGCGATTCGCTGCGGGACTGGCGGGGCTCGGATGCAGCACGGTGCCGACAACCGGAGACGTCGCGCCGCCGAGCGCACTGCGGACGCGTGCGGTTGCGAATCCGCCGAATCCGATCGCGATGCGAGGGCCGGTTGCTTCGATGACGCGGAGAAGTGCGTCATCGCACACACGTTCAAGGGCCGTACGTTCAGCTGCCGGGAGTTTGTCGGGCGTCAGATTGGCGCCGCTTTCCGTCACGAATGCGAGCGGGCACCAGTTCCAGATGAAAAATCTTTCAAAGAACCGTTCGGGCGTTTCGAACCGAGTGCGAGCCCAGCCCCATACGCGGCGTCCGCTGACTTCGCTGCGCGTGCACTCAAAACCTAGGACCGGCCGCTTGGGATGCACACGCTGCGGGGGCTGGATTGCGGCCTGGATGCCGAGGAAGTCGCGGACGAGCGCGACCTCGCCGAACGGCACGCCGGTCTGGACCATGCCAAACGGACCCGGGTTCATGCCGACAAGAAGGGCTTCGATGCCGCTGCGGCCAAACCGTTCGAGGTAGGTCTTGTGGGCGTCCCAGGCATACTCCAGCGGGTGATAAACGCACGCCACGTGCGCCCCGAACGAGAGCGCCCCGACATCGCGGGCGAGCTGTCGTGCGATCCGCACCAGCGATTCAGAAGCTTCGGCCATGGGTCGCACGATACGGCACCACACCCGCTACCATGCGTCGTCCAAATCACAACGCGGGGCGTAGCTCAGCTTGGTAGAGCGCTTGCTTTGGGAGCAAGAAGTCGTCGGTTCAAATCCGGCCGCCCCGACATTCACGCGAGAACGGAAGCCTCGGAAGGCTTCCGTTCTCGCGTTCATGTCGCGTCGTGCATCCCTCGCTCCGCTCGGTCTGCTCGGATCGGGCCGTCATTCAGGCCGTCATTCAGGGCCGTCATTAAGGCCGTCATTAAGGACACTCACCTTCAAAACGCACTTTCGGGGCCGTCATTAAGGACACTCACCTTCAAAACGCACTTTCGAGCGGCGCGCCGGCCAACTCTCGGCGAACCGAACTCCGGTTGCCAGATCAGACATGACGGCGCGAGGACAGTCTCGGTGCAGTCGCGAGCATTTCGACTCGATTGCGGCCCCTTGCTGCGCGCCGAGCGCCTGCTTCGCGCATGCGATTGCGCCGCGTTGACGCCGCGTTGAGGACACCCATCGCCACAGATCTCTCGGAAGAATCGGCGGGCAGCAGCAGCGGGTCGACAAAAGCGATCCCCGGCGCGAAAGCATCGTCGCCCCAGGAAATCGCATTCATCTGCAGGAAAAAGCATAGTTTTTCCGGGGTCGGCATTTTCACGACGGCATCATCGCCGTCACCATGACCTTCGCGCGA
>JAWXBD010000151.1:0-12989 GCA_034439815.1 Phycisphaerae bacterium
ACGGCGCGATGCCGACCGGATCGGGTCATATGGCGACGGCTGTCAGCCTCGCTGTGGGTGGCGCGGTGAAAACTGATTGGTGCGGCGCGCGAGGGAGAAAGGGGTTTCACCACGGACTGGTAGCGCCCTCCGGGCGCACACTCGCTCTTGCGCCGCGGGCGCCGCCGAGTGAATCGGCGGCTGCGGGTTGGCCCGGGGTGGGCGCGAGCTTGTGCACCGATTGCTTCATACAAACAGCGCGAAGCCCAGCACGATCAGCATCACGGCGGCGACGACGGCCTTTGCCAGCACGCCGACCAAGCGGCCTGCGACGGCGCCGGCGGCTGGCTTGGCTGTTGATCGAAGCGTGCGACCGCCCTCACTGAGTTCGCCGACAACAGCACCGCCGGCTGCGCCGACCGCTGCGCCGATCAGCGTTCCCAGAATCGGAAGCCACGCAAGGACGACCGTCGCGACGATCGCGCCGACGATGCTGCCTATCACGGCGCCGATCATGCCGCGCTTGCTCGCACCGCCGGTCTTCGCGCCGGCTGCCGCCGCGGCAAACTCAATCGCTTCGCCCACGAGCGCGATGCCGAGCAGCGCGACAATGGTCCACCAGCCCAGCAATTCCTGCGGGCCGAGCTCGACGAAGTACTCGAGCACCTTGAGGATGACGGCGAGCAGCAGGATCAGCCACGTGCCCGGGAGGCCGGCGATCTGGAGGATGACGCTGCCCGTGCCGAACACGAGGACGATCAGAGCAAGTGCGAGTTGGGTCCAGGATAGGTCCATGGATGATGGTTCACACAGGCCGCGGAAGCGGCGTGCCTCTTTCGGAAAGCGGTCGGGACGTTTGCGTTGACTCTTCCACACGAGAGCGGACGCGCAGCGCCGCTGATGACGCGTCGCCGGCAAGCTCCCACACCTCGCGCCCTCCGTCCTGCCAGGTGATCTCGATCGCTCCATCGATACGCGTGGCGTCGCCACAGCGCAGCGGTGTCACGATCCCGCGATTCCCGTCCAGCGTCTGCGGTGCAGTGAGTCGAAGATACAGCCCGCGATGCGGCTTGAGCGGCTGGAGAGGGACACTCGTTCCGACCGGCGTGTGATCGGGTCGGGTCGCCGCCCTCCACGTGGGGACGACGCGCTCATGATCCTCGGCCTGTCGCTCGTCGAGTGCCACCTCGTCAAGTGCCAGGAGGATGTCCACGTGGGACGATCCGTCCGGGGTGGCATGAAGAAGCAGCGCGACAGGCGTTGACATTGGAGGGCAGCGTAGCGACACGGGCGAGAAAACAATCGTTCTTTCGTGCCGCGGAAGGAGCGCTTCTGCGAAATGATGTCTCTCCCGTATCATGCGGCGATTGCTGGACCGACGCGCAACGCGAGTCGCTTGCACCGGCGCTTCAGATGGAAATCACCGATGGCTTCAACTTCAATTCTGTGCAGGGCTCGATTCGTCTCCGCCGCGGTGAGCACTGTGCTCGTCGCGTGTGCATTTGTGCAGAGTGGCTGCGGTCCGCGACCGATTGCGGCGTCGCGCGCCGAAGGCGATTTTCATTACGAATGGGAGCGGTATGACCAGGCCGCGCCGGCGTATCTCGAAATCATCGACAGGTATCCGGGCGATTGGGAAGCCGAGTATCGCTACGGCATGTGCCTCGTCAATCTTGGCCGGCCGGCGGAGGCGCGAACCCACATAGAGACGGCAGCTGCCGCCAACCCCGCGAATCGCGAGGTCGCGTTCGCGCTCGCTGACGTGTACGCCGAACTGAATGAGCGCGGTCGGATGACACAGCTGCTGAAGGGGCGCGCGAACGAGCGTGCCGAAGTTGAAAGCTGGCTGAAACTCGCCGAACTCGGCCGCCAGCTCAATGATCTTGATTTGGAAGACCTGGCCGTGACCGGGGCGCTTCAGATACGCGGCGAGTCGCAATGGCTGGCTTATGTCCGCGCGTCCGAACTCGCGGAGGCCGCCGACAAGAACGACCTGGCGGTCCGGCGCATCCGCCAGGCGTACTTCCTGAATCCGCACAGTCCCGTCGTCGTCGGGCGCATGCGTGCGCTCGGCGTCGAACCCGGGCCAGAAGCAGCGCTGCCTGCCGGCCTGTAGAACACCGTCGATCCTCGCGCTTTGATCCTTTCGACCGCACTCTGCCAATGGCTCGACATGACGACACGCCCGCTCGGGACGCCTGGCTGGCGCGACTTGGAACGCTCGGTGATCTGACGCGTCTGCGCCTGCTTCGGCTTCTGGAGAAGCAGGAACTCGGTGTTGGCGAACTCGCCCGTGCGACGCGATTGCCACAGTCCACCGTGAGTCGCCATCTGAAGATGCTGTTCGAGGCGCAGTTCGTTCAAAAGCGAAGCGAGGGAACGACAACGCTGTATGTGCATCCCCAGCAGGGAGTCGACGCGGATGCGCTCGCGCTGTGGACGCTCACACGCGAGCGACTCGGTGCAAACCCGGAGTTTGACGAAGACGACGCGCGACTGAGCGAAGTCCTGGCCGAACGCCGGACCGACAGCCGCACGTTCTTCGGCCGTGTCGGTCGCGAGTGGGATCATCTGCGCGACGAGCTGTTTGGGCAGCGATGCACGGGCGCAGCACTGCTCGGGCTGTTCGATCCCGCATGGGTTGTCGCCGACATCGGCTCGGGGACAGGGGAGGCCGCCGAACTGATGGCGCCGTTTGTTGCCAAAGTGATTGTGATTGACCGCGAAGTCGCCATGCTGGCGGCAGCGAAGGCGCGGCTCGGCGACTTTGACAACATCGAGTTCCGCGAGGGGGACATTGCTGCGCTGCCCGCGAAGAACAACGAATTTCACGCCGCCATTGTGATGCTCGTTCTGCATCACCTCCCGCATCCGGCCGCGGCGCTCCGTGAGATCGCGCGAACCGTTCGTCCAGGCGGGACAATTCTCGTGGTCGACATGGTGGCGCATGGACGCGATGAATTTCGGATCACGATGGGCCACCAGCATCTCGGGTTCGGCGAAGCAGACGTCGCGCAGTTGGCGCGTTCCGCCGGGCTGCAGGACTGCCGCTACCGTCGACTGCGCGCCGAAACCGAACGCAAGGGACCCGGTTTGTTTGCTGCGTCAATGCGCCGACAAGATTGACGATACCGACGAACGAAATGGGAGGGTGAAGGTGCTGAATCCTGCGCTCATTGAAACGCGACGCGCGAAGGCGCTCGCTGCGTGGCGTGAGAGTGAGGCGCTGAACGGGGCGGTCGTGATCGGCGCCGGCCAGCTCCTTGGCTTGCCCGGGGGTCAGGATCAGACCTACGCATTTCGCGTCCATCCTGACTATCAGTGGCTGACCGGCCGACGCGGCCATGGCGGCGTGCTGGCGTACCACTCCAATGAAGGCTGGCTAGATTTTGTCGCGGAAGTCACCGAGGCGGAACGCGTTTGGGAAGGGCGCGAGCCGATGTCGGAGGAGAACACCCGGCCGCTCAGCGCCTTGCGCGAGTGGCTGCAGCAGCGCGGCGCGGGACCAATCGCCGCGCTCGGCGCTCCAATGCCGGGCGTGCAGGTCGATCACGAGCGTTCGGCGCGGCTGGCCGCATGGCTGCTGCACGCGCGGCGCGTCAAGGACGCGGCGGAGATCGCCGTCATGCGCCAGGCGATCGCGGCCACCGTGCGTGGCTTCGCCGCAGCGCGCGAGGCGACTCGACCAGGTGCGACCGAGCGCGATGTGCAGATTGAGCTCGAGGCAGCGATGTTCCGCGCCGGCGCCGACGACGTCGGATACGCAACACTTGTCGGGAGCGGGCCCAACTCGTCGGTGCTGCATTTTGCACCAGGCAGGCGGGTGATCGAAGCGGACGATCTCGTGCTGATCGACGCCGGGGGCGCGATCGATGGGTACACCGCTGATGTCACGCGCACGTTCGCTGCAAGCGGCAGCCTGTCGTCGGAACGTCAGGCGCTGTACGACACGGTGCTGGCGGCGCAGGTGCGCGCTGTCGACGTGTGCCGCAGCGGCGTGCAGTGGCGCGCGGTGCACACATCGGCGGCAATCGACCTTGCGACAGGCCTGATTGATATGGGTGTGCTGCGTGGAAGCGCGGCATCAATTGTTGAGCGGGAAGCGATCGCGCTGTTCTTCCCGCATGGAGTTGGCCACATGGTCGGCCTCGGCGTGCGCGACGCTGGAGGACGATTGCCGAGGGCGGCGAACGCCCCTCGTAACGACCCGGGGAAGGAGAAATGCTGCGGCATCACGCTGCGCGTTGATCTGCCGATCGAAGCAGGCTACGTGATGACCGTTGAGCCGGGCCTCTACTTCATCCCTGCGCTGCTGCGCGATCCCGCGCGGCGCGAACGGTTCGCCGACTGCGTCGACTGGTCGCGCGTCGATCACCTTCTCGCGCTGGGCATCGGAGGCGTCCGCATCGAAGACAATCTGCTGATCACGACCGGCGCGCCCGATGTGATGACGGCTGCGATTCCAAAGTGACGTTCACCCCGGACTGCTAGTTGGTTTTTGACGCGGCGGTCTTCGCGGCAGCGAGTTTGGCGAGATACGGCTTCGGATTCTCCAGCACAGTCTTCGCCGCATCGTTCGTCGCCACGCGCACGAGCTCGTAGCCGATCATGAGATCGACCGGCTTGTCCCCAAGCTTCTCGCCGGTGACCACGCACGTGTCGAGGGGGTACTTCGACTTCTGCTTCGCGGTCCACTCTCTGTCGAATGCCCCGACGTACCGTCCGGTTCCCTTCAAGAAGTTGTTGACGCACTTCTTGCAGCAGAGCTTGTAAAGACGGTTTCCGAAGACGACCGTCTTGTGATCATCTTCAACCAGCGTTTCGTCGAGCATCACGAGGCAGTGCGTCAGCGGATAGGAGGCGCCTTGCTGCGCGATGATTGCCGCGTCAAGCTTTCGCAGATACTCCGTCGGGTTCGCCAGCAGCTTCGCCTCGCACGCCTTGCAGCAGAGCTTGATCTGGCGACCTTCCTGCAACGCGTCTGGCATGTCTTTCAGAATGACCGTCACGGACTCGGCACCGAGTTTCTCTCCACTCACGATGCAGGTGTCGAGCGGGTACGGATCGCCGATGAATCCAGCCGCGTTGACGGCTGGCAATTTCAAGAGGATGCTCGTTCGATCGGTCTCCGCTTTCGTCGGCGGAGCAGTTTGAGGTGCGCTCGCTGCGGCGAGTGGCAGCGTCACGAACATCGCCACCAATGCGATCGTGCGGAACGAGGAGCGGACGCGAGCGGGACGGAACGAGGTGTGGCGCATGGGTGTGATAGGTCTCTCTGACAGGTCTCTGGGCGGGATCGGCCGAACGGCACCGATGGTAGCGAACCGTTCCAGAAGCCTGCTGGTTTTCCTTCCCGGCAGCTCCAGCGATTGACCATATCCTGCGTGCCCGGTAGAATAAACCTTTCATCCGGATGAACGGATGAATCGCCGGTTCATGCCGAGCGAACCTGTCGAACCCTCTCCCCATACGAGCCCCACTGTGACTACCACCAGCATGAAAAAGCCGAAGCCATCGCCGACCGCGCGCCCCAGCTCCGCAAGTAGCTCCGCCAAGACTTTTATGGACACCGGCCTCGCCCTGTGGTCCGACCCGCCATTCAAGGTGAAGGACCTCTCGCCCGACACTGTGCGCTTCGGCCGCAAGGAGATCGAGCTCGCCGAGCATGAGATGCCTGGCCTGATGGCGCTGCGCAAGGAGTACAAGGGCAAGCTGCCGCTCAAGGGCGCGCGCATCACCGGCTCGCTGCACATGACTGTGCAGACGGCCGTCCTGATCGAAACCCTCGTCGATCTTGGCGCGGAAGTGCGCTGGGCGTCATGCAACATCTTCTCGACGCAGGATCACGCCGCGGCTGCTGTCGCTGTCGGACCGAAGGGCACGATCGAGAAACCGAAGGGCATTCCCGTCTTTGCGTGGAAGGGCGAATCGCTTCCCGAATATTGGTGGTGCACATTCCAGGCGCTGAAGTGGCCGAACGGTCCAAAGGGCGAGACGCGCGGTCCGACACTGATCCTCGACGACGGCGGCGACGCAACGTTGCTCGTTCACAAGGGACTCGCGTTCAACCTGTCGGGCAAGGTGCCGACGCCGACTGCGAAGGACAGCGAGGAGTACGTGGTCATCCTCAAGCTGATCGCAGACTTGCAGGCCGCCGATCCGAGCTACTGGAAGAAGGTTGCTCCAAGCGTGCGCGGCGTGAGCGAAGAGACGACGACTGGCGTGCATCGCCTCTACCAGATGCAGGAGCTGAATCAGCTGCTCTTCCCCGCGATTAACGTCAACGACGCAGTGACCAAGAGCAAGTTCGACAACCTATACGGCTGCCGTCACTCGCTCGTTGACGGCATCATGCGCGCGACCGATGTCATGCTCTCGGGCAAGGTCGCGGTCGTCTGCGGATACGGCGACGTCGGCAAGGGCTGTGCGCAGTCGCTGCGTGGCCAGGGCTGCCGCGTCAAGATCACGGAGATCGATCCGATCTGCGCGCTGCAGGCGTGTATGGAAGGTTACGAAGTCGTCACGCTCGAAGACGCGCTCGACACGGCCGACATGTTCATCACCGCGACCGGCAACTGTGACATCATCACGGCCGAGCACATGAAGCGGATGAAGGACAAGGCGATCGTCGGCAACATCGGCCACTTCGATAACGAAATCGACATGGCCGGTCTCGCGAAGATCAAGGGCGTGAAGCGCATCAACATCAAGCCGCAGGTGGACGAGTGGCTGTTCGCCAACGGCAAGTCCATCATCATTCTCGCGGAGGGACGTCTGCTGAATCTCGGCTGCGCGACCGGTCACCCCTCGTTCGTGATGAGCTCATCGTTCACGAACCAGGTGATGGCGCAGATCGAACTGCACCAGAACGCCGAGAAGTACGACAAGAAAGTCATCACGCTGCCGAAGCATCTCGACGAGAAGGTCGCGCGGCTTCACCTCGACAAGCTTGGCGCGCGGCTCACGAAGCTGTCGAAGCACCAGGCTGAATACCTCGGCATCCCGACCGACGGTCCGTACAAGCCGGATCACTACCGATACTGAGTGAAGTCAGAAGGATGAAGGAAGAATGAAGAGGGACGATTCGCGTCCTTCTTTCTTCTTTCTTCTTGTTCGCTTCAGCCCGCGAGCTTTGCCGTCACCCGCGTCAGCGTCGCGGCGATCGCTCGCGCCTTCGCGGCCTGGGACTCATCCTTGAGGCGCTTCTGGTCGTCGAACGCCTCGCCCGCCTTCGAGAGCGAGAACTGCTGCGGGATCACGGTGACGCCGATATTTCCAAGGATCGAGCGCACCGTCACCAGTCCGCGCAAGCCACCGAGTGCGCCAGGTGCCGCAGACAGCAGTCCTGCCACCTTGCCTTGATAACACTGCAGCGACGGCTGTCCCGGTGATGGGCGCGACGTCCAGTCGATCGTGTTCTTGAGGAGCGGCGTGATCGAACTGTTGTACTCGGGGCACGCGATGAGGATTCCCGCATGCGCGTTCAACAGCGCCTTGAATCGCAGCGCATGCTCTGGCAGGCCCTGCTCGGCTTCCATGTCGCCGTCGTACATCGGCATCGGGTAGTCACGCATCGAAACGAGTGTCACCTCGCCGCCGGCCTCGCGCACGCCCTCCACCGCAATGGCGAGCAGGGCGACGTTGAACGAGTCCCGACGAGCGCTGCCGGCAAAGGCGAGGATCTTTGGTGCGGTCATAGACCGCGATCGTAACGGCTTGGCCGTGACGTCGGTGGACGGAACCGCGCCGGCGGTGCGCGGTACAACCCCATTCATGACCCGCCCTCCGGCCGCCTCGATCGCCCGCCTGCTGCGCTATGCAAGGGGCGAACGGCGCGCCATCGGGCTCGCCGTCGCGTGCTCGGTCACGAACAAGCTGCTGGACCTCGCGCCGCCCTTTCTGATCGGACTCGCGGTCGATGTTGTTGTGCGGCGCGAGAATTCGCTCGTCGGCCGCTGGGGCTTTCCGGATCCGGTCACGCAGTTGTGGATCCTCACGTCGTTCACAGTTCTGGTCTGGGCGCTGGAGTCCGTGTTCGAATACTGGCTCGGAGTTTTATGGCGTAATCTCGCGCAGCGACTACAGCATTCGCTGCGCCTTGATGCGTACAGCCACGTGCAGCGCCTCGATTTGTCCTACTTCGAAGATCGTTCGACCGGCGGGCTCGTCGCGGTTCTCAACGACGATGTCAATCAGCTTGAACGGTTTCTTGACGGCGGCGCGAATGACCTGATTCAGCTGTTCGTCACCGCCGCCGCCACGATTGCCACGTTCTTTGTCATCGACGCGCCGCTCGCGTGGATGGCGATGGCGCCGCTGCCGTTCGTGATCTGGGGTTCCCTCGCATTTCAGTTGCGCATTGCACCGCGCTATCAGGATGTGCGCGAGAAAGCAGGTCTGCTCGCGTCGCAGCTGTCGGGCAACATCTCGGGTATCGCCACGATCAAGAGCTATGCGGCGGAAGGCTTCGAGAGTGACCGCATCGAAGGGGAGAGCCGTGAGTACGTCAACGCGAACAGCCGTGCGATCCGCATGAGCGCGGCGTTTGCCCCGCTCATCCGCATGGTGGTGGTGATCGGGTTTGTGACGACGCTGGTGTACGGCGGCATCCTGACGCTGCGCGGTGATCTCGCGGTCGGCGCCTATTCACTCTTGACGTTTCTGACGCAGCGGCTGCTCTGGCCGTTCACACGTCTCGGCGCTGTGCTCGATCTGTATCAGCGCGGCATGGCGAGCGCCGCGCGAATCTTCGACCTGATTGAGACGCCGATCGCGGTGCAGGACGGACCGCGGGCGTTGCCGACCTCCACCGTCCGCGGCGAGGTGCTGTTCCGCGGCGTTACGTTTTCCTATGTTCCCCATCATCCCGTTCTGCACGGCGTGGATCTGACGTTTCCCGCGGGGAAGACGACCGCCATTGTGGGATCGACCGGCGGCGGCAAGACGACGGTGCTCAAACTGCTGCTTCGTCTCTATGACCGCGGCGCCGGCACATGTACGCTGGACGGATCGATCACGCTTGACGGCATCGAGCTGCGCGAGCTCAAGCTGGCCGATCTGCGCCGCGCGGTGGCTGTGGTGAGCCAGGATGTCTTTCTGTTTCACGGCACGATCGCTGAGAACATCGCATACGGACTTGTCGGCACGCTCGAAGGCGGCGCGCTCGCGCAGGTGCCGCACGATCAGATCGTCGACGCCGCGCAGCGCGCGGAGGCCGAGGAGTTCATCCATCGGCTGCCGAAGGGCTATCAGACACTCGTCGGCGAGCGCGGCCAGAAGCTCTCCGGTGGTCAGCGGCAACGGGTGGCGATGGCCCGCGCGATTCTGAAGGACGCGCCGATCCTGGTGCTCGACGAGGCGACGAGCAGCGTTGACAACGAGACCGAGCTGGCGATTCAGCGGTCGCTTGCCACCGTGTGTAAAGGCCGCACGACGATCGCGATCGCGCATCGGCTGAGCACGATCCGCCACGCGGACGGCATCTACGTCCTTGACGAAGGACGGGTGGTCGAGCAAGGAACGCACGACGAACTGGTGGCGCACGAGGGGTTCTACGCGCTGTTATGGCGCATTCAGACCGGCGAAGGCGCGGTCGTCTGACGCCACGTCACGCAGTTTCCAGCCAACTTGATGAAACCGGAAATGCCGGGCGGCGCGTTCCCAAGCACGGCATGGTTCCACGACGATTGCCCTGATTGCGAGCAGCGTGTCGGCCTGCGGAGGCTCTCCACGTAGGATGGAGTCTCGCCCCTCCGGAGATACGTCCCATGATTACTTCTGCTGTTGTGAGCGCCTGGGTCTGGGTGCATGTCGGCGTCCTGCTCGTTGTCATCGCCTATGCCGCGTGCGGCAACGCGATGCTTCCCAATGTCACAGAGCGCGGTCGCGATCAGCTGGCGCTGCGGCCGGTCCGCACCATGCTGCTGGGCCTGATGGTGAGCGCGCCGTGGGTTTTCGCAGCGATTGTGCTGATGAATCTGCCCAACGGCGGGCTCAAACTGCTCGGCATCGTGCTCGGCCTTGCATGGGTGCTCATCGCACTTGCCGGATTGAGCGCGGTCGCGCTCCATGTCGGCGATCGAGGCTCGGGTGGCGGTGGGGCCGGCGGTACAGGTGGCGGTGCGCGCTGGACCCACGTCACGCGCGGCGCCGGATTTGTGGCCCTCACTTGGATGCTGCCTGTCCTCGGGTGGTTCGTGGCGCTGCCGCTCACCCTCGCGTGCGGAGTCGGCTGCCTGCTCGGTTCGACGAAGCGCGCGAACGTGGCCGCACCCTGAGATTCCCATGATCACGACGCGTCGCAGTTTCATCAAAGGAGCGAGTCTCTTTGGGACACTCGCCGCGTTTGGCGTTCTCGGTCAAGGCTGCCGGCCTCTGGAGGAACGCCTCGCTGATGCGGTGCTCGGCGCGGAGGACGGCGCATTCGCGCCGCCTGACACGCCGACCGTTGATGCATCGACGCACGCGCTGCAGCGCCTGACGTTCGGACCGCGCATCGGTGATCGCACGGGCTTCGAGACGCTCGGATTCAGTGCGTTTCTTGCCCGGCAGCTGCAGCCGGAATCAATCGATGACACGCGATGCAGTCTCCGCATCGCCGCCATCGAGCCGCTGAGTGAACCGCGCGGCGAGCATTACGAGTTTGATCCGGAGGAAATGCTGCTCGCCATCGCGCAGTCTCGCATTGTGCGCGCGGTGCATTCCAGGCGCCAGCTGTTCGAACTGATGGTCGAGTTCTGGACCGATCACTTCAACATCGTCGCATCGAAAGGTCACTGCCGGTGGGTGCGCTTTGCCGATGAGATCGAAGTCATACGGCCGCACGCGATGGGACGGTTTCAGGACCTGGTCCGCGCGAGTGCCACAAGTCCCGCGATGCTCGTCTATCTCGACGGCCACGACAACAAAGTGCTGCATCCAGGCGATCGTCCGAATGAGAACTACGCCCGCGAGCTGCTCGAACTGCACACGCTCGGTGTGGACGGCGGCTACACGCATCGCGATGTGCTCGAGTCGGCGCGCTGTCTCTCCGGCTGGACGTATGGCCATGACTTCTGGCGAGGACGCGTGTCCCGTGTGGCGTTCGATCCCAAGCGACACGATGACGGCGCGAAGGAAGTGCTCGGCATCACCATTCCAGCAGGCGGCGGCGAAGCCGATCTCGATCGGCTGCTCACCATCGTCTGCACGCATCCGTCGACGGCGCGCTCCGTGGCGCGGCGCCTGTGCCGTGCGTTCATCGCCGATCCTGCTCCGCCGGCGGCACAGAGCGCTGTCGCTGAGGCATTTCGATCGAGCGACGGTGACATTCGAACGACGCTCCGCGCGCTGTTTGAGCGCGAAGAGTTTCAGGCCGCGCGAGGCAACTTGTTCAAGCGGCCATTTCGGTTTCTCGTGAGTGCGCTCCGTGCAACGGCTGCCGCCACCGACGGAGGACTTGCTCTCGTCAGCGCGCTGCGGCGCATGGGGCAGGCGCCAAGCGAGTATCCGACGCCGGATGGGTATCCGCTCGAAGCGGCACCGTGGATCGGTTCGCTGTATTGGCGCTGGAACTTGGCGGTGGCGCTGAGTCGCGGCCGGCTGGATGGCACGCGCATTGATCGTGAACGGCTGTTGAAGGCCACGGGTTCGGAAGACGCGCTCGTCGCGCACTGCTTTGGCCGGCAGCCGACCGCGGACGAGATGGCGATCGTGCAGGCGTCTGGCGATCCGATTGCGGTCGCGCTGGCAGGTCCGGCGTTTCAATGGCACTGAGGGAGATTCTTCCATGCGCATCACACGCACCGACGCCATCGACCGGATGAACGACGCTGAGCGCACGCTCGTGGTCGTGTTCCTGCGCGGCGGCGCCGACGGCTTGACGCTGGTCCCGCCGCATGCGATGGATGGCTATCGCCGCGCGCGGCCCACGCTCGGCGTGGCTGCGCGCGATGTGATCGATCTCGACGGAGTCTTTGGACTTCATGCACGGATGAAGGCGCTGATGCCGCTCTGGGAGCGAGGTTCGCTGCGGATCATTACGGGTGCCGGCACCGCCGACACATCGCAGAGTCACTTCGAGGCCCAGGATTATCTCGAGCACGGCGGCATGCCCGGCGCCGGCTGGCTTGCGCGGTACCTGCGGGCGCGAACGCCGGCGCCCGGTCCGCTCGGAACCGTCGCCATCGGTACGACGCTGCCCGAATCACTGCGCGGTGCGCCGGGCGGTGTCGTGATCCAGCGGATCAACGACTTCGAACTCGCGGGCGATGACCAGCGTGTGATCGATGCACTGCGGGCTTTGTACGAACACGACAGCACGCTGGGTCCAGTGGCGCGCGCGACATTGGACGCGGAGCGCCGAATGCGCGCTTTGCGCGGCGCAGATGACGCGGGCGGCATGGTCTATCCGGACACCACGCTCGGCCGCGGCTTGCGCGAGGTCGCGCGGCTGATCAAGGCTGACGTCGGGCTGATCGCAACGACCGTCGATGCCGACGGCGGGGCGCTCGGCTGGGACACGCACTTCGTGCAGAGTGCGGCAATCGGAAGCCTGATGGAGGATCTCGCCCAATCGATCGCGACGTTTGTCGAGGACCTCGGCGAGCGCCGTTCCCAGGTGACGATCATCGCCATGACGGAGTTCGGCCGCCGCGTCGCAGAAAACACGAGCCTCGGTACCGACCACGGGGCCGGCTCCGTCGCGTTCATGGTCAGCGACACGCTTCCGGACGGCGGCGGACTTCACCGCGGTTTCACATCACTCGATGCCGACACGCTGACAGGCCCAGGCGATGTCCCGGTGACGACGGACTTGCGCACCATCATCGGCAGCGCGCTGATGCAGCATTCGCCGACGTTGGAGCTGTCGCGGGTTTTCGCAAGGAAGAAGTAAGAAGAGAAGTAAGAAGGCAAAGGGCAGAAGGACCCGTCCTTATACGGCTCGTAGTTGATTCGCGCGCGCCGTACGGCGCGTGTTAGGTTGCGCGCGGGCCCGCGCTGCCGCATACTTCCGTGACGCAAGGCAAAGG
>JAWXBD010000152.1:0-14183 GCA_034439815.1 Phycisphaerae bacterium
CTCATCGAGCGTGCGCAGACGGCGGTTGCCCAGGTGATCGATGTCATCCACGTGCGCGCGGTTGCGCTTGGCGCGGAGGTCCATGATGTACTTGATGACCGCGAGGAAGTCTTCCGCGCGGATGCGCTGGATCGATTCCGAGACGACCTTGTACACCTTGTCGTCTTCGAACTTGCGGTTGATACGGAAGCGGCCGACGCGCCCCAGGCGATAGCGGTTCTCGTCGAAGAACTTCTCCTTGAACAGCGCCTTCGCCTTGTCGACCTGCGGCGGATTGCCCGGACGCAGGCGGCCGTAGATGCGGAGCAGCGCCGCCTCGTGCTCGGTCACTTCCGCAAGGAAGTCGAGCTTCTCTTCCGAGAGCGTGTTGAGGATGATCGGATCGCCCGGATCGGTGATGACGCGGACCGTCTTCAGGTTCGAGGCCTGAATCGTGTCGATCTTGTCACCGATCATCGCTCCGACTCGGCAGAGTTCTTCACCGGAGTCGCTGTCGACGATCATTTCCGCCGAGAAGTGCTCGGGCTTGAGCTTCTCGACCTTGAGGTCGACGACGTCGTAGAACAGTTCGAGGATCTTGTCGGTCGAGGAGTAGGTCTCGTCCAGCGCCCGCAGGAAGGTGGTCGCGGCAAGCTTCGTCGACTGGTCGATTCGCATCGCCAGGACGTCCTTCTTCGTGACCTCGAGTTCGATCCATGAGCCACGCTCGGGAATGATGCGGGCCGAGTGGAGCGGCCGGTCACCGAACGAGCTGACGATCGAGAAGTCGACGCCGGGGGAGCGGTGAAGCTGGCTGACGATGCAGCGCTCGGCACCGTTGACGATGAACTCGCCGCCGCCGAGCATGATCGGAATCTCGCCGAGATAAATCTCTTCCTCGGGGATTTCATCGACGCCGTTGCGGCGCAGGCGGACGGCAATGCGGAAGGGCATGCCGTACGTGAGGCGCAGCTCACGGCACTCGTCGGCCGTGTAGCGCGGCTCGTCGAGCTTGTAATAGAGGTATTCGAGCTTCATCGAGCCGTCGTAGGACTCGATCGGGAAGATCTCCCGGAGCAGGGCCTCCAGGCCGAGTCCCTGCGTGCGGGTGTCGTAGGTCTTGTCAAGCTGCAAAAAGCGCTCGTAGGCGTCCTTCTGCACGCGCGTGAGATCCGGAACGGGGATCGCGTCGTCGCGCTTCGAGTATGGTCGGATTGCACGATCGTTTGTGGATGCCATCAACGGTGCCCCTAACGCGTGAAAAGCGATAGCGAGGAAAAGGGAGGAGTGGCGCAAAAGCACAGGCGCACGCAGTCGAGCCGCGGCGACGATCTCCTTCTCGAGGCCTTCCGCAGGGTAAAACCCTGCAAAAGAGCTGAGTCGGATACGTCTCCGCGGCGTCCATCACGCCGTCGTCAAGCTGCTTGATATGTCCATGGATTGCCGGTGATCGCGCCGCTGCCGAAGCGAAACAGTGTAGGTGAGGCACACGGTTTGTACAAGGGCTTGAACAAATCGGGATCGGCGCGAAAAAGTTCTTGACAACTCGCTCGGTGGCTCATCGGGCCGGCGCGTCGTCCACAAACATCGCGCACGGACCCCAGCTGCCAAGCAGGATCGCCAGGTCGGTTGCATCCACGGTACCGGACGAGTCCAGATCCGCGACTCCACCGGCGCCCCCTACGCCCACAACGGTGCCCCAGCTGCCGAACAAGATCGCGAGATCAGCCTCGCCGACCATCCCGTCACCGGTTAGGTCGGCCAGGCACTCGCATTCGTCCGGAACGCTGTTGTTATTCAAATCGGAAGACGTCTGGTCAACGTGGATGTCGCAACCGTCCGGCGTCCCGTTCTCGTTGCAGTCTGCCGTGTCGTCGTAACCGGGGCACTGATCGATGCAGTCCGGCACGCCGTCGCCGTCGGTATCCGTGTCAGGCGTCCCGCAGCCGCATGCGCCGGGCTCGATCTTGTCCGGATCCGCGGGACACTCATCAGTGCAGTCGAGCGCTCCATCTCCGTCGGTGTCGACATCCGGGACTCCACAGCCGCACTCGCCCGGGGCCGTCTTGTCCGGATCGTCGGGGCAGCCGTCGTCGCAGTCCAGGCTGCCGTCACCGTCGGAGTCGATGTCGGGGACGCCGCAGCCGCAGGCCAACGGCTCGGTCTTTTCGGGATCTTTCGGACAGCCGTCGATGCAGTCGGCAGCGCCGTCGCCGTCCGAGTCGACATCCGCGATGCCGCAGCCGCAGATGCCTTCGGCGATCTTGGCCGGATCCTTGGGGCACCCGTCCTTGCAGTCCGGCGTCCCGTCGTTGTCGGTGTCGGTGTCGGCGACGCCGCAGCCGCACTTACCTCCCACGATCTTGAGCGGATCTTTCGGACAGCCGTCGTTGCAGTCCGGTGTCCCGTCGCCATCGGAGTCGGTATCGGCGACGCCGCAGCCGCACGTTCCCTCGGCGGTCTTCAACGGATCCTGCGGGCAGCCGTCGTCGCAGTCCGCGACGCCGTCGCGGTCGGTATCCGTGTCAGCGATGCCGCAGCCACAGACCCCCGGGCTCGTCTTCGCGGGATCGAGCGGACACCCATCGTGGCAATCGAACACTCCATCCCCGTCCGTGTCGAGCGCCTGCGAAGCGATGATCGCCGAGGAGTCCTTCGAGTCCGTGTCATCGAACACCACATCCTCGATGTTCTCGACAGGGGACGGATACCCGTAGTAATTGTTCTGCGCCAGGACCACGGGCGTCTCGGGCGAATTCTGGTTGTAGACCGCCCAGGCCGAGGTGCCGTTGTACCCGGTCAGCGCGTTCAGCCCCTGGCTGCTGCCGAGGCCGGTGAAGTCGGTGTCGCCACAGTCCCCGAGATCAACAGTCGCCGCCTCACGGACCAACACCCCGGCGATGAAATTGCCGGACAGCTCCGTCGACTCGATGCGGGCGCGCCCGCCGGACACCGCGATGCCGACGTTGTTCGCAGTCACCATCCCTGGGTTGTCGTGGATGTAGGCGCGAGCGGACTTGCCTTCCACGACGATGGCCTTGTCGAAACCGAACGCTGAGATCCCGGTGATTTCCACACTGATTTCCGCCGATCCTCCGCTCCCGTCGACGAACACGCCGCGGGGTTCGCCGCCGGCGGTCGAGAGCATCGTCGTGCCTTGGATCTTCGCGCCGCTGGGGGCAGCCTCTCCCTGGACGGCGTCGAACGTCGTGACATACACGCCGATGAAGTTCGCAATGAGTGAGCCGCCTTCGATGGTGATGGTGTTCTCGGTCGGGTTGTTCCAGAGCCGCACACCTTCGTAGGCGGCGAGGACGAGGTTGTCCATCACGATCACACTCACCGCGTCCTGGATGGAGCTGATGTAGATCCCGCACGGCGTATCGATCTGCTTGTTGCCGATGCTGGCCAGGTCATTGGTAGCGATCGTCCACGTCGACGCGTCGAGCGACTGACGATCGTGCCAGATCGCGACGTCGTCAAAATTAATGATGTTGTGCCGGACGCTGGCCGTTTCGCCCGCTGGCAGGAGAGGCATGGGCTGCGTGTTGTTCCCGGTCTGCACGCCGATACTCACGCGCGTGATGACGTTGTCTGCGACCATGGCATATGCGTCGTTGAGGACGACAATGCCTGTTCGCGTCTCACCGATGCTGTTCTTCCCCTGCATGTTGTCGAGGCGATTGCACATGATGGTGTGCCCGGACGCGACTTCGCCGCGCGTGCCGGTGCCAAGCAGGGGGATTCCGACATCGTTGAAGTTCTGGATGATGGTGTTCGTTACCGTCAGGCCTTGGAGCGCGTGCGCAGCTCCGGCTGCGTCGTCATAGCTTCCATTGCCGATGGCGGCGGCGGCATTCACGTCGACGCCGTTAAAGAACTCGCCGTTGTTCATCGCCGGGTTGTCACCGTTGACCGTGATGCCATCGATCGTGACGTTGTTGGCAGCAATGAAGAAAATGACGCCGCCGAGCGGGGCATTGATCCCCGGAATGAACACCGCTTCGTCGCCTCGATCAAGCGATGTCCCTGGACAGACGCCCGCAAACGGCCCTTGGATCGTGACGCTGCGCGAGATCGTGAGGTTCGTTGGATACACACCAGGGCGGACGACGACGGTGCCGCCCGCAGCAACGGCCTCGAGCGCTTCGGCGGCCGAGGCGAACGCGTCGCAGCCGATGGCGACGATGGGCCCGAGGCCATCGGGATCGGCGCCGTCCGGGAGGTTGGCAAAGTCGTCGTCGAGATACACCGTGGACTGGGAACCGGCGACGTCGTCGATGAAACCGTTGCAGTCGTCGTCGATCGTGTTGTCGCAGACTTCCGGCGCCCCTGGATGGATTGCGCTGTCGCTGTCATCGCAATCGGTGTTGTCCGCTACGAATCCTTCGGGCGGCGCGTCGGCACATGCTTCCGTCGGAGACGCGTTCGCATCGCCATACGTGTCGCTGTCTGCATCGGGGTAGAAAGCGACGAGTTGGTCGGCGACCCCGCAGCCGCACGTGCCCTCCTCAAGCTTCAGCGGATCCTTCGGATAGCCGTCATCACAATCCGGGGTTCCGTCACGGTCGGTGTCCGTGTCGGGGACGCCGCATCCGCAGGTACCTTCGTCGATCTTGGCGGGATCCTCCGGACACCCGTCGATGCAGTCCGGAGTGCCGTCGCCATCCGTGTCGTTGTCCACAAAGCCGCAGCCGCACGCGCCGGGCTCAAGCTTCAACGGATCGGCGGGGCACCCGTCACCGCTGGTGCCGACGTAACCCGCCGGCGCGCTGCACGCCAGCACCGACTCGGCTTCATCGCCGACTCCGTCGCCGTCCGCGTCGAGGAACCACAGCGACGGTGGCGTCACGACGACTGTGACCTCCGCACACACGGACCCGACGCAGCCCGATGAGATGTTCTTGGCGGCACCGAAGTACGTCGTCGTCACCTGCGGACTGACGATGATCGTCCTGTCTTCGCCTTCAAACGGTCCATCGCAGCGGTCGCGACGCCAGACAATCGTCTCAGCGCTGCCGACACTTCCTGTCAGCGTCGCTGACTCGCTCGCGCAGGTCGTCGCAGGCGTCGCGGTTTCGGCTGCGACCGTGTTGGTGTATGCGTTGGGCGCGAACGGCGTCGGCGCGCTCGGGGCGTAGGTGAAGGAATTGCGAAGTCCGCCGCTGCCGTCCGGACTGCGCTGCATGGACTGGAGCGGACTCGAGCCGCCTCCGCTCTCGTCGACCTGCGGCTCGCGGGGGTTAAGGAGGCGAGCGAGTTCCGCATCGTCAGCGAGCTCGGCACCATAGACGAGGGCGTCAACGAGTCCGGCCGTCGTGAGGGACGCACCGTGAGGAAATGCCGCGACGCTGCCCGCGAACAGCGCGACTGCGTCCTGACCGGTGTGCAGCAGCCCCCTTGCCATGGTGAGCGAATGCGCGGACGGCAGCCCCGTGGTGATCGAGGCGTCGCCGAGCACAAAGTACCCGCGCGCGTCCGTCGATTTTCCGGTGAGATCGAAGGCGGCATATGTGAGGTCGGTCGCGCCGTCCAAGCAGACGAGCACGAGTCCTTCAAGGGGCGTGTTGCCGGCGCCACCGTCGAAGAGCTCGATGAAAGCGCCGGCCGACGCCGGGCCGGCCGTGACGGCTTCCACTTCGTTGATCAGGACTGGCGTCTGGGACGGTACTGTCGTCTGAGCCTGCGAGTGAGCGACGTGCACCGCCGCCAGCGTTCCACAGCAGGCGATGGTTGTCCAAGCCTTGCATCCGAGAAGTCGAACCACAAAGAACTCCCAAGAACTCCCAAGACCTCCCAAGAACTCCCGAGAACTCCCGAGAACTCACGGACAGCCACCGTCAATCACAGAGGCAGCCCGCGATGGCCTTGCGCGCATGTCGGAGTGATCTCCGCGCCAGCATGCGAATGCTGCCCCTGACTCCCGGACACGGATTGGGACACGGATTGGGACACGGATTGGGACACGGACTGGGAAACCGATTGGATGACAAGCGAGACGAGACATGAGCGCCGGAACGACGCTGGTGCCTGAGAGTACCGCGCACGTTTGCGGAATTCCTCGAACGTCTCTGAAAGTTCGCAAGGTCAATGCCTGAATCCCTTCCGCTCAAAGCAGAGTGGCAGAGCGGGGAGCGGGCGCATGAAAAAGGCCTTCAAGACGGGGCGATCCGTCCGAAGGCCTCTTGTTGAAATGAATGGTTACTGCGAGCCGACGCCTTCCGAACTGGTCACCCCGCGCAAGGGCCCCAGGCGCCGAGCAAGATGGCAAGGTCGGCACCGTCCACCTCGCCTGAACTATCAAAATCACCATCGCCGGCCCCGCCCCAATTGCCAAGCAGGATGGCAAGATCGGCGCCGTCGACCTGGCTGTTGCCATCGATGTCGCCGACGCAGTCGCAATCGCTGACGGCGACGACGACGCTTGCGAAGTTCACGCTCACGCACATCGAGACAACCTGCGTGGAGACGGCGAAGTAGGTCGTCGACACGCGCGGATTCACGACGATCGACGAACCCGTGCCGACGACCGCGCCGTTCGCCGAGCCTTCGTGCCACTCGATCGTCTCGTCGGAGCCGACGCTGCCGCTCAACGTGACCGCCTCGCCGGCGCAGACGTCGTCGGGTGTTGCAGTGACATCCGCGGGCACGTTCGTGTACGCGTTGGCCGCCCCTGGCGTCGGCGCACTCGCGGTGAACGTCATGGTGTTGCGCAGACCGCCGCTTCCGTTGGGGCATCGCTGGATCGAATGCAGCACGCCGCTCCCGCCGCCATTCTCGTCGATCTGCGGCTGCCCGCGATTGACGAGAATCGCGAGACCGGCATCGTCGGCATCATTCGTGTCATACACGACCGCGTCGCGGATACCGTCGGCAGTCACCGGTGTGCCATTGGGGAACGAACTCGCGTCGCCGGTGTAGAGTCCGACGCCGTCCTGTCCGTTCTGCAGCGAATCATTGTTGAAGGTCAGGAGCTCGGCCTCGACAAATCCCGCGTCGAGCAGCGCTGTGGTCACGGCGGCGTTACCGAGGACGAAGTAACCGTTCGCGTTCGTCGACTTGCCATCGAGATCGAAGGCGTTGTACGCCGAGTCGTTGCTGCCGTTCCAGAGGACGATGACCAGTCCGTCGAGCGGCGTGTTGCCGACGCCGCCGTCGTAGAGCTCGATGAACTCGCTGGAGTCGGTCCCGATCTGATCAGCATCAGTTTCGTTGATGACGACCGGAACCTCGGTCGTGGCGCCGGTCCACGTCACGGATGCGGTGCAGACTGTGCCATCCGGGCGCGTTGCCGCGGTGAGATCGATGTCGTCGGTGCCGGTGACGCCATTGCTGCTATACGTGAACTCGACAAAACCCGACTCGTCCGTCGACAGTGTCTCCGTGGTGCCGGCGTTGGGTCCACTGGTGATGAGGAACGTCACGTCGGTGTTAGCGACGGGGATCGCTCCCGGGTTTTCGACGAGCGTGTACCCCACCGTGGCGCTGCCGCCGACGCGGAGTGACTGACTGGGGTCTGCAACGCTGCACGCGAATGTTGTTTCGCCCCCACCGTTTCCGGTGATCACGATGTCGTCGACGCCGATCCATTCGTCACTGCCGACGGCGTTCGCGGAGATGACGCGGATCTGCAGTTGGGGCTGATTGTCGCATTCGGCAGGAAGCGTGACGTTGACGGCGGTGACGAGCGTCGCGAGGTCAGGACCTGAACTCGCATCGGCGACGTATGCCGACGGCACATTGGTGAAATCACCGCGCTCGCCGATGCGGTATTGCAGAGCGACCTGCTGGATCGAGTTGTCGGCTGATCCGTCGATGTCGCGGAGGTTGTACGCAACCTGGATCGCGGACTGTCCGGTCGCGTCGATGTGGAAGAGCAGGTGCGGCGCGTCGGCCGTTCCGCTGCCCTGCAGCGCGACGACAGGGTCCGTGATCTCAAACTCTCCGACGCCGCCTGAGGTGGTCGAGTTCGGAGCGGTCTGATTGGCGATGACATCGATGTCGTTCGCGGCGCCGGACACCGTGAGCAGCGTCTGCGGGTCCGTGCCGGTCGTCGTCGTGATGTTCTGACCCAGGAACCCGAGGATGCCGGGAACGCCGGCCCAGTCGTCGTTCGTGGTGATGAGATTGACGTCCGACCAGTCCTGCGAGAAGGGCAGCGGCTGATAGACGTTGTCGGCGCTGGCGATGCCCGCGCAGCAAAGGCAGGCGAGCGGCGCAACGAAACGATGCAGTGGTATGCGTGTGTTCAAGATTGATTCTCCCCAGATTGAGTCGCAGAACGAAAGCGGAACGCGCGGCGCTGAGCCGAGGCGCGCTGCACCGTACCACGCAGGAACACGCGGAAAAACCGCGGATCGTCCGCAACACGATCTGCACGAAACCTTCGCACGAAACCCTCCTACGAACCAGGCCCGACGCACGCCCGGGAACTAAAAAGGGCCACCCGTGAAGGTGGCCCTTTGCCCAGCTTGACTGTCGACATGCGGCTACTTGTGGCCACATGAGGCGCGCGGCGCCGCGTTGGACGGCTTACTTGATCTCGATCTTCGCACCGGCAGCTTCGAGGGTCGCCTTGAGCTTGTCGGCGTCTTCCTTCGAGAGCTTCTCCTTGACGGTCTTGCCGCCAGCGTCGACGAGGTCCTTCGCTTCCTTGAGACCGAGGCCGGTCGCGTCGCGCACAGCCTTGATGACCTGGATCTTGTTCGCGCCTGCGTCTTTGAGGACGACGTCGAACTCGGACTGCGCCGCAGCAGCGGGGGCTGCGGAAGCGGGGCCGGCCATCATCACAGCGCCACCGGCCGCTGGTTCGATGCCGTACTTGTCCTTCATGTAGTCAGCCAGATCGACCGCTTCCTTCAGCGTGAGGGATGCGATCTCGTCACCGATTTTGGTGATCTTGGCTTCAAACGTTTTGGTATCGCTCATCGGAAACTCAAACCTTTCTCGGTGAAATAGGGGCCGGGACGCCCGGACCTTTAACTCGCGCCTGTGAAGGGCACATGTGAGCCAGTCTCACCGCAGAATAAAAGACAAATGAAAATGTGATCGAACGAATGAGAACAGCGGTTCACACCGCGGCGATCGTTTCGCCCTTTTCCAGACGTTCCTTGATCTCGTTGACGATGCCGAGGATCTTCGCTCCAGGCGCCATCGCGGTCGAGACGACCTTGCCGGCCGGTGCGAGAACGATCGCGACAACCTTCGCGATCGCCTCGTCGCGCGTCGGGAACTTGCTGAGTCGATCAACGCCCGCTGCGCCTTCGAACAGCTCGCCGTCGAGCACGGCGGCTTTGAGTTCCAGCTCGCGCATGGTCAGCGCGGCCTTCATCACTTCACGGGCGACGTCGATGACGCTGCCTGTTCCATAAATCAGGGCGCTCGGACCGGCGAGCGACTTCGTCAGCGGCTCGAGCGGTCCACCCTCGAACGCCTTGCGCGCGAGATTGTTCTTGAGGACCGTGACGCGCACACCATTTTCGCGAAAGGTGGTGCGCAGACGGTTGTTGTTCGTGGCCTCGAGACCGCGGAATTCCACCACGATCCCGCCCTGCACGTCTCCGAACCGCTTGCGGTATTCGGAGATGATCATTTCCTTGACTGGCTTGCTCATGATGAGCCTTGCTTTCTTTACGCGCTCGAGAGCGCTGAAATTGCAATCACAATTACATGGCGATCTGGATGCCCGGGCTCATGCAGGAAGCGACGGTGCACTTCTTGATGTAGGTCCCCTTGGCTCCCGACGGACGCGCCTTGTGAATAACATTGATGAACGCTTCGAAGTTCTCGCGGAGGTGCTCTTCCGAAAAGCTGAGCTTGCCGATCACGCCGTGCACATTGCCGCCGTCATCGTTGCGGTACTCCTGCTTGCCCGCCGCGTATTCCTTGACGGCTGATGCGATGTCAGGCGTCACGGTGCCGGCCTTCGGCGAAGGCATGAGGCCCTTCGGACCGAGGACCTTGCCGAGCCGGCTGACGACACGCATCATGTCGGGGCTTGCGATGGCGACATCGAATTCGAACCAGCCCGCTTCGATCTTCGCGACGAGCTCTTCGGCGCCCGCCTCGATCGCGCCGGACGACTTGGCGATCGCGACCTTGTCGGACGGGCAGAAGCAGATCACGCGGGCACTCTTGCCGACGCCATGCGGCAGCGACACGGAGCCTCGGATGAGCTGATCGGCCTGCTTCGGATCAATGCCGAGATGCACGACGACGTTCACGGTCTCGTCGAACTTCGCCTTCTTGAATGACTTCACGGTCTTGATTGCAGTGGCCGCGTCTTGCGGAATCTGCGGTGCGACCGACTGGTTGGATTTGCTGCGCTTGCTGAGTGGACGTGGCATGGGATTACTCCTCCACCGTGACGCCCATCGAACGGGCAGTACCCGCGATGGTCCGCTTGGCGGAGTCCACGCTGGTTGTATTGAGATCCTTCAGTTTCTCTTCCGCGATCTTGCGCAGCTGTGCCTGCGTGAGCTTGCCGACCTTCTTGGTGTTCGGCGTGCCCGAGCCCTTCTCGATGCCCAGCGCGCTGGCGATGAGGACCGAGGCTGGCGAGGTTTTGATCTCGAATTCGAACGATCGGTCGGAATAGACCGTGATCAGGCAACCGACGACGCGACCCTGGAATTCCTTGGTTCGCTCGTTGAACTGCGTGATGAACTGTCCCGGGTTGACGCCGTTGGCGCCAAGCGCGGGACCGATCGGCGGCGCGGGAGTCGCTTTACCGCCCGGGGCCATGATCTTGAATTGCTTGGTGACTTTCTTCGCGGCCATTGATTCCTACCTCCCACCGCGTCCCGAGAGAATCTCGGCAGCGCGTGACCGGTCGTAGTCACGCGCAACGCAGTAGTGCTTGCGGTCTTGAATGTGTGACGCCCGGCGGGTGCCGAAAGTCGAGTCGGGAAATGTAACGGACCCCCGCCGCGGCCGCAAGGGCAACGGCGGGGGTCCGTCGGATCGCTGCGCTCAGCCGCGCGCTCTCAGTTCGTCCAGGCACCCAGCAGGGCCGCCAGGTCCGCTGCGTCGACGTTGCCGTCGTTGTTCAGGTCCGCGGCAGCATTGCTCGAGCCCCAGGCACCCAGCAGCACGGCCAGATCGGCCGCGTTGACCGCTCCGTCGCCGTTGAGATCCGGCGTGACCATCGTGCCGCCGCGGCTCCACATCGACGGTGGAATAACCTGCTTGGAGAGCCCGCCTCCCTGAATCCGGACGATCTCGCCGGCACCGCCGAACCGCTCGAAGAATTCCACGCGCACGCTGTGCTTGCCGGCCTCCAGGCCGACCGTCCCCGACTTCTCGACCATTCCATGCAGGCCGTCGTTGGAGACGACGAGCTGTCCATTGACTTGAAGTGTCGAGCCGTCGTCACTTTCGCTGTAGAAGGTGTAGAAGCCGGTGACGGGCACGTCGACCCAGCCTTCAAAGGCGGCGGCGACGAGATCCGCACGGCCGCTCGAAGCGAAGTTTCCGCCTGTCGACGGGAAATTGACGTTCGTCACATTCGTAGTGAGGTAGGGACTGAGCGTGCTGAAGTCCGGAAGGAAATCGAGTTGGCCGATCTCGTAGTACGACGTCGTCACGCCCGGAAGCGTGTTGATGACATTGGTCGCGGCATACACCGGCAGCACATCGATTGCCACCGTGGCGCTGTCCGAGGAACCGGCGCTGTCGGTGATGGTGTAGGTGAACGAGTCGGGCGCGGCCGCACCCTGCGGGACCGCGACATCAAACGTCGGTCGACCTTCGGGCGGCGCGGGCACGAGCGTGACGGTCGCGCCGTTGGCCGTGGTGGCGTCGAAACTCGAGATCGAAATTGACTCGCAGTTCGTGCGGAGATCGTTGAACAGGATGTCGATCGACGCGCTCTGTCCTGCGCCGATGACCGCGTAGTCGTCCATCGCGATCGCGGGCTGCGCTGCGCCGGCGTAGTCGCAACCCAGGCTGTTCATGTAATCCGACATCGTCACGATGTTGGCCGGATGAAAGTTGAGTGCGATGTTGGAGAGGCCGCCGCTGCACGTGTGGCAGTAGCTCATGATGGTGCCGGCACCCGCTTCCGAGCAGTCGCCGTTGCCGCAGCCGTCGAGCGGCGGGTCATAGCTGTGCGTGTGGGGCGAACCGAAGTTGTGGCCCAGTTCATGGGCGTACACCATCACATCCCAGTTGGCCCCGCTGTTGTCGATCAGGGGATACGGAAACGAACCGCCGAGATTCGCGCTGAGTCCGTAATTGAAATCGCCGCACAGCGCGGTGAGCCAGGCAACGCCGCCGCCGAGACCGCGACCCGACAGGAAGTGCGTGAGATCGCGCTCCACGTCGCCCATGTTGGCTTCCCAATAGTCGCGAAACTGAAACAGCTGATTCGTCGTCGATGACTGGTCCCACGGGTCCGTTGCCGGATCAATATTCCACAGCCGGAGGTAGTCGACGCGGAGCCGCACGTTGAGATCGTCGGTATAGATCTCGCTCGTCGCTGCCGTCAGCGCGAGCGCGTACGCCGCCGCCGCATTCTCGTTGCCGCCGAACAGATTGACGGTGAACTCGGCATCCGTGTCGATCGCAAGCGTCACCTCGCGGCAGGTGTTGACGGGTGCGCCAGCGAGCCCGCCCGCGGGCGGCGCCGGATGATTGAGCGCCCCGCTCATGCAGAAGTCATTGCCGAGCGGCAAGAACGCCTTGTCGGCGCGCGATGCGTCGAACGCGACAGTCGGGAGGCCGCGGCCGACTGGTCCGCTCGAAAGCCAGATCGTGCGACCGTCGATCGTGACAAACCCGCCGACCACATCCGTTCCGACGGCGACCATGCCACGCACGTCGGTTCGGCCGTCAACGCGGACAGCGAACAAACGCAGGTCGGTGCTGAGCGCACGTTCGCTCGTGACACCCTTGTTCGTTGAAGCGACAACGATCGTCGCGTCCGGCGTGAGCACATCGATCGGTTCGAGGTGCAGCAGAATCGAGGCGCCGTCGTGCATCGGGACGCGCAGCGTCGGCGCGGGCGAGGTCCGGACGCGTGCGATCTCGTCGGCCGCGATCGTGATCGCGCCGGTCTCGAGGACCGGGCTGGGGTGCACCGCGCGCGGCGCCGCGGCTTTCACGGGACCGGCGTGAGATTGGGCAAACTGGGTGTTCGAGGCGACGGTCAACAGCAACGATGCGAGAGCGGTCAGCATGGTCGGAGTTTGCCGCCTCTGGACGCAAAGAGCAAGGTGAATCCCTGAAACTGCGCACCCGAGTTCGCTCGTTGGCGCGGGCTCTGGGGTTTACTCCTCCATCGCCAGCCGGCAGAACAGTTCGACCCCCGTGGGCAGCGCGTTGTCGTTGAAATCAAAACGCGGGTGATGCAGCGAAGGCATGTCCGCAGCATCATCGGGGCGCAGCCCAAGCATGAAGAAGCACGCGGGAACGCGCTGCGCGTAATAACTGAAGTCTTCGCCGCCCATCACCGGCCGTTCGAACGCGAGCACGCGCGCGACGCCGAGCGAGTCGAGCGCGATCTGTTCGAAGCGCACGACTTCATCGGCATTGTTGGCCGTCACCGGATAGCCGCGCGTGTAGGTCGCCGTGGCCGTGCATCCGTGCGCCTCGGCGATCGCACGCGCGACTTCGCCAAGTCGCCGCTCGATCAGATCTCGCGTGTCGTCGGACAGCGCCCGCGCTGTTCCGGTGAGTGTCGCCAGCGGAGAAATGACATTCATCGCGCTGCCGGCGTGAAACATCGTCACGCTGATGACGCCTGACTCAAGCGGATCGAGATTGCGGCTGATGATTGTCTGCAGCGCCGTGACGATGGCGCTGCCCGCGACGATCGGATCGCGCGCGAAGTGCGGCCACGCCGCGTGCGAGCCTTCGCCGTGCACCAGGATCTCGAACCGGTCGCTGCAGGCGAAGAGCGCACCCGGCCTCGTGCCGACCATGCCGCATTGCCATCCCGGCCAGCCGTGCAGCCCGTACATGCGGTCGATCGGCGGCCCGATGACGCGGCCGTCGAGGCAGCCGTCCTCGCACATCCGCCGTCCTCCCGCGCCGCCTTCTTCGGCAGGCTGGAAGAGAAACGAAACGCCGCGCGGCAATCCTTCTTCGCCCGCAATCCGTGCGAGGACACGCGCGGTCGTGAGCAGAATCGTCGTGTGCCCATCATGGCCGCAGGCATGCATGCGGCCATGATGGGCACACGACGATTCTGCTCACGACCGCGC
>JAWXBD010000153.1:0-11068 GCA_034439815.1 Phycisphaerae bacterium
CTCGTTCTCCACGAGGTCGTCGATCAGCCCCGCGATTGACCGGGCCGCCCGCATCAGCGGCGACGCCTTCGCCTCCTCCGCCACGCATGCCGCAAGCTCCGCGTCGAGCATCGCCAGCACCCGCGGCGTCGACTCCGGAATGCAGCCTGACTTGCCGATCGCCGTCTCGCGTCCCTCGGCGTCCGTGTCGTGCAGGAACATCGCGAGGCTTGACCCCTCGATGACGGCCGGCACACCCCCCCCGAGCCAGGGGTTCGGGGCGTCGTCCCGCAGCTTCCGCTTCGCGCGCAGCTCCGGGCCCGGATCGCACGGCATGGCGGGGAGGAGCTGGACGCTCCGGAGCCGCTCCCGCGCCGTCGCCGCCTCGCCCGCGAGCTCGCCTTGGGCGATGCGGCGCTTCAGCTCCTTCACGCGGTCGGCGATGGTCGCCAGCCTGCTGTCATGGAGCGACTCCGCCACTTCGCGATCCGCCTGGGCGTGGCGAGCGCCGCGGCGATCTCCTCGGGCGACACCGGATCGGTGTGCGGGATCTTCAGCTTCTTCCGCAGCGCGTGGTCGGAGCAGAGCGTGCGGAACCACGTCGCGACCTCGCGGGCGCTCCACTCGCCCGCCATGTCGGGATTCGTCGCGGTGACCACGTGAAGCTGGTTGTGAAGCACCGCCGCATCGAGGACATCGACGGCGAGGACCTTCGTGAGCATCTTCATGCATCATCAGCGCCTCGCGGCGGTTCTTCTTCGCAAGGTGCTTTCCGCGCCGCACGCAGCGCGAGATGCAGTGCCAGACGTTCCGGACGGACGGATCAAAGAGATGGCTGCGGGGTACTCCCATGACGCGCGATGATGCCGTCGTGAAATGCGCGACCCCGGAAAAACTATGTTTTTTCCTGCGGATGAATGTGAATGTGGACAACCGCACGGAGCAGTGCCGCGCGCCTGCGCCTGCGCCTGCACACTCGGTGAACCCTGTCGGGTCCGCGGCTCGACCATCCGTCGCGAGTTTCGCACCGGCAGTCCTGAACCGGTTCGCGCCGGGCGAAAAGTCGCCGGGCGAAAAGGTGTGTCCCTTACGAGGCTGTGTCCTTTACGAGGCTGAACCCGGTGAAAAAGGTGTGTCCCTTTATGCGGAGGCGCTGAGCGGCTCCTGAGGCGCGCTGAATTGGCGAGATCGCTATGAGGATCGCGTCAAATGGCTGGAAAGTCGTGGCATCGGCGGACGAAGAAGAATTCGTACAGGACCGCGAACATCGTTCGGCCCTTTGCACTTCTTCCTTCTTCCTTCCCACTTCTGTGCTCCCACTTCCCTCACGTCGTGTAATCAGCATTCAGCCGCACATACGACTCCGTCAGTCCGCACGAAAAGAACTCGTCGCTCGCGCTGCCTTGGCCGAGATCGAGATGAATGCTCACGAGCGGTTCGCGGAAGACGCGTTCGCGCTCCGCGAGCGGCGTCGGCGCCGGCGCGCCGTCTGCGAACAGGTCTACGCCGCCGACCGAAAGGTGCAGATCCTCGACGCGTAAGTGCACACCTGCTCGTCCTGCCGCTGCCAGGATGCGCCCCCAGTTGGGGTCGCCGCCCGTGACGGCGCAGCGCACGAGAAGACTCATCGCGATCGTGCGCGCGACGGTCAGCGCGTCGGCCGTCGTCTTGGCACCCGTGACGCGCACTTCGATGCCGCGTTCGAATCCTTCGCCGTCGCGCACGATCAGCAGCGCGAGTTCCTTCGCTACCGTGCGAAACGCCTGCGCCATCTTTGACTCGGGAAACGCGCCGGCCTTACCGCTTGCCAGCGCGAAGACACTGTCGTTGGTCGACGTGTCGCCATCGATCGAGATGCGATGAAAGCTCGCGTCCACCGACCGCTGCAGCAGGCGTGCGAGAACCGGCGGTTCGATGTCCGCATCCGTCATCAGCATCGAGATCATGGTCGCCTGCGTCGGCGAAAGATCTGGGTGAATCATCCCCGCGCCCTTCGCCATGCCGCAGACCAGACACCGGCGTCCCTCGTGCTCGACTTCTATCGCGGCGGTCTTCGGATACGTGTCCGTCGTCATGATCGCCTGCGCCACCGGCAGCAGCCGGCCCGGTGCCAGCGATGCGACGAGCGACGGCATCTGCGCCAGCATGCGATCGGTCGGTAGCTGCACGCCAATCACGCCGGTCGAGTTCACGAGGATCGATTCGGTGACGACGTCGAGTTCGCGCGCCACGGCATCGACGCACTCAAGTGCCCGCGACAGACCCTCGGCACCGGTGGCGGCGTTCGCGCAGCCGCTGTTGATGAGGACAGCGCTGGCGTGACCGCGCGACATCGCGAGATGACGTTTGGAGATATCCAGCGGCGCGGCGCTCACCAGATTCTTCGTGAACATCGCCGCTGCGCTCGCGCCGTCGGGGCATGCGATCAACGCCATGTCCTGGCGACCGGGCTTCTTGATCGCGGCGGACGCAGTGCCGCCGACAAAGCCTGCGGGAAACCGGTGCAGCGGATCGACCGTGGCGCGTTCCAGTGCCTCGAGGCCGTGCGGCGCGACCTGTCCCTCCATCATCGCCGGTGTCACCGCTGACCCTCCGTGACCACATGTGGCAGCGCCCGGGCCTTCATCGTTGCACCCGTCTCGCGCACCATGGCTGTTTCGTCACAGCACGTGTTCTTCGGACAGTTCGCGCAGTCCTTGAGCACCTTCTCCGGCAGACTGTTGATCGAGACAATGCGGAAGCCGCACTTCTCGAAGAACTTCGGCGCCCGGGTCAGCACAAACACCTTCGGAATGTGCAGATCTTTGGCGAGATCCAAGAAGTAATCGACGATCGCCTGCCCTACACCGCGACCCTGCTGCGCCTCGTCGACGCCGAGCGAACGGACTTCAGCGAGCTGCGGTGTGTAGATCCACAGCGCGGCGCAGCCGACGACCTGGCCGTCGACGAGCGCGACACCGAAGTCGAGAATCGCCTTCATGATGTCCTCGCGACTGCGCGGGAGATTCTCACCCTTCGTCGCCCAGTGATCGACGAGCCGGCAGATGTCGTCGAGATCGTCCATGCGGGCCTGCCGCAGTTCGAGCGCGCCGTCGGGCGAACCCTCGGCCCTTTCGCGCAGCATCCGGCGAACCTTCTCGATCGCGCTCTCGACCGAGCTTGGCGCGGTGCCTCCCGCGACCGATCGGCGGCCGAGCGAGGCGTCGATCGTCAGATCGATGTAGACATCGCTGCCGACTTTCGGCGCGTGCTTCTGAAACGTCTCGACCGACAGTTCGTCGAGGTTGCGATGGTCGACGATCGCGTCGCGGACGATGCGGCCGACCTGATGATGGGCCTCGCGAAAGGGAACACCCTGCCGTACGAGATAGTCGGCGAGATCGGTTGCGTTCGAGTAACCGCCGAGCGCTGCAGCGAGCGTGCGCTCGCGATCTACCTTGATGCCGAGCAGCATCGGCGGGAGGACCTGCAGACACAGCGAGAGCTGCTCCATCGCATCGAAGAGCGGCTCCTTGTCTTCCTGCATGTCCTTGTTGTACGCAAGCGGCAGACCCTTCAGCGTCACGAGGATCGTGATGAGATTGCCGATCTGCCGGCCGGTCTTGCCGCGCAGCAGTTCGAGCGCATCCGGATTCTTCTTCTGCGGCATGAGCGAACTGCCGCTCGTGAACGCGTCCGGAAGTTCGACGAACCCCGCTTCGCTCGTTGCATAAAAAATCAGATCTTCGGCGAGACGGGAGAGGTGCACGGCGCACAGCGCCGCGGCGGACAGTGTCTCGACGACGAAGTCACGATCGCTGACCGCATCGAGCGAGTTCGCCGTCGCCGTGGAGAAACCGAGATCCGCAGCAAGCGCATCACGGTCGATCGGATACGCCGTGCCTGCAAGCGCGCCGGAGCCAAGCGGCGAAATTCGCACGCGCGCCAGCGCGTCGCGCAGCCGATCGGAGTCGCGCCGGAACATCTCGACGTAGGCAAGGCACCAATGCGCAAACAGGAGCGGCTGGGCCCGCTGCAGATGCGTGTACCCGGGCAGAACCGTGTGCTTCTCGCGCTCGGCAAGTTCCAGCAGCGCCTGCATCAACCGCTTGAGTTCCGCGCGGCGCATGAGGAGCTCGCGCGCGGTCCACAGCCGCAGGTCCGTCGCGACCTGGTCGTTGCGGCTACGGCCCGTGTGCAGCTTCTTGCCGAGTTCGCCCACGCGGGCGATCAGTTCGCGCTCGACCCAGCTGTGCACATCTTCATCGGCTGCCTGCGTGATCACCGTCGGATCGACGAGCACCAAGGAGAGAATGTCCTTGAGCGCGGCGATGATGGACCGGCGCTCATCCGATGTGATCACCGCCGCGCGCTCGAGCGCCTTCGCCCACGCCATCGATCCCTCGATGTCTTCGCGCACGAGCGTGCGGTCAAAGACGAGCGAGTCGTTGAACCGGCGGAACAGATCGTCGGCTTTGCCCTCCGTGCGCCCTGCCCACAGCGCTGTCGATGCGGTCGGCGGGGGGGTGGGCGAAGATGGAGTGGAAGGCGCTTGCGTCATGTCAGGAAACTTTCGCTTTTGTGCGCAGTGGGGATTTCGCGGCGGACTTCCCGGGGGCGTTCCCGGGGGCGTTCACAGCCACCGGCGCCTTGGACTTCGTCTTGCCGTTCGGCTTCATTTCCTTGCGGCTCGCGACATCGATCGCCTGCCGATCCTTGAGGGCACGAATGCGGGACGGCAGCGAGTGCAGACGGATGAATCCGCCCGCGTGCGACTGGTCGTACACCTCGTCCGCGCCGAAGGTCGCGAAGCTTTCGCTGTACAGCGAGTGCTTGCTGCGCCGCTTGATGACGACCGCGCTTCCCTGGTGGAGGCGCACGACAATGTCGCCGGTCATCACGCGAGCGATCGATTCGAAGCTCGCCCAGATCGCCTCACGCAGCGGTGTGAACCAGCTGCCTTCATAAATCATCTCGCTGAAGTCATGCGATAGCCGCTCGCGGAAGTGCAGCGTCGTGCGGTCCAGCACCAGCTCCTCGAGTCCGCGCGCGGCGGCGGTGATGATCGTGCCGCCCGGCGTCTCGTAGCAGCCGCGGCTCTTCATGCCGACGAGCCGGTTTTCGACAATGTCGACACGGCCGACACCATGCTTGCCGCCGATTGCGTTGAGTTTCTCGACGAGTGCGACGGGATCGAGCTTCTTGCCGTCGATCGCGACGGGCACACCCTTTTCAAACGTGAGCGTCACTTCTTCGGGCTTGTCGGGCGCGGAGAGCGGCGAAACGCTGCGCATCCACACGTCTTCGGGCGGCGCATTCCACGGATCTTCGAGCTCGCCGCCTTCATGCGAAATGTGCCAGATGTTGGCGTCGCGTGAGTAGATCTTTTCGGCGCTCGCGGAGCAGGGAATGTTTCGCTGCTTGAGATAGCCGAGCAGTTGCTCGCGGCTCTTCATCTCCCACATCCGCCACGGCGCGATGACCTGCAGATGCGGCGCGAGAGCGGCATAGGTGGACTCGAACCGCACCTGATCATTCCCCTTGCCGGTGCAGCCGTGCGCGAGCGCATCGCAGCCGGTCTTGAGCGCGACTTCCACCTGGGCACGGGCGATGATCGGCCGGGCGATCGACGTGCCGAGCAGATACTTGCCTTCGTAGACCGCGCCGGAGATGACCATCGGCCACACGAACTCTTCGAGGAACTGCTTACGCAAGTCCTTCACCACGCACATCGACGCGCCGGTCTTCTTCGCCTTCGCTTCGATGCCTGCGAGTTCCTGGGCGCCCTGACCGACGTCCGCGACGACGGCGACGACTTCACAGCCGTACCGCTCCTTGAGCCAGGGCATGATGACGGAGGTGTCGAGTCCGCCTGAGTAGGCGACGGCGATCTTCTTCGGCGAGCGTTCGGTGTTGTTCAGAATGGACATGGGAGGGGCGTCTTTCGTACTGACGGAAATGCAGTTTCGGATATTTGGCATTACGTGGACGATGCGCCGAGCACCAGAAGCATCAGCGCGTTCTGCGCGTGCATCCGGTTCTCAGCCTGATCAAACACAACGGAGTGTGCGCTGTCGATGACGGCGTCGACGACTTCTTCGCCGCGATGCGCGGGAAGGCAGTGCATGAACAGCGCCTTGGGCCCGGCGAGCTCCATCACACGCGGCGTGACCTGCAGCGCCCGCATGGCATCGAGCTTGGCTGCGTCGCTGGACTGGCCCATCGAGATCCACGCGTCGGTGTAGATGGCGTCGGCACCGCGAACGAGCGCCAGGTCCGTGCCGATCTCGATCGAGGCGCCCGTGGCCACGGCGACTGCCCGCGCCTTCACAACGACCTTCTCGCACGGGGCGTAGCCGGGCGGCGTGACGACGGCAATGGTGCCGCCCATGAGCGCGGTCAGTTCAATCAGCGAGTGACACACGTTGTTGCCGTCACCGACGAACGCGAGTTTCGCCGCGCTGAGCGGAACGCCGTGCTCCTCGAGCGTCAGCGCGTCGGCAAGCGCCTGGCAGGGGTGCGCGACGTCGCTGAGTGCATTGATGATCGGCACCTTCGTGGCTGCGACAAGTTCCTCAAGCGTGGCGTGACGGTGCACGCGCGCGACGATCGTGTTTGCCCAGCGTTCGAGATTCTTGCCGTAGTCGCCGGTCGTCTCGCGCTGGCCGATCGGACTGTTCTGATGATCGAGATAGACGGCGATGCCGCCGAGCTTGGCCAGGCCGATCTCGAAGCTGACGCGCGTGCGCAGTGACGGCTTCTCGAAGAGCAGTACGGCAGCCCGCTGCGCGAGCGCGGCGCGCCACGGTGCGTAGTCACGCTTCAGCGTCTTCGCGAGATCGAGCACGGCGCGGATCTCATGGCTGCGCAGATCGGCCAGCGTGAGCACGCTGCGGCCCGTGAGATCGCCGCTGCCGTGCGGGAGCGGACGAGCGGACGACGAGGCGGTGAGCGTCGAGGGCTTCATGAGGTCAGGCGAACCTTTCACGAACCAAGGGGGCGAATCGAAACAGAACACAACAGCCGGATCCCGGCGATCCCCGGAGGATACGAGAGCTTGAGCAGAATTCAGCGGCTTGGCGCCACGATGGCGCCGGCGATGCGTGTGCACGCGGGCATGGCCTGTCGGGCGGTGATCGAGGCCGGATCTTTCCACGACGCGATCGTGACCGGCACGCCGGCCTGTTCGGCTGCTTCGAGCGCGCCGCGCACTTTCGCGATCATGCCGCCGCGGATCGTGGAATCCGCGATGAGTCCCTCGATGGCGTCGCGGTTGAGGTAGGGGATGACGCGCCCGTGCTTGTCGAGCACGCCGGCGACGTCCGTCAGCAGCACGAGCTCCTGCGCCGACACAATGCGGGCGATCGCCGCAGCTGCGTCGTCCGCGTTGACGTTGAGACACTGCCCCTCGGCGTCGAGTCCGATCGAACTGACGACGGGCAGAAAGCCGCCGTCAATCAGCGTGTGGATGACGGACGGATCGCCGCCGGTGATCTCGCCGACCGCTCCCGGATCGAAGGCATAGCGCGTCGACTTCCGACACGCGCACAGGCATCCGTCGCCGAGCGACAGGCCGACCGGTTTCGCGCCGGCGGCGATGAGCAGTCCCAGTAGCCGCGTGTTCACGCGGCCCGCCAGCACGCCCACGATCTCTTCGACGACATCCGGCGGCGTCACGCGAATGCCGTCGATGCGCTCGGTCGTGACACCGAGCCGCGCGAGGTGACGATCGACAGCCACGCCGCCGCCGTGGACGAGCACGACACCGCTGCCCCGGGCCTGTGCTTCGCGATGCAGATCGACGATGCCCGCAATCGTGGCGAGGTGCCCGTTCACGGCGGTGGCGGGTTCATCAAGGAGCGCGCCGCCGATCTTGATGACGAGCGGATGCATGGCGACCGATGACTTCTTCAGGGGAGCTTTCAGCGCGTCCATGCAGCCTCCTTGCGACCGCTCGTGCTGACGAGTGGCAGTCCGAGCGCCTGGGAAAGGCCGAAGCGGACGTTGAAGCACTGGACCGCCTGACCGGCAGCGCCTTTCACCAGATTGTCGACGGCGCTCTCGATCAGCAGATGATCGCCTTCAACGGCGAGACCGATGTCACAGAAGTTCGTGAACTCGACGCCCGCGACCGACGGCCATTTCTGCGGCGCCATCACGCGGACAAACGGCTGATCGCGATAACGCGCGGCGAGCGCGGCGCGGACCATCTGCTCAGTCGCGCCGGGCACGAGCCACGCGTGAATGGTCGACAAAATGCCGCGGTCAAATGCGCCGAGGTGCGGCGTGAAACACACCGGCCGCGTCACATACGTCGCCATTTCAGGCCGATGCCGGTGCTTGAACACGCCGTACGCCTGCAGGCTGACTTCGCAGAACAGGCTCTTCGTTTCAGGCTTGCGTCCGGCGCCGCTGACACCGCTCGTCGAATCAACCAGGATCTCGCGGTCGCTGCGCAGCAGACCGGCGTCGACCAGCGGACGGAGCGGCAGAATCGCCGACGTCGGATAGCAGCCGGGGACGGCGATCAGATCGGATGCCACGATGCGGTCGGCAAACAGCTCCGGCATGCCGTATGCAGCGGACGCGAGCAGCGCCGGCTGCGTGTGCGCGAAGCCGTAGTGCAACGGGTACATCGACGCATCGGGAAGGCGAAACGCCGCCGACAGATCAAACGTGACAATGCCGCGGGCGACGAGCGATGCCGCGATCTCGTGACTGAGCTCGTGCGGCGTCGCGAGAAACACGGCGTCGGGCTCGAGGCCGAAGAGCTCTTCAAGTTCGAGTCCTCCGATCTCCAGATCGACCACGCCTTCGTAGCGCGGAAACAGATCGCTGAAGCGCACTGCCGCTTCATCGCGTCGACGGCTTGAACCGCGCAGAGCAATGAGCTCCGCTTCGGGATGGGCGCTCAGCAGGCCGACCAGTTCGGCGCCGGCATATCCACTGGCTCCAATGACCAAGACGCGTTTGCTCAACTTCACTGCTCCTGACGGAAATGCGAAATGGACGCGGGACGTCGCGTCAGCTCTGCGAACCGCGGCGAGCATGGGCTCGCGCCGCGGAATTGGCGCCGTCGAGTCCCGCGAGCCTCGCCAGCTGTGTCGCGAGACGGCGCGCCGCGGCTGGTCCGGTCGACGCAAGGAAGATCGTGTCATCGCCGGCGATCGTCCCGAGGGAGCCAGGCAGACGGGCGGCATCGAGCTCGACTGCCAAGGCGTTTCCGTGGCCCATCGGCGTGCGGAGGACCACGGTGGTTCCGCCGGCCGAGACAAACAGCAGCTCGCGCCGCAGCGCCTGCTCGAGCCGCGACGGTGACGGCGCCGCCGGTTCGGACCCGCCGGGAAGCCGGTATCCGTCCGGTCCCTTGAGAACACCCAGGTCCGCAAGATCCCGTGACAGCGTGGCTTGCGTCGCTTCGAACCCTTCCGCCCGCAACAGATCCTGGAGCTCGTGCTGGCTGTAGACAGTCCGCCCGAGGACCAGCTGGCGGATGAGTTGTTGACGGCGGGCCTTCATGTGGTTGGGTACGGGCGAGATGGATGATTATGCATGATGCTGCATAACTTGTCAAGCGCCGCGTCGCAACTTCCTGTGGCTGGGGGATCGGTCCGTCCGCGGGCCGACGCGGTCCGACGAAGGCGGCGCTGAGCGATCAGAAGTGATCGACCATCCAGGGCCCGCTGTTCGTGAATGCCGGTGCCAGTGTTGCCATCGCGTCGGTGTCGCCCTCCGCCAAACCCACGAGTGCGGCTTGCTGCGGCGTCAGAAATCCGGCGTAGATCGCCGCGAGGCCGCGGATGTTCGTGCGCAGCTGCGCCGCCAGGTTGGTGCGCGCGGCACGTCCCTGGCCGTCGTCGATCTCGATCTGCCAGCGTCCGCGGTTCGCTTCAATCAGCTCATCATCGACTTCGATGACAACGTTCGCGCGCACGCTGGATGCGTAACCACGCGCGGCAATCGCCGCGCCGACATCGCAGATTCGCAGCATCCAGTAGTCGCGCATCGAGACATCGACCCACTGCTGACTGAGCAGCGTCAGGAACGGGTGACACGCGCCGCCGATGAAACTCAGATTCCATCCCATCGACGCGTAGTCGCCGAGAAATCCGGCGAGCCGCAGGCCGGCGCGCTGCGTGCTGAACGCGAGATCAGAGAGGACAACATCGTGTCGACCGTTCTCGGGTCTACGAACCTGGCCGACGAACGCGTAGCCTTCGACCGGTGAACCGGGACCGTCGGGAACGACTGCGAAGCCGTGAAACATCTGCTCGCGGTTCTGCTGAATCCGCTTCCAGATGAACGGACCTCGGTCAAGGCAGCCGTCGTAGCGCCGCGCGAATTCCCGGTAACACCGCTCCAGACGCGGGTCGTCGATCGTCACCGGTTCAACGGGAAGATCGCGCGTTCCGTCCGTGAGCTGCCGGAGCGGGATGCGGACTTCAAACGTGGATCCCGCCTGTTCGAAACCGACCTGCCGATAGAGCGATTGCGTCGACGCGTACAGGCACGACAGCGGAATGCCCGCAGCGGCAGTCTCGCGCACGGACGCACACATGAGTTCGCGAGCGTGGCCGCGCGCCCGCGCTTCGGGCGCCACGCCGACGGCTGCGATCCCCATCATCGGGACGGAGCGGCCGCCGAAGTACTGGCCCATCGGAATGTTGGCGAGACAGGCAACGACCGGCCCATCGCCGCGATCCAGCAAGCGCATGTTCTCGCGCCCGGCAAGATCAAAGTACGCACCCATGCCTTCCGGCGTCCCGCCAAACGCCAGTGCAAGAATCCGGCGAACGACTTCATCATCGCGAAGCGTGTCAAAGGGCCGAAGCATGGAAGTGACGGAAGACATAACGCGGTGTTGTACGTCGGAACCAATCGCAGCATGCTGTCACGAAAAAGCGGCGTGCATCGATTCATCGATGCACGCCGCTTGGTGTTTCAGAGGTTGCGACCGGTCACTTGACCGTCGGCGTCATTCTTCGGCGCCCTCGGCGCCTTCAACGCCTTCGGCGCCTTCAACGCCTTCAACGCCTTCAACGCCTTCAACGCCTTCAACGCCTTCAACGCCTTCAACGAGGTCGTCATCATCATCATCCTCGATCTCATC
>JAWXBD010000154.1:0-4046 GCA_034439815.1 Phycisphaerae bacterium
AGCTCATCAGCTCATCCGCTCATCATGGCATCATGGCATCATGGCATCATGGCATCATGGCATGATGGCATCATGAACTTGTGAACTTCTACTGTCTCCAACATTGAAACCGAGCATGACGACAGCATCGAAGAATCCTCTCGCCCTCTTTCTCTGCACGGGCAACTCGGCTCGGAGCATCATGGCTGAAGCCATTTTGCGTTGCAAAGCCGGAGATCGATTTGATGTCGCCAGCGCCGGGCTCGAGCCCAAGGGCGTGCATCCGATGACGGTCGAAGTGCTGCGCGAGATTGGCGTGCCGACTGACGGACTGCGATCCAAGCCGATCAGCGAGTTCCTGGGACGCGTGTCCATCCGCTACGCGATCACGGTGTGCGCGCACGCGGATGCGGCGTGCCCGCGCGTGTTTCCATTTGCGACACGACGCATGTATTGGCCGTTCGCGGACCCGCCCGCGACACCGGGCACCGATGCAGATCGACTGGCCAAGTTTCGCGAGGTACGGGACGAGATCGCGCGGCAGCTCGACGCATGGCTCGCTGAGGAACAATGACACCCAAGGCGCTGATCGTTGACGCGATTCTCCGCTCGTATGCTCACGCCTGCGAACCGATGTCGCAGACCAGCGAGCCGTTTGCGTTGCCTCAGAATCTCCGGCAGTTCTTTGAGGCGCGGTCGAGCGCTCTGTCCAGTCGGCGCTGATCGCGTTGATGCGATCAGCGCCCCTCGAAAAATTTCCTGACAATGTTGCAGGAAATGTACCGGCACTTTTCAGGCACCCACTTCGCCTGCGGTAGATTCGGTCGCGTCACGGTCGATCGAGTCTGCGAGGGGGTCACTGCTTCAAAAGGGGGGGGCCGACGTATGCGGAGCGCTGTCTCATTGCCGGTTGCTGTGCGGAGGGTGCTTGGATTGGTCACCAGCATCATCATGATCATGATCATGATGGTGCTCGTTGCAGGTGTCTCATGGGCAGGACCATCAGCGGCGAAAGCAGCGCCAGAGCATGCGCTCGAATCGGAAGCGCTCCGCGCCTCCGTGCATCGGATCGTCGCAGCCCGCAACCGCGAGACCGTTGCCACCGCATCCGGCTTTCGGATCGCGGACACGGACTTCGTCGTGACGACCGCGCAGCTCTTCGAAGGCGCCACCAGCGCAACGATGCGCGTGGGGTCGGATGGCGCGTCGATTGACGTGGAACTGCGTGCAGTGGCGCTTCCGTACGACGTGGCGATCGTGACGCCCGCGGCGTCGCACCTTGGAGTGTTTCGTGAGCGCGTGAAGGGCCTGGCGCTGGGGGCCACGCCGCCTGGTCCGTGCGGAAGCGTATGGGCCGCGGGCCATCCGAAGGCTGGGTTCTTCGTCGCGCAAGGGATCATGACGGGCGCGCGCTCGACCGCCCAACTCGGGCCCGTGCTCGCCGTCAATGCGGCCCCTGACGCCCGCTTTATCCAGACCGACTTCGTGATCGATCCCGGCTGCGCGGGCGGACCGCTGCTCGATTCGCGCGGGCTCGTGGTTGGCGTGAATACCACTCGGCAGCGAAGTTCCGAGATGGATCCGCGTTCGTTCGCGATCGGCATCGATCATGTCAAGTCGATCATCGCCAAGCTGGAACTATCGTCTGTTCCCGCTTCACTGCCGTTTCCGCCGAGTCGCGAGTTTCGGCTGCCCGGCCCTGCAAAGGACAATCCGCTCCTGCGGCTCCCGCCGCTCCGGCACGTTGCACCGATGGCCCGCGCCGAACTTCAGAAGGCGATCATGCGGGCGCGCAACGCATGTGACTGCCGGGGGTGTGACGGTGCCGGGTCGCGGACTGTGCAGACCACGCGACGGGGGCGCGACCCGGCAGTGCCGGGCTCGATCCACAAGTCGCGTGAGCAGTGTCCGCGCTGCGGAGGCACAGGGTTCCAATCGGAATTCAAGGCTGCGTGCCTTCACGAACTCGCGCTGGAGTTCGCGCGCGCCGACCTGCACTCGGCGGACTCCGCACGGGTCCAGGAGCTCTTCGTTGAGCTTGCGGAGCGGATCGGCGAGCGGGGCTACGACGCGGTTGCTGCTGTCACGGCGCCGAAGCTGCTCGCGATGCTTGCCGGGGAATCCAGCCGTGCCGATGTGTGGGGTCCGGTGGATTCCTCGACCAAGGGGGCCGCGGTCTGGTTTGCTGGCCGCATCACAGAGACGGTGGATCTCGCGGACGGTTCGCGTGTGGCGATCGTCACATTCGGTGCGGACGCCGACGGCGTGCTGCTCGCGCATCCGCGACTGTTGCGCGCCGGCAAGGGCGACGAAGTCGTCGCCGGCGGTGTGCCCGCGGGAAAGCTGGCGGGTCCCGAGGCCGTGTCGTATCTCGTGCTGCAGCGGGGGTTCGCGGTGCGGAGAGGGAAACAGTGACGGGCGGTTGAGAGGAGAGGAGGTGTTGCCTTCGAGCGGGAACGTCGTTGATCATCGATCGTGTTATTGCGATCGGTATCGAAGTCGAGATCGACAGAACACAACGCACAACAGGCACCCCAGCTCCGAAGCGCTGAAGTTTCCAGCCACTCCGTGCGCATCCCGCCCCGATCGATGTGGTACGTTCGACATTCCAAGCACCGCAGGAGTCACCGCATGCTGAGCACACTCGTCGTTCTCGTCCCGCTCGCCTCACTTGCCTCGGCGACCGTACCCGGCGACGGTGGCACGCTCACACGTATAGAGAGCGGCGCGAGTGCCAAGTTCGGCTACTACGCGCCGCTCCGGCTTGAACTGGTCGAGACACCGCCAGAGTCGCTTACTAAGCCGCCCGCCGCACTGGAAGCGCCGCTCTACGGCGTCATCCAGCCGGCCGGCGCGAACGGACGCGTGTATCACGTCATCCTCGATGAACCCGACGGCAAGCCCGCGCGGCTGTTCATTGACGCCAACGGGAACGGCGACTGCACCGATGACGCGCCGGCAACGTGGGAAGGCAAGCCGAGCCCCGGTCACGACGGCAAGGAGTACACGATGCACAGCGGCGGCGGAATGCTGGAGTTCCCCGCGAGCACGACCGGCGATGAAGGCAAGGCCTTCAATGGCCACATTGCGGCCTACCGGTTCGATAAGAACGACCCGGCGCGCGAGCAGTTGAAGGGTGTCCTCCTCTACTACCGCGACTATGGAGCAGAGGGAGAAGTCACTCTCCAAGGCAAGAGCTACAAGGCCATGCTCGATGACGGACAGGCGACAGGCGATTTCAGCGGCCGATCGCAGCCGCCGACTGACAAAGCCGGTGACGGACCGATTCGTCTGCTCATGGATGTGAATGGCAACGGGAAGTTCGACAGCCGTGGCGAGAGCTTCGACACCAGTGATCCCTTCAACATCGGAGGGACGACATGGGAAGTGGCAGTCGCGCGCGATGGCTTGACGCTCACGGCGACACAGTCGGACAAGGTCGTCGCCGAGATTCCCACGCCCCCCGATCATTCGACAGGCAAGCCCATCCTCGCGTTCGAGGCGACTGACATGGACGGAAACGCCGTGCGTTTTCCGAGTCAGTACGCAGGCAAGGTGGTGCTGCTTGACTTCTGGGCGACATGGTGCGGACCGTGCATCAAAGAGATGCCGCATGTCGTCGCCGCGTATGAGAAGTTCCACGACATGGGCTTCGAGGTGCTTGGTGTCACGCTCGACAGTGAAGACGCCGCCGAGAAGATCAGGAAGACTGCCGGCGAGAAGGGCATGAAGTGGCCGCAGATCTATGACGGCGGCGGATGGAAGGCTGCGATCGCCGACAAGTACGCGATCAACTCGATTCCGGCGACGTTTCTGGTTGACGGCGACACCGGCCTGATCATCGCCGTCGGCCGCGCACTCAGCGGCGAAGGGCTGGCAAAGGAAGTCGAAGCGGCGCTGGCGAAGAAGAAGGGATAGCTGCCGGCGGACGTGCCACCTGAAACGCTCCGGCCACAACTGATCCCCAGAGATTCCGGTATTCGCGGCGACCCCGCTGGTCTCCGCTTCGGCGGAGGATCATTGCCATGGGCAGTCGACGCCAAATCATTAAATGGGGGTCTTCCGGC